>NZ_CP020737.1:3403247-3737663 GCF_002097715.1 Burkholderia ubonensis subsp. mesacidophila
CGCTCGTACGACTTCCTCGTGAACGAAGTCGGGTTCCCGCCGGAAGACATCATCTTCGACCCGAACATCTTCGCGGTCGCGACCGGCATCGAGGAGCACAACAACTACGCGGTCGACTTCATCGAGGCGACCCGCTGGATCAAGCAGAACCTGCCGTACGCGAAGGTGAGCGGCGGCGTGTCGAACGTGTCGTTCTCGTTCCGCGGCAACGACCCGGTGCGCGAAGCGATCCACACCGTGTTCCTGTACCACGCGATCCAGGCGGGGATGGACATGGGCATCGTCAACGCGGGCCAGCTCGGCGTGTATGCCGAGCTCGACCCGGAGCTGCGCGAGCGGGTCGAGGACGTGATCCTGAACCGCCGCGCGGATTCGACCGACCGGCTCCTCGAAATCGCCGACAAGTTCAAGGCGGGGGGCGCGAAGAAGGAAGAGAACCTCGAGTGGCGCAACCAGCCGGTCGAGAAGCGGCTCTCGCATGCGCTCGTGCACGGCATCACGACCTTCATCGTCGAGGATACCGAGGAAGTGCGCGCGAAGATCGACGCGGCGGGCGGGCGCCCGATCAACGTGATCGAAGGCCCGCTGATGGACGGGATGAACATCGTCGGCGACCTGTTCGGCCAGGGCAAGATGTTCCTGCCGCAGGTCGTGAAATCGGCGCGCGTGATGAAGCAGGCGGTCGCGCACCTGATCCCGTTCATCGAGGAAGAGAAGCGCCTGCTCGCGGAAGCGGGCGGCGACGTGCGCGCGAAGGGCAAGATCGTGATCGCGACCGTGAAGGGCGACGTGCACGACATCGGCAAGAACATCGTGTCGGTCGTGCTCCAGTGCAACAACTTCGAAGTGGTCAACATGGGCGTGATGGTCCCGTGCAACGAGATCCTCGCAAAGGCGAAGGTCGAGGGCGCAGACATCATCGGGCTGTCGGGCCTCATCACGCCGAGCCTCGAGGAAATGGCGTACGTCGCGTCGGAAATGCAGCGCGACGACTATTTCCGCGTGAAGAAGATTCCGCTCCTGATCGGCGGCGCGACCACGTCGCGCGTGCACACGGCGGTGAAGATCGCGCCGAACTACGAAGGCCCGGTGGTCTACGTGCCGGACGCGTCGCGCTCGGTGTCGGTCGCGTCGAGCCTGTTGTCCGACGAAGGCGCGGCGAAGTATCTCGACGAGCTGAAGTCCGACTACGAGCGGATCCGCGACCAGCACGCGAACCGCAAGGCGCAGCCGATGGTCACGCTCGCCGAGGCGCGCGCGAACAAGACCAAGGTCGACTGGGCGAACACCACGCCCGTGAAGCCGAAGTTCATCGGCCGCCGCGTGTTCAAGAACTACGACCTGAACGAGCTCGCGAACTACATCGACTGGGGCCCGTTCTTCCAGACCTGGGATCTCGCGGGCCCCTACCCGGCGATCCTGAACGACGAGATCGTCGGCGAATCGGCGCGCCGCGTGTTCTCCGACGCGAAGTCGATGCTCGCGCGGCTGATCCAGGGCCGCTGGCTGACCGCGAGCGGCGTGATCGCGCTGTTGCCGGCGAACACGGTCAACGACGACGACATCGAGATCTACACCGACGAATCGCGCTCCGAGGTGCTGCTCACGTGGCGCAACCTGCGCCAGCAGAGCGTGCGCCCGGTGGTCGACGGCGTGATGCGGCCGAACCGCTCGCTCGCCGACTTCATCGCGCCGAAGGAATCGGGCGTCGCCGACTACATCGGCATGTTCGCGGTGACGGCCGGCCTCGGCGTCGACGTGAAGGAAAAGCAGTTCGAAGCCGACCACGACGACTACAGCGCGATCATGCTGAAGGCGCTCGCGGACCGTTTCGCGGAAGCGTTCGCCGAGGCGATGCACGCGCGCGTGCGCCGCGACCTGTGGGGCTATGCGAGCGGCGAGATGCTCGACAACGACGCGCTGATCGCCGAAAAGTACGCCGGCATCCGCCCGGCGCCCGGCTATCCGGCCTGCCCCGACCACCTCGTGAAGCGCGACATGTTCGAAGCGCTTAATGCGGAAGAGATCGGCATGACGGTCACCGAGTCGCTCGCGATGCTGCCGGCGGCGAGCGTATCGGGCTTCTATCTCGCGCACCCGGACAGCCGGTACTTCTCGGTCGGGAAAATCGGCCAGGACCAGCTCGAGGACTATGCGCAGCGGATGGCGCTGTCGCTCGACGACGCGCGGCGCGCGCTTGCGCCGCAGCTCTGATCCGCATCGGCGGGCGGCGCGCGCCGCCCTTTCACCCGACGAATGACCAGCAAAAAGCCCGCTCGAGAGCGGGCTTTTTGTCGTGCCGGCGGCCGGCGGAGGTCAGAAACCCCAGTGCACGTCGGCCTGGCCGGCCTTCGCTTCGCGCAGCATCGACAGGAACGGCGCGACGCGCTGCGCCAGGCTCGGCGGCACTTCGTGGTGCGCGTGGTCGTCCTCGTCCTCGTGGAAATGGCCGGCGTGCTCCGCGCGCTCCTGCTTCGCCTGCGTGACGGCGTCTTCCAGCTTCGCGATCGCGTGGTCCAGCTCGTCGTGGGTAATCACGCCGCGCTCGCCAAGCTGCTTGCCGACGAGACCCAGCACGTAGACGGCGAAATCCTTCAACACGTCGAGATCCTGTGCCGCCTTGCTCTTAAACGTAATCATGACTATTCCCTTTTCATCTTGTTGTGCCCGCCGGGCCCGGCTGGGGCCGCCGGCAGGCCGGCGTCCGGCCTCGCGGACGCGTGGCGCCTGAGCGGCATATTAGCACCTGTTAAAATTCTACGATCCCTGAAACGCGCGCTTAAAAGAGCGCGCCGGTCCGCCGGCCTCCCCGGCTGCCATCAACGAAGCCTTCTACCAGCATGCTGCCAGCCCAAAAACAGACCCTCGAAGCCCTGCTCGCGGATAGCGTGAAGCAGGTTGCCCACGCCCTGAAGGGCGCCGACGCGGCCTTCGTCGCGCCCGCGATCACGCTCGAGCGCCCGAAGGTTGCCGCGCACGGCGACGTCGCGTGCAACGTCGCGATGCAGCTCGCCAAGCCGCTCGGCGCGAACCCGCGCCAGCTCGCCGAGCAGATCGTCGCGGCCCTCACCGCGCAGCCTGGCGCGCAAGGCCTCGTCGAAGCCGCCGAAATCGCCGGCCCCGGCTTCATCAACCTGCGCCTGACGGCGGCGGCCAAGCAGGCCGTGATCGCCGCGGTGCTCGCGGAAGGGCGCGCATTCGGCCTGTCCACGCGCGAACATGGCAAGCAAGTGTTGCTGGAGTTCGTGTCGGCAAACCCGACCGGCCCGCTGCACGTCGGCCACGGCCGCCAGGCGGCGCTCGGCGACGCGCTCGCGAACGTGATCGCGAGCCAGGGCTACGCGGTGCACCGCGAGTTCTACTACAACGACGCCGGCGTGCAGATCGGCAACCTCGCGATCTCGACGCAGGCACGCGCGCGCGGCCTGAAGCCGGGCGACGCGGGCTGGCCAGAAGCCGCGTACAACGGCGAGTACATCGCCGACATCGCGCGCGACTACCTGAACGGCGAGACGGTCGCCGCGAAGGACGGCGAGCCGGTCAAGGGCGCGGGCGACGTCGAGGATCTCGAGGCGATCCGCAAGTTCGCGGTCGCGTACCTGCGCCACGAGCAGGACATGGACCTGCAGGCGTTCGGCGTGAAGTTCGACCAGTACTACCTCGAATCGTCGCTGTACAAGGAAGGCCGCGTCGAGCAGACGGTCGACGCGCTGATCAAGGCCGGCGTGACCTACGAGCAGGACGGCGCGCTGTGGCTGCGCACGACCGACAACGGCGACGACAAGGACCGCGTGATGCGCAAGACCGACGGCACCTACACGTACTTCGTGCCGGACGTCGCGTACCACGTGACCAAGTGGCAGCGCGGCTTCACGAAGGTGATCAACATCCAGGGCTCGGACCACCACGGCACGATCGCGCGCGTGCGCGCCGGCCTGCAGGGGCTGCACATCGGCATCCCGAAGGGCTACCCCGACTACGTGCTGCACAAGATGGTCACCGTGATGCGCGACGGCCAGGAAGTGAAGATCTCGAAGCGCGCGGGCAGCTACGTGACCGTGCGCGACCTGATCGAATGGTCGGGCGGCGCGGCGCCGGGCCAGGAGGCGGCGCCGGACCTGATCGACGAGGCGACGATCACGCGCGGCCGCGACGCGGTGCGCTTCTTCCTGATCTCCCGCAAGGCCGACACCGAGTTCGTGTTCGACATCGACCTCGCGCTGAAACAGAACGACGAGAACCCGGTCTACTACGTCCAGTACGCGCACGCGCGGATCTGCTCGGTGCTCAACGAATTGAAGTCGCGCTACAACGGCGACGCCGCGCAGCTGCCGGGCGCCGACCTGTCGCAGCTCACGAGCACGCAGGCCGCGTCGCTGATGCAGAAGCTCGCCGAGTATCCGGACATGCTCGCGCATGCGGCGAACGAGCTGGCGCCGCACGCGGTCGCGTTCTACCTGCGCGATCTCGCTGGTGAATTCCACTCGTTCTACAATGCGGAGCGCGTGCTGGTCGACGACGAAGCGCCGCGCACCGCGCGCGCCGCGCTCCTCGCCGCGACCCGGCAGGTGCTGGAGAACGGCCTGGCGATGCTCGGCGTCTCCGCGCCCGCCAAGATGTAAGTTGCCCGAGCGGGCAGACAGGCCGCGGCTGCGCCCGCCGTGGCCTTTTCACGATTCTTTTTGCAGGTGACTCAAGCAATGGCACAACCACGCCGCACGTCGAAGCAATCGAAACAAGCCGGAGGAACATTTCTGGGCATCGTGCTGGGCCTGATCGTCGGCCTCGCGATCGCCGTGGTGGTGGCGCTCTACATCACGCGCTCGCCGTCGCCGTTCGTGTCGAAGGTCGCGCCGCCGCCGGCCGACACCGGCGCGAGCCAGCCGCAGCAGTTCGATCCGAACCGCGCGCTGCAGGGCAAGACGCCCGGCCAGCCGGTGCCGCAGGCCGCGCAGCCGGCGCCGCCGAACACCGCGCCCGGCCAGGCCGCGAACCAGACCCAGGGCGGCGGCCTGCTGCCCGAGCCGCAGATCGTCGAAGTGCCGCCGTCGAACGGCGGGTCGAACGGCTCCAGCGGGTCGACCGCATCGAATGGGGCGAACGCGTCGAATGGTTCGAATGGTTCAAACGGGTCGCATGCGTCGAACGGTTCGAACAACTCGGCAAACAACGGCGTCGCCGTCCCGCCGAAGGCGGCCGACAATACGCCGCCGAAGAAGCCGCAACAGCAGCAGCCGCAGCAGCAACAGCAGGCGGGCGAAGACGACCTCGCGCGCCTCGCCGCGCAGAAGCAGGCGCAACTGCAAGCCGCGCAGAAGGCGCAACAGCAGGCCGCGAACAACGCCGGCAATGCCGCGAAGCCGCCGAGCGCGGGCGACGCGAACACCGGCTACTTCCTGCAGGTCGGCGCGTACAAGACGGAAGGCGACGCCGAGCAGCAGCGCGCGCGCCTCGGCTTCCAGGGCTTCGAGTCGAAGGTGTCGAAGCGCGATGTCAGCGGTGTCACGTATTTCCGCGTGCGCGTGGGCCCGTTCTCGAAATTCGAGGATATGAACTCGGCACGCCAGCGCCTGTCCGATGCAGGAGTCGACACGGCGGTGATCCGTTTCACGAAGCAGTAAGACCGGCCGCACCGCCGCCCCTGTCACGTTTCGCTTCCCGAACAAAGATCTGCCATACACAACATGAAAAAACTGCTGAGCACGCTTCTCCTGTCCCTGAGCCTCGCGGCCGGTTTCGCCCAGGCCGCTCCGTCCGCACCCGTCGCCGGCAAGGATTACGAGGTGATGAAAGCGCCGCAGCCGGTGTCCGCGCCGGCCGGCAAGGTCGAGGTGATCGAATTCTTCTGGTACGGCTGCCCGCACTGCTACGAGTTCGAGCCGACGGTCGAGGCCTGGGTGAAGAAACAGGGCGACAAGATCGACTTCAAGCGCATCCCGGTCGCGTTCCGCGACGATTTCGTCCCGCACTCGAAGCTGTTCTACACGGTGTCCGCGCTCGGCATCTCCGAGAAGGTCACGCCGGCGATCTTCAATGCGATCCACAAGCAGAAGAACTACCTGCTGACGCCGCAGGCGCAGGCCGACTTCCTGGCGACGCAGGGCGTCGACAAGAAGAAGTTCATGGACGCGTACAACTCGTTCAGCGTGCAGGGCCAGGTGAAGCAGTCGGCCGAGCTGCTGAAGAGCTACAACATCGACGGCGTGCCGACGATCGTCGTGCAGGGCAAGTACAAGACGGGTCCGGCCTACACGAACAGCCTCGAAGGCACCGCGCAGGTCCTCGACTACCTCGTGAAGCAGGTCCAGGACAAGAAGCTCTGATCCCCGTCCCGGCGTCGGCATGACAACTCCGCTGAAGGTCTTCATCACCGGCGCATCGAGCGGCCTCGGCCTCGCGCTGGCCGAGGAATACGCGCGCCAGGGCGCGACGCTCGCGCTCGTCGCGCGCCGCACCGACGCGCTCGAAGCGTTCGCGCGGCGCTTTCCCGCGCTGTCCATCTCCGTCTATTCCGCCGACGTGCGCGACCCCGACGCGCTCGCGGGCGCCGCGGCGGCGTTCATCGCCGCGCACGGCTGCCCGGACGTCGTGATCGCGAACGCGGGCATCAGCCAGGGCGCGGTGACGGGCCAGGGCGACCTGGCCGCGTTCCGCGACGTGATGGACATCAACTACTTCGGGATGGTCGCGACCTTCGAGCCGTTCGTCGGCCCGATGACGGCCGCCCGCCACGGCACGCTCGTCGGCGTCGCGAGCGTCGCCGGCGTGCGCGGGCTGCCGGGCTCCGGCGCGTACAGCGCGTCGAAGTCGGCCGCGATCAAGTATCTCGAGTCGCTGCGCGTCGAGCTGCGCCCCGCGGGCGTCGGCGTCGTGACGATCGCGCCCGGCTACATCCGCACGCCGATGACCGCGCACAATCCGTACCGGATGCCGTTCCTGATGGACGCCGACCGCTTCGCCGCGCGCGCGGCCCAAACGATCGCGCAGCAGCGCGCGTTCCGCGTGATTCCGTGGCAGATGGGCGTCGTCGCGAAGGTGCTGCACGTAATGCCGCGCTGGCTGTACGACCGCCTGTTCGAGAAGGCCCCGCGCAAGCCGAAGGCAAGCGCACACTGAGCTCCCCGGGTCCGGCCGCACGGCCGGACCGCTTTCGAGCGCCGCCGCCGCGCGCCCGAACCCGCCCCGCCCTCTCTCCCGCCCCGACCGCCGGCTGCCCGGCGCGCAAACGGCCGTTCCGTCGTCATCGCAGCCGTTTTTCGCGCAACTCGCCGCGTTCCGTCGCCTTTTTCCACGCAAGGCGCGCTTTGACGGTATGCTATCCGCCGGCCGCGTCGCCTCCGGGCGGCGCATTCGCATCCCGTCATCAATCAAGCAAAAAGCACACGCCACGTGGGAGAACCTATGCACGTCAAGCTGTTCGCCGCGGTCGCCCTGGCCGCGGCTCCCGTCCTCGTCGCCGCCAAGCCGCTCACCGTCTGCACGGAATCGAGCCCGGACGGCTTCGACGTCGTGCAGTACAACTCGCTCGTCACGACCAACGCGTCGGCCGACGTGATCTTCAACACGCTGGTGTCGTACGACGAAGCGACGAAGAAGGTCGTGCCCGCGCTCGCGGACAAATGGGACGCGAGCGCCGACGGCCTCACCTACACGTTCCACCTGCGCCCGAACGTCGCGTTCCAGACCACCGACTATTTCAAGCCGTCGCGCCCGCTGAACGCCGACGACGTCGTGTTCACGTTCGAACGGATGCTCGACGACGCCAATCCTTGGCACAAGGTCGCCGGCGCGAGCGGCTTCCCGCATGCGCAGTCGATGGGCCTGATCAAGCTCGTGAAGTCGGTGTCGAAGGTCGACGACAGCACCGTGAAGTTCGTGTTGAACGAGCCGAACGCGACGTTCGTGCCGATCCTGACGATGGGCTTCGCGTCGATCTACTCGGCCGAATACGCGGACCAGCTGCTGAAGGCGGGCAAGCAGGCGGACCTGAACGCGAAGCCGGTCGGCACCGGCCCGTTCGTGCTGAAGAGCTACACGAAGGACGCGCTGATCCGCTACGACGTGAACCCGGCCTACTGGGGCGCGAAGCCGAAGGTCGACCGGCTGATCTACGCGATCACGCCCGACCCGTCGGTGCGCCTGCAGAAGGTGAAGGCCGGCGAATGCCAGATCGCGCTGTCGCCGAAGCCGCAGGACGTGCTCGCCGCGAGGGGCGAAAGCGCGCTGAAGGTCGTGCAGACGCCCGCATTCATGACCGCGTTCGTCGCGCTGAACACGCAGAAGAAGCCGCTCGACAACGACAAGGTGCGGCAGGCGCTGAATCTTGCGTTCGACCGCGCGAGCTACCTGAAGGTCGTGTTCGACAACACCGCGACGCCCGCGAACAACCCGTATCCGCCGAACACGTGGAGCTACGCGAAGGACGTCGCGCCGTATGCGTACGATCCGGCGAAGGCGAAGCAGCTGCTCGCCGCGGCGGGCTTCCCGAACGGCTTCTCGACGACGATCTGGGTGCGCCCGACGGGCAGCGTGCTGAACCCGAACCCGAAGGCCGGCGCGGAGCTGCTGCAGGCCGATCTCGCGAAGATCGGCGTGAAGGCCGAAGTGAAGGTGATCGAATGGGGCGAGCTGATCAAGCAGGCGAAGCTCGGCCAGCATGACCTGCTGTTCATGGGCTGGGCCGGCGACAACGGCGATCCGGACAACTACCTGACGCCGCAGTTCAGCTGCAACGCGGTGAAGTCCGGCATCAACTTCGCGCGCTACTGCGATCCGCAGCTCGACAAGCTGATCGCCGACGGCAAGGAAACGGCCGACCAGGGCAAGCGCGCGAAGCTGTACGAAGCCGCGCAGAAGCTCATCCACGACCAGGCGCTGTGGATTCCGCTCGGCTATCCGACGGCGGCGGCACTCACGCGCGCAAACGTCAGCGGCTACCGCGTGAGTCCGTTCGGACGCCAGAACTTCGCGACGGTGTCGGTGCAGTAACCCGCCCCCGACCGTGGCGCGCAAGCGACGGGTGTGACCGCCCGCCGCTTGCGGATCGCGCGCCGCGCTTGCTACACTCCGCCGATCTTTTCTCTCGCCGGACTCCAGCCAAAGTGAACAACTAAGCCTTCCCAAAATGTCTTCGCCGCCGCGTCATGCGCGCCGCGCGAACGGTTTCATGCATTTTCGGAGGAGCTTATGGCTCAAGTCACGTCCGCCGCGACGCTCGTCGCGCTTCATCACGTTTCTTTCCGCTTCGACACCGGCGTCACGCTGTTCGATTCGCTCGACCTCACGCTCGATCGCACGCCGACCGGCATCGTCGGCCGCAACGGCATCGGCAAAAGCGTGCTCGCGCAGCTGATCGCGGGGCGGCACGCGCCGAGCGCCGGCACGATCGACCGCCGCGTGCCGGTCGCCTACGTCGCGCAGCAGCGCATCGACGCGTCGCCCGATCCGCGCACCGTCGCGCGAGCTGCCGGGCTGCACGCGCCCCTTGCGGCGCTCGCGCGGCTCGCGGGCGGCAGCGCCGAGCCGCACGATTTCGACCTGATCGGCGAGCGCTGGGACCTGGCCGAGCGCCTGCGCGCCGAGCTCGACGCGGCCGGGCTGCACGGCGTGCAGCCCGCGACGCCGGCGCACGCGCTGAGCGGTGGCCAGCTCGCGCGCGTGGCGCTGATCGGCGCGCTGCTGTCGGACGCCGGCCTGCTCGTGCTTGACGAGCCGACCAACCATCTCGACGCGCCGGGCCGCGCGTGGCTGCGCGCGGCGCTCGACGGCTGGCGCGGCGGCCTCGTCGTCGTCAGCCACGACCGCGCGCTGCTCGCCGACGTCGAGCGGATCGTCGAACTGACGCCGCAACGCGTGCGCTCGTACGGCGGCAACTACGCGCTCTACCGCGCGCAGCGCGACGCGGAGCAGGATGCCGCGCAGGCCGCGCTCGATCATGCGCGCACCGAGCGCGGGCGCGTCAGGCGCCGGCTCGAACAGGAGCACGACACGATCCAGCGCCACGCGGCCGGATCGCTCCGCTACGCGAAGACGGCCAATCTGTCGTCGATGGCGCGCGAGAGCCGCAAGGGGGCGGCGCGCAACGTCATGGGGCACGTCCGGCGCCATCAGCACGACACCAAGGCGACGCTCGACGAGCGCGTGCAGCAGGCGGCCGCGCGCGTCGAAGCCGACGCGCCGGTGCTCGTGTCGCTGCCGGGCACCGAGGTCAGCGCGCGCCGCCAGCTCTTCACGCTCGAGCGCGCGCAACTGCCGTGGCGCGCGACGGGCGCCGCGGACGCGATCACGTGGTCGGCGAGCGGGCCCGTGCGCATCGCGCTCACCGGCCCGAACGGCTGCGGGAAATCGACGTTGCTGCGGATGCTCGCGGGTGAACTTTCACCGCGCTCGGGCGAATGCACGACGCACGTGAGCGCCGCGTATCTCGACCAGCGGCTCGCGCTGCTCGACCCGGACCGCTCGATCGTCGAGCAGCTCGGCCTGCTCGACACACCGCTCGCCGAAGGCGACCTGCGCAGCCGTCTCGCGCTGCTGCAGCTCGATGCGGCGCGCGCGACGCAGCCGGCGCGGCAACTGAGCGGCGGCGAGCGGCTGAAGGCCGCGCTCGCGTGCGCGTTGTGGCGCGGCACGCCCGCGCAATTGCTGCTGCTCGACGAGCCGACCAATCACCTCGATCTCGAATCGGTGCGGGCGGTGGAAGCGGCACTCGCGGATTTCCCGGGCGCGCTGGTCGTCGCGTCGCACGACGCGGCGTTTCTCGCGGCGCTCGAACCGACGCACACGATGCAGTGGAATCGCGACGGGTGGCGCTACGAGCCCGTCGCGTGAGGTTGATGGCGCGGAGTCAGCGCGCGATGCTGAAGCGCAGCACGCCGTCGTCGCCCTGCTCGCGCACGAGTTCGCCCGCAAGCCACAGCAGGTTCAAATGCGCGATCGCCTCGCCGAGCGCGAACGTCATCTGGTGGATGTCGAGCTCGCGGCGGCGGAACATGATCGGCACGATGTCGGCCGCGCTCATCGGTTTCTCCGCGCACGCCGTGCGCACTTCGTCGAGCCGCGCGTCGTGGTGCGCGCGCAGTTGCGCGATGCGGGTGCGCACGCCGCGGAACGGCTTGCCGTGCGACGGCAGCACGAGCGTGTCGGCGGCCATCGTCTCGTAGCGGCCGAGCGATTCGAGGTACAGCGCGAGCGGGTTCGCTTCCGGTTCGAGGTCGAACACCGACACGTTCGTCGAGATGCGCGGCAGCACCATGTCGCCGGAGATCAGCAGGCCGTCGGCATCGCAATGCAGCGCGCAATGTTCAGGCGAATGGCCGTAGCCCGTGACGACGCGCCACGTGCGCCCGCCGATCGTCACCGCGTCGCCTTCGCGCAGGCGGCGATAACGCGGCGGCACGGCCGGCACCAGGTCCGAGTAGTAGCTGCGGCGGTTGCGCAGCTTGTCGAGCGACACGGGATCGGTGAGGCCGTGGCGCGCGAAGTGATCTGCCGCGGCTGCGCCGCCTGCGTTCGAGCCGTTGCCGGCGGCCATCAGGCAGCCGAACATGTATTCGCCGAGCGTCATCCACAGCCGCGCCTTCCAGCGCGACTGGCCGCCGCCTTCGCACAGCCAGTTCGCAAGCCCGAAGTGATCGGGATGGCAGTGCGTGACGATCACGCGCAGCACCGGCAGGCCGTCGAGATGGGTGTCGAAGATCCGTTCCCAGTGCTCACGAATCGCGTCCGACGCGATCCCGCAGTCGACGATCGTCCAGCCGGCCTGCCCGTCGATCTCGTCGCGCAGCAGCCAGAGATTGATGTGATCGAGCGAGAACGGCAGCGGCATGCGCAGCCAGCGCACGCCGGGCGCGACCTCGAACGCGTCGCCCGCGGCGGGCAGCGTATCGGCGAAGGGATAGTCGAGTTGGTGTTCCAGTGCGTTCATCGGTGGGGCGTCTCGTCGTTATGCATGCGGGGCCGGCGTGCGGCCGGGCCGCCGCGGGCGTTCCGCCGATTCTATCGCCGTCTCGCGGCGGGCGTCGCCCGGGCCGCCCGCGCGTCAAAAAAAGTTCGCGTCAGATTCGGTTCCGTACCTGTATCTTTATGCGAAGAAGCCCCGAACGTCGCGGAACGCCGGGCAACGCCCCCGATGACGCGCCGTCCGGCCCGCCGCCGGATGCGCTGAATCCGGCGCCCGGACGCTAAAATACCGAGTGCTTACCGCCCATGAGCCTGCACGCAATGAATCACTTCCCCAAACTGCTGTCGTCGCAGATCGGCTTCGATGTCGCGCAGACCATGCTCGAGAACTTCGACCGCCACTACCGGATCTTCCGCGAGGCGGCCGTCGAGGCGAAGGCCCTGTTCGAGCGCGCGGACTGGCACGGGCTGCAGCGGCTCGCGCGCGAGCGCATCACGTCGTACGACGATCGCGTGCAGGAATGCGTCGAGGTGCTGGAAGACGAATACGACGCGGAGAACATCGACGACGAGGTCTGGCAGCAGATCAAGCTGCATTACATCGGCCTCCTGACGTCGCACCGCCAGCCCGAGTGCGCGGAAACGTTCTTCAACTCGGTGTGCTGCAAGATCCTGCACCGCTCGTACTTCAACAACGATTTCATCTTCGTGCGCCCGGCGATCTCGACGGAATACCTCGAGAACGACGAGCCCGCCGCGAAGCCGACCTACCGCGCGTACTACCCGGGCACCGACGGGCTCGCGGTCACGCTCGAGCGCATCGTCACGAACTTCCAGCTCGAGCCGCCGTTCGAGGATCTCGAGCGCGACATCGCTTGCGTGATGCAGGCGATCCACGACGAGTTCGGCCGCTTCGACGAAGCGCCGAATTTCCAGATCCACGTGCTGTCGTCGCTGTTCTTCCGCAACAAGACCGGATACGTGATCGGCCGCATCATCAACGGCGACCGCGTGCTGCCGTTCGCGGTGCCGATCCGCCACACGCGCCCGGGCCTGCTCGCGCTCGACGCGGTGCTGCTGCGCCGCGACCAGCTGCAGATCATCTTCAGCTTCTCGCACTCGTACTTCCTCGTCGACATGGGCGTGCCGTCCGCGTACGTCGACTTCCTGTGCTCGATCATGCCGGGCAAGCCGAAGGCGGAAATCTACACGTCGGTCGGCCTGCAGAAGCAGGGCAAGAACCTGTTCTACCGCGACCTGCTGCATCACCTGTCGCACTCGAGCGACCGCTTCATCGTCGCACCCGGGATCAAGGGCCTCGTGATGCTCGTGTTCACGCTGCCGTCGTTCCCGTACGTGTTCAAGATCATCAAGGACCGCTTCCCGCCGCCGAAGGAAACGACGCGCGCGCAGATCATGGAGAAGTACCAGCTCGTCAAGCGCCACGACCGGCTCGGGCGGATGGCCGACACGCTCGAATATTCGAGCGTCGCGCTGCCGCTCGCGCGGCTCGACCACGCGCTCTTGCGCGAGCTCGAGAAGGAAGTGCCGTCGCTGCTCGAATACGAGGGCGACAACCTCGTGATCAAGCACCTGTACATCGAGCGTCGGATGGTCCCGCTCAACCTGTACCTGCAGAACGGCACCGACGCGGAAGTCGAGCACGGCGTGCGGGAGTACGGCAACGCGGTGAAGGAGCTGATGAAGGCGAACATCTTCCCCGGCGACATGCTGTACAAGAACTTCGGCGTCACGCGCCACGGCCGCGTCGTGTTCTACGACTACGACGAAATCGAGTACCTGACCGACTGCAACGTGCGCCGCGTGCCGCCGCCGCGCCACGAGGAGGACGAGCTGTCCGGCGAGCCGTGGTACTCGATCGGCCCGCACGACATCTTTCCCGAAACCTACGGGCCGTTCCTGCTCGGCGATCCGCGCGTGCGCGACGTATTCTTGAAATACCACGCCGATTTCTTCGAGCCGGCCCTGTGGCAGGCGAGCAAGGACCGGCTGCTGCAGGGCGAACTGCCCGATTTCCATCCGTACGACGCGTCGCTGCGCTTTTGCGTGCGCTACCCCGATCGCTTCGACGCGGCGGACGACGACGAAGGCGGCGCGCAGCGCGCCGCCTGAAACGCCCCGAAACCGCCCTGATACCGACCCGTTTTCCGTACCCGGAATCCCAACCCGATGAATACCAACGACCACCCGCTCTCACACCTGTTCGACAACAACGACGCCTGGGTCAAGCGCAAGCTCGCCGACGATCCGCAATACTTCTCGCGTCTCGCCGACCAGCAGGCGCCGGAATACCTGTGGATCGGCTGCTCGGATTCGCGCGTGCCGGCGAACCAGATCATCGGCCTGCCGCCGGGCGAAGTGTTCGTGCACCGTAATATCGCGAACGTCGTCGTGCACACCGACCTCAACTGCCTGTCGGTGATCCAGTTCGCGGTCGACATCCTGCGCGTGAAGCACATCATGGTGGTCGGCCACTACGGCTGCTCGGGCGTGAACGCGGCGCTGCACAACCGCCGCGTCGGCCTCGCGGACAACTGGCTGCACCACGTGCAGGACGTGCGCGAGCGGCACGCGGCGCTGCTCGACGAATGGCCGGTCGGCGAGGCGCGCTACCGCCGCCTGATCGAGCTGAACGCGATCGAGCAGGTCGTCAACGTGTGCCGCACGACGATCGTCAACGACGCGTGGGCGCGCGGCCAGCAGCTCACCGTGCACGCGCTCGTGTACGGCGTGCACGACGGCCGCATGCGCGACCTCGGAATGGCCGTGTCGAACCCCGACGCGCTCGACGGCACCTACCGGCGCGCGGTCGCCGCGCTGGGCGCGCGCGGCGACCACGCACGCGGCAACGACATGGTCGCGGCCGATGCGGCGCAGCTCACCGAAGTCGCGCAGTCCGTCGCGGATACGTTGAAGCCTTGCGCGGGAACGGAGTAAGGGCTAACGGCTCATGCCGGCCCGGTGCGAAGCATGGGGCCGGTGTAGGCGCTGAAGCGCCAACTCGGGCCGACAGGAGACGAACATGTCAGTTATCGATCACAACGATCCGATCGTCATCGCATCGGCGGCGCGCACCCCGATCGGCGGATTCCAGGGCGACTTCGCGTCGCTCGCGGCGCCGCAGCTCGGCAGCGCCGCGATCGGTGCGGCGCTCGCGCGCGCCGGCGTCGCCCCGGACCGGATCGACGAAGTGCTGATGGGCTGCGTGCTGCCCGCCGGCCAGGGCCAAGCGCCCGCGCGGCAAGCGGCGCTCGGCGCGGGCCTGCCGCTCTCGACCGGCTGCACGACGATCAACAAGATGTGCGGCTCGGGCATGCGCGCGGCGATGTTCGCACACGACATGCTCGCCGCCGGCTCGGCCGACGTGATCGTCGCGGGCGGCATGGAAAGCATGACCAACGCGCCGTACCTGCTGCCGAAGGCGCGCGGCGGGATGCGCATGGGCCACGCCCAGGTGCTCGACCACATGTTCCTCGACGGCCTCGAGGACGCGTACGACAAAGGCCGCCTGATGGGCACGTTCGCCGACGAATGCGCGGCCGAGTACGCGTTTTCGCGCGACGCGCAGGACGCGTTCGCGATCGAGTCGCTCGCACGGGCGAAGCGCGCGAACGAGGACGGCTCGTTCGGCTGGGAAATCGCGCCCGTGACGGTGGCCGGCAAGAAGGGGGAGACAGTCGTGTCGCGCGACGAGCAGCCGTTCAAGGCCGATCCGTCGAAGATCCCGTCGCTGAAGCCCGCGTTCGGCAAGACCGGCACCGTCACCGCCGCGAACGCGTCGTCGATCTCCGACGGCGCGGCCGCGCTCGTGATGATGCGCGCGTCCACCGCCGCGCGGCTCGGTGTCGCACCGCTCGCGCGCGTCGTCGGCCATGCGACGTTCGCGCAGGCGCCGGCGAAGTTCACGACCGCGCCGGTCGGCGCGATCCGCCGCCTGTTCGAGCGCAACGGCTGGCGCGCAGCCGACGTCGACCTGTACGAGATCAACGAGGCGTTCGCGGTCGTCGCGATGGCGGCGATGAAGGAGCACGACCTCGCGCACGACCGCGTCAACGTGAACGGCGGCGCCTGTGCGCTCGGCCACCCGATCGGCGCGTCCGGCGCGCGCATCCTCGTCACGCTCATCGGCGCGCTGCGCGCACGCGGCGGCACACGCGGCGTCGCGAGCCTGTGCATCGGCGGCGGCGAAGCCACCGCGATGGGCATCGAACTCCTCTGACCAAACGGCACCACTGCCAAGGAGCGTCGTACATGAAAACCGCATTGATCATCGGCGCATCGCGCGGCCTCGGCCGCGAATTCGTCCGGCAATACCGGCGCGACGGCTGGAACGTGATCGCCACCGCGCGCGACGACGCATCGCTGGCCGCGCTGCGCGAACTCGGCGCGCACGCGCATCCGCTCGACATCGCGCAACCGGAGCAGATCGCCGCGCTCGGCTGGCAGCTCGACGGCGAGCGGCTCGACGTCGCCATCGTCGTGTCGGGCGTCTACGGGCCGCGCACCGAAGGGGTCGAAACGATCGCCGCCGAGGATTTCGACGCGGTGATGCACACCAACGTGCGCGGCCCGATGCAGCTGCTGCCGATCCTGCTGCCGCTCGTCGAGGATGCGCGGGGCGTGCTCGCGGTCGTGTCGAGCCGGATGGGCAGCATCGCCGACGCGACCGGCACGACCGGCTGGCTGTATCGCGCGAGCAAGGCCGCGCTGAACGACGTGCTGCGCATCGCGTCGCTGCAGACGCGTCACGCGGCGTGCGTGTCGCTGCATCCGGGCTGGGTGCGCACCGACATGGGCGGCGCGGAAGCGGCGATCGATCCGGAGACGAGCGTGACCGGCATGCGGCGCGTGCTCGCCGAAGCCGCCGCCGACCTCGCGCTCGCGAACGGCCGCTTCTTCCAGTACGACGGCATCGAGCTGGCCTGGTAACAACCCAACGTCGTTAATTCCTCTTTCGCATGATTCTGTCCCGACCTGACGCGTGCCCATGCGGCGGCGCGTCCCCGCTTCCCGCCGGCCGCGCGCCGGCGCCCCGCTACGCCGCGTGCTGCGGCCGTTTCATCGACGGCGGCGAGGCGGCGCCGACCGCGCTCGACTTGATGCGTTCGCGGTACAGCGCGTACGTGCTCGGCGCGACCGACTACCTGCGCGCGACGTGGGCCGTCCGCACCTGCCCCGCAGATCTGGATGCCGACCCCACTGCGCCCGACGCGCCGCGCTGGCTCGGCCTCGCGGTGAAGCGCCACGCGCCGCTCGACGAGCGCCACGCGGAGGTCGAGTTCGTGGCCCGCTACAAGGTCGGCGGGCGCGCATACCGGCTTCATGAGACGAGCCGTTTCGAGCGCGACGAGCAGGGTTTCTGGCGCTACGTTGACGGCGATGTAAGCGAGCGCTGATAAATAGTTGCTGTGTCAGACGCCGGGTAATTCCCGCATTGCACTACCCAAAATTGTCAGGCTACGATGAGCCCTGGTTTGGTCGAGTTGCATGGCAGGGCTTACGAATGGCGTTCAGCAAGGTACTGGTGGGATGGATGGCAGCGTGCGCGCTGTCGGCCGCGCTGGCCGACACGCTGCCGAACGCCGGCGCCTCGAGCGGGCCGCTCGCCCGCGCCGAACGCTTCGACTACGGCGCCTCGGGCCTGCCCCAGGTTGCCGCCGACCTGAACGAACAGATCATCCGCATCCCGGCCGACGCATCCGGCACCGTTACCCTCGAAGCCACGCTGTTCAAGCCGGATGGCCCCGGCCCGTTCCCGCTCGTCGTGTTCAACCACGGCAAGAATCCCGGCGACCTCCATCAGCAGCCGCGCAGCCGCCCGCTCGCGTTCGCGCGCGAATTCGTGCGCCGCGGCTATGCGGTGATCGCGCCGAACCGCCAGGGCTTCGCCGGCTCCGGCGGCACCTATCAGCAGGAAGGCTGCAACGTCGCGAAGAACGGTCTCGCGCAGGCGGCCGACATCGGCGCGACGATCCGCTACATGTCACACCAGTCGTACGTCGATGCGTCGCACATCGTCGTCGCCGGCACGTCGCACGGCGGGCTCGCATCGATCGCCTACGGCACCGAAGCGGCGGCCGGCGTGCGCGGCATCATCAATTTCTCCGGCGGGCTGCGCCAGGACCTGTGCGACGGCTGGCAGCGCAATCTCGTCGACGCGTTCGACCAGTACGGCGCGCGCACCGCGGTGCAGTCGCTGTGGCTCTACGGCGACAACGACTCGGTGTGGACGCCGGCGCTCGTCGCGCAGATGCACGACGCGTATGCGTCGCACGGCACCCGCGCGGAGTTCGTCGATTTCGGCCGCTACAAGGACGACGCGCACCGGCTGATCGTCGACCGCGACGGCGTGCCGGTCTGGTGGCCCGCCGTCCACGCGTTCCTGGCCAAGCTGAACCTGCCGACCGCGGTGCGCTACGCAGTGGCGAACCCGCACGAGCCGAAGGCGTCGGGCTATGCGTCGATCGACGCGGTCGACGCGGTGCCGTTCATCGACGCAGCCGGCCGCGACGGCTATCGCCGCTTCCTGAACCAGCACCCGAGCCGCGCGTTCGCGGTGTCGGCCGAAGGCGCGTGGTCATGGGCCGAGGGCGGCGACGATCCGATGGCGCTCGCGCTCGACAACTGCGCGAAGCAAGGCGCGGGCGCTTGCCGGCTGTATGCGGTCAACGATCGCGTCGTGTGGAACGCGAATACGTCGCAGACCGCGGACAGCGGCGAGCGCGACGACGACGCGCAGGCCGCACGTTCGCTCGCGGCGCGCTGATCGCGCGTTCGCCTGATCCACCCCATCCCCTGTTTCGATTCCCGTTCGCTTGTGTGATGACGCGGCCGCGCGTCGGCCCGCGCGCGCCTTCGCGCCCTGTTTTCCCGCGCATTCCGGACCGGCGAATCATGATTTTTTTCTACTGGGGGGCGTCACTCGGACGTCGTCATCTGCACGCATTTCGGGGCTTCTGAGCCGTACCGTCCCGAGCCGCCCGGATCTGCGTCAAAATCCCGCCAGCCAAGGCTTTGCGGCGTTTGTAACCGGTAGTGCAAGGCGCGGCGGAACACGCTAATCTCAGCGCGTTTCGTGTTTTACATGCCGTGTTTTGCACGCCGCCCTGACGGCTTGCATGGCCGTCATCCGATACCGGCCGCGACGCATCCCCGACGATGCCGCGCGCCACCTGTTTCTCACCGGAGCCGTTTTGAGTACGCAAGCGACCGACGACTGGGTCGCGCGCAGCCTGCGCGCGGTCTGGCACCCCTGCACCCAGATGAAGCACCACGAGCGGATGCCGCTCATTCCCGTCGCGCGCGGCGCTGGCCTGTGGTTGTACGACCGCGACGGCCGCCGCTATTTCGACGCGATCAGCTCGTGGTGGGTCAACCTGTTCGGCCATGCGAACCCGGACATCAACGCCGCGCTGAAGGACCAGCTCGACACGCTCGAGCACGCGATGCTCGCGGGCTGCACGCACGAGCCCGCGATCGAGCTCGCCGAGCGGCTGTCCGCGCTCACGCAGCACACGCTCGGCCATGCGTTCTTCGCGTCGGACGGCGCGTCCGCCGTCGAGATCGCGCTGAAGATGAGCTTCCACGCGTGGCGCAATCGCGGCCTCAAGGAAAAGCAGGAATTCGTCTGCGTCGCGAACAGCTATCACGGCGAGACGATCGGCGCGCTCGCCGTCACCGACGTTGCGCTGTTCAAGGACGCGTACGACCCGCTGATCCGCCACGCGCACGTCGTCGCGTCGCCCGACGCGCGGCTCGCGCAGCCGGGCGAGACGGCCGCCGACGTCGCGGGCCGCGCGCTCGCCGACGTGCGGCGCCTGTTCGTCGAGCGCAACGGCAAGATCGCCGCGCTGATCGTCGAGCCGCTCGTGCAGTGCGCGGCGGGCATGGCGATGCACGATCCGTCGTACGTGCGCGGGCTGCGCGCGCTGTGCGACGAATTCGGCGTGCACCTGATCGCCGACGAGATCGCGGTCGGCTGCGGGCGCACCGGCACCTTCTTCGCGTGCGAGCAGGCCGGCGTGTGGCCCGATTTCCTGTGCCTGTCGAAGGGCATCAGCGGCGGCTACCTGCCGCTGTCGCTGGTGCTGTCGCGCGACGAGATCTTCGCGGCGTTCTACGACGACGACACGACGCGCGGCTTCCTGCATTCGCACTCGTACACGGGCAACCCGCTCGCGTGCCGCGCGGCGCTCGCGACACTCGACCTGTTCGCGCGCGACGACGTGCTCGCGCGCAATGCACGCAACTCCGCCGCGCTGCGCGACGCACTCGCGCCGCTCGCCGCGCATCCCCGGGTGCGCCACCTGCGCGAGCGCGGCACGCTGTTCGCGTTCGACGTCGCGCTCGACGGCGACGCGGCGCGCGGCTTCTCGCGGCGCTTCTTCGAACGCGCGCTCGAACGCGAGCTGCTGCTGCGCCCGATCGGCACGACCGTCTACCTGATGCCGCCGTACGTGATGACTCATGACGACATCGCGTGGCTCGCGCAGCGCACGCGCGACACACTCGACGCCACCCTCGCGGAGATCACCCGATGACCCTGCTCGACACCCTGCAGCGCGGCCTTGCCGAGCTCGACGCACAAGGCCTGCGCCGCCTGCGCCGCACCGCGGACACCGCGTGCGACGCGCACATGAGCGTCGACGGCCGCACGATCGTCGGCTTCGCGAGCAACGACTACCTCGGCCTCGCCGCGCATCCGGCGCTCGTCGCCGCGTTCGGCGAAGGCGCGCAGCGCTACGGCTCCGGCAGCGGCGGCTCGCACCTGCTCGGCGGCCACTCGCGCGCGCACGCGCGGCTCGAGGACGAGCTCGCGGGCTTTTCCGGCGGCTTCTCCGACGCGCCGCGTGCGCTGTACTTCAGCACCGGCTACATGGCGAACCTCGCCGCGATCACCGCGCTGTCGGG
The DNA here is from genome assembly GCF_002097715.1 of Burkholderia ubonensis subsp. mesacidophila. Classification (NCBI taxonomy): domain Bacteria; kingdom Pseudomonadati; phylum Pseudomonadota; class Betaproteobacteria; order Burkholderiales; family Burkholderiaceae; genus Burkholderia; species Burkholderia ubonensis. Next base: position 3,424,077 of record NZ_CP020737.1, read on the forward strand.
CAAGGGCGCGACGATCTTCTCCGACGCGCTGAACCATGCGTCGCTGATCGACGGGATGCGCCTGTCGCGCGCGACCGTGCAGGTCTACCCGCACGCGGACATGGCCGCGCTCGCCGCGCTGCTCGATGCATCCGACGCGCCGACCAAGCTGATCGTCAGCGACACCGTGTTCAGCATGGACGGCGACCTCGCGCCGCTGCCCGAGCTCGTCGCGCTGGCCGAGCGGCACGGTGCGTGGCTCGTCGTCGACGACGCGCACGGCTTCGGCGTGCTCGGCCCGCAAGGGCGTGGCGCGCTCGCGGCCGCCGCGCTGCGCTCGCCGAACCTCGTCTACGTCGGCACGCTCGGCAAGGCGGCCGGCGTCGCGGGCGCGTTCGTCATCGCGCACGAAACGGTGATCGAATGGCTGATCCAGCGCGCGCGCAGCTACATCTTCACGACGGCCGCGCCGCCCGCGGTCGCGCATGCGGTGTCGGCGAGCCTGAAGGTGATCGCCGGCGACGAAGGCGACGCGCGGCGCGCGCACCTCGCCGCGCTGATCGAGCGCACCCGTGCGCTGCTGCGCAGCACGCGCTGGCAGCCGGTCGATTCGCATACGGCCGTGCAGCCGCTCGTGATCGGCAGCAACGATGCGACCCTCGCCGCGATGCGCGCGCTCGACGCGCACGGCCTGTGGGTGCCCGCGATCCGGCCGCCGACCGTGCCGGCCGGCACGTCGCGGCTGCGCATCTCGCTGTCGGCCGCGCATTCGTTCGACGATCTCGCGCGGCTCGAAGCGGCGCTGATCGACGCGAGCGACCGGGCGGCGGTCTCCGGCGAAGCGGACCGGCGGGAGGCCGCATGAGCCCCCCGCTGTCGCTGTTCGTCACCGGCACCGATACCGAGATCGGCAAGACCTTCGTGTCCGCCGCGCTGCTGCACGGCTTCGCACGGCTCGGCCTGCGCGCGGCCGCGATGAAACCGGTCGCGGCCGGCGCGTACGAGCAGGACGGCGTGTGGCGCAACGAGGACGCCGACCAGCTCGACGCGGCCGCGAACGTCGTGCTGCCGCCGGCGCTGCGCACGCCGTTCCTGCTGAAGGCGCCGGCAGCACCCCACCTCGCCGCCGCGCAGGAGGGCGTGACGCTCGACCTCGACACGATCGTCGCGTGCCATCGCGACGTGCTGACGCGCGCGGACGTCGTCGTCGTCGAGGGCGCCGGCGGCTTTCGCGTGCCGCTCACCGACACGCGCGACATGGCCGACCTCGCGGTCGCGCTCGGCGTGCCGGTCGTGCTCGTCGTCGGCGTGCGGCTCGGCTGCATCAGCCACGCGCTCCTCACCGCCGACGCGATTCGCCAACGCGGGCTCACGCTCGCCGGCTGGGTCGCGAACCACGTCGATCCGGCGATGTCGCTCCAGGACGAGAACGTCGCGACGCTGCGCGACTGGCTCGCCCGCGAGCACGGCGCGCCGCTGATCGGCCGCATTCCGCATCTGGCGCCGGCCGCCCCGGAATCCGCCGCGGCGATGCTCGACGTCGCCGCGCTCGTCGACGCGCTGCGCGCCGCGCAGCGTTGAATCACCCTATTTCCCCGCACCCAGGAACAACGATATGACCCAAGCCCAGACTGCCGCAGTGCAAACCGACGCAATCCCCGTGGCCGCTCCGGCCGCGCAGCGCTGGCGCGTCGCCGACGTCGTCGCCCTGTTCGACCTGCCGTTCAACGACCTGATGTTCCGCGCGCAGCAGGTGCACCGCGAGCACTTCGACGCGAACGCGGTGCAGCTGTCGACGCTGCTGTCGATCAAGACGGGCGGCTGCGAGGAGGATTGCGGCTATTGCTCGCAGTCGTCGCATCACGATACGGGCCTGAAGGCCGAGAAGCTGATGGACGTCGACGCGGTGCTCGACGCCGCGCGCGCCGCGAAGGCGAACGGCGCGAGCCGCTTCTGCATGGGCGCCGCGTGGCGCAACCCGAAGGAGCGCCACATGCCGGCGCTGACCGAGATGGTGCGCGGCGTGAAGGAGATGGGGCTCGAGACCTGCATGACGCTCGGCATGCTCGAGGACGAGCAGGCGAAGGAACTCGCCGACGCGGGCCTCGACTACTACAACCACAACCTCGACACGTCGCCGGAGTTCTACGGCCAGATCATCTCGACGCGCACCTACCAGGACCGCCTCGACACGCTCGACCGCGTGCGCGACGCGGGCATCAACGTGTGCTGCGGCGGGATCATCGGGATGGGCGAGTCGCGCCGCGAGCGCGCGGGCCTGATCACGCAGCTCGCGAACCTGAGTCCGTATCCGGATTCGGTGCCGATCAACAACCTCGTTGCGATCGAAGGCACGCCGCTCGAAGGCACCGCTGCGCTCGACCCGTTCGAGTTCGTCCGCACGATCGCGGTTGCGCGGATCACGATGCCGAAGGCCGTGGTGCGGCTGTCGGCCGGCCGCGAGCAGCTCGACGACGGGCTGCAGGCGATGTGCTTCCTCGCGGGCGCGAACTCGATGTTCTACGGCGACCAGCTGCTGACGACCAGCAACCCGCAGACCCAGCGCGACCGCGCGCTGTTCGACCGGCTCGGCATCCGCGCGAGCCAGGCGGACGCGCTCGGCACGGACGCGTAAGCGCGCGACCACCGCGCAATGCAGAAGCCGGGGCATGCCCCGGCTTTTTTTCGTTCAGCCGACGATCCGCGCGGCATTGCCCTGCGGCTCGCGGATCACGGTCTTCCCGCTCCGCCAGCGCCTGCCCTCGATCGCGGATTCGCCGGCACGCGCGGCTGCAGCGTGCGTCACGCTCGCCCGGCCCCGTCGAGCACCGAGCGCACCTTCGCGACAAGCCTCTCGTCGACGGGCGCGAGCACCTCGCCGCGCGGGCGCACGCCCGAGCCGAAATGCACCGCGCGCACGCCGGTCGTCCTGACGAAGTCGCCGACCGCGTCGGCGGTCAGCCCCGAGCCGGCCAGCACCGTGCACGGCGTACCCTCGGCGCGCCGCACCATCCGCGCGATCGTCGCGGCCGCGTCGAGCACCGACGGATGGCCGCCCGAGGTAAGCACCGACGTGACGGCCGGCACGCGCAGCAGCGCGTCGAATGCGGCGTTGAGGTCGCGCGCGACGTCGAACGCGCGATGGAACGTGAGCGCGCGGCCTTCGGCGGCGCCGGCGATGCGCGCGAGTGCGCCGAGGTCGATGTCGCCGCGCGCGTCGAGCGCGCCGAACACGACGCCGTTGGCGCCGGCCGCGACCGCCGCGCGCACGTCGCGCTCGATCACCCGGAGATCGTCGGCGTCGTAGACGAACGAGCGGCTGTGCGGCCGCACGATCACGTTGACGGGAATCGGCACCGCGGCGACGACGGCCTCGATCAGGCCGACGCTCGGCGTCAGCCCGCCCTCGCCGATCGCGGTGACGAGTTCGAGACGGTCGGCGCCCGCGCGGGCGGCGGCTTTGGCGTCGCCGACGGTCGCGGCGATGACTTCGAGCAGGACGGACGGGGAAGCGCTTCGGTTCATTGGCGGCTCGCGTATCGGTATGACGATTCGCGCATCCTAGCCGAGCGGCGCGGGCAGCGCCAGACAGCGGGTCGCATCGACGTATCGGTGCAATCGTGTACGCCGTGGAGAACAGGGAACAAAGCGTCAGTGAAATCCTGTCGGGTCGCAGCTGGAGTCGCCGCCGGGGCCCCCTGCGGCGATTTCCCGGCATTGACCGGGGTGCAATCCGCAGCGCCGGCCGAGCGGCCTTGCTGCGGAGCCAACATGCGCTGATTTAAATCAGGGGAAGATACCGGGGTCGTTGACGTTAACGCATTCGCCGCTCGGGAAGCAAACGATCGTGCCCGCGTAGGCTGCGGAGCCTGCAAAGAGCAATGCGGACGCAGCGGTGAACAAAACCAGCAGTTTCTTGATCATGGATGGGTTTCCTCATGAAATAGCAAAATGGGCGATCGCGCGGAATCGGGACCGGGATCGTCCTGATCGCCGATCAGGAAACGTAATCGTAGGTGCGCGGCTTCGTCTGACGAATGATTCTCAACAAATCATCAATCCGTACGCCCGAGCCGCCGGCCACGTCACGACATGCACGCGGGCTAATCCTCCAGCACCTCCTCGTCGCCCCAGTCGATATCCCCGCACAGCACGCGCAGCGTGTCGCCCACGCGGACCGCGACCGACAGCGTCACGCATGGCTGCGCCTCGTTGATCGACAGGTACGGCCGCGTCACCTGCACGCGGCCCGGCTCGGCGATCGCGGTACGGAAATACGGCCGCCGCAGCCAGTTCGCACCCTGCGCGTCCGCGAGCGGCAGAAAGCGCGTCTCGCGGGCCGCGCGATCGGCGCGCAGCACGACGTTGCGGCCCGCCTGCCGGCCCTGCGCGTCGAGCAGGAAGCAGCGCGCCGCGCCATCGAGCGCGAGGAAATTCCAGCACACCTCGTCGAGCGGCTCGCCGGCCGCCAGACGCTCGGCCGCGCGCTCGAACGCGCGCAGGTACGGCGCGAGCCGCTGCGCGTCGCGCCGCTCGTGCGCCTCGGTCTGCCGGCGAAAGCGCTCGGTCAGCTCGCCGATGCACGCGTTCGCGGCCGCGCTGTCGGACAGCCCCGGCGCCGGCCGGCCGAAGAAGTAGCCCTGCACGAAATCGGCCTCGCACGACAGCGCGATCTGCGCTTCGTGCTCGGTCTCGATCCCTTCGACCAGCACCAGCTTGCCGGCCTCGTGCAGCAGCGTGACGAGACCGTGCAGGATCGCGGTGAGCCCGGTGCGGTGCGCCGCGTGCGACAGCATGATGCGGTCGAGCTTCACGATGTCCGGATTCAGCTGCCAGATCCGCTCGAGGTTCGAATGGCCCGCGCCGAAATCGTCGAGCGCGAGCAGGAAGCCCTGCGCGCGGAATTCCCGCATCGCGTCGGCAAGCCGCTCGTGGTCGTCCGCGCGCTGCTCGAGCACTTCGAGCACGATGCGGCGCGGCGGCATGTCGAGGCGCTTCAGGTTCGCGAGCAGCGCCGCGGCCTGGAACGGATCGGTCAGCACGCCCGGATGCACGTTCAGGAACAGCCATTCGCGCTCCGCGCCGAGCAGCGCGAAGTTCTCGAGATGCAGCGCCTGCGCGAGCCGGTCGAGCTGCAGCAGCTCGCCGTGACGCGCCGCGTCGCCGAACACGTCGAGCGGCGACACCGGCCGGTCGAGCGTGTCGTGCGCGCGCAGCAGCGCTTCGTAGCCCACCGCACGCTGGTGCGACAGGCTGAAAATCGGCTGGAACACGCTCGTGAGCGTCAGGTCGTGATGCTGCGTCGCAAGACGCTCGAGGCCGGACGTCACCTCCCGCTCGAAGCGGTACGGCGACGCGGCGGCCGGACGCTCCTGTTGCACGATCGTCATACCCCCTTCCTCCTGATGCTGGCGAACGCGGCGGCGGACGAACTGGACGGCGCGTGATGTGTGATGCGGGTTGTCATGCGGATTGTCATGCGGGTTGTCATGATTCGGCCCTCGGATCTTCGGTTGTTGTCGTCGCTTGTCGGCAAGCATCAAGCAAGCTTCGTGCGCACGCCGTGCACGCCCGCCGCGCACGCCTGCGCGAGCGGCGCACCGCTGTGGCGCACGCCACGCGCACCATTTCAGTGCGCACGCACCGGCGCACTCGAACGCAGCCGTCCGGTCGGCACGCTACACTCCGTACGACCGTTTCATACCCCGCTTTCGACGTATCGATGGAAATTGTCTTCACCGTCCTGGTCCTGCTGCTCACCGTCGCGCTGTCCGGCGCGCTCACGCGCGTGCTGCCGTTGCGGCTGCCGCTGCCCCTGATGCAGATCGCGTTCGGCGCGATCCTCGCGTGGCCGAAATTCAACCTGCACGTCACGTTCGACCCCGAAATCTTCATGCTGCTGTTCATTCCGCCGCTGCTGTTCGCGGACGGCTGGCGGATTCCGAAGCGCGAGCTTTACCTGCAGCGCCGCGCGATCCTGATGCTCGCGTTCGGGCTCGTGTTCATGACGGTACTCGCAGTGGGCTACTTCGCGCATTGGCTGATTCCCGAGTTGCCGCTGCCGATCGCGTTCGCGCTCGCCGCGGTGCTGTCGCCGACCGACGCGGTCGCGCTGTCGGGCATCGCGGGCAAGGGCCGGATCCCGCCGCAGCTGATGCACATCCTCGAGGGCGAGGCGCTGATGAACGACGCGTCCGGCCTCGTCGCGCTGAAGTTCGCGGTCGCCGCCGCGCTGACCGGCATGTTCTCGCTGCGCGACGCGTCGCTCACGTTCGTGATCGTCGCGGCGGGCGGGCTCGTGACGGGCGCGGCCGTGTCGTGGCTGTTCAGCGCGCTGTCGACGCGTTTCCTGAACGCCGAGCAGGAAGGCGACCCGGCGCCCGGGATCGTGATGACGCTGCTCGTGCCGTTCGCGGCCTACCTGATCGCCGAGCATCTCGACCTGTCGGGCGTGCTGGCGGCCGTCGCGGCCGGGATGATGATGAACTACACGAGCTTCTCCCGCAAAAGCACCGTCGCGTCGCGCGTGCGCGCGGAAAGCACGTGGGCGATGATCGAGTTCGTGTTCAACGGCATGGTGTTCATCATGCTCGGCCTGCAGCTGCCGCACATCATCGGCCGCGCGCTCGTCGACGCGCATCACACGAGCGACGCGCTCGTCGGCCGGATGATCTTCAACGTGCTCGCGATGATGCTCGCGCTCTACGCGATCCGCTTCATGTGGGTCTGGCTGCTGCGCTGGATCGCGAGCCGCCGCGCGGCGCGCCAGGGCCTTGCCGGCACGATGGCCGGGCTGCGCACGATCGCGGTGATGACGGTCGGCGGCGTGCGCGGCGCGGTGACGCTCGCCGGCGTGCTGTCGATTCCGGTCGCGCTCGCCGACGGCACGCCGCTGCCCGGCCGCGACACCGCGATCTTCGTCGCGTCGGCCGTGATCCTCGGTTCGCTGATCTTTGCCGTGATCGGGCTGCCGCTCTTGCTGCGCGGCGTGCGCTCGACGCGCAATCCGCTCGCCGACGAGGAGCGCCACGCGCGCGCCGCCGCCGCGCAGGCCGCGATCCGCGCGATCGATTCGTCGCACGGCGCGATCTCGACCGATCTCGACGAATCGGGCGCCGCGCGCTGCGCGGACATCTCCGCGCGCGTGATGGACCAGTACCGCCGCCGGCTCGCCGCGCTCGCCGAGGACGGCCCCACGCCGCGCGCGCAGGCGCAGCAGTCCGAGACGATGGAGCTGCAGATGCGGATCGCGGCCGTGCGCGCGGAACGCTCCGTGCTGTACCGGCTGCGCGGCGAAAGCAGGATTTCCGACGAGACGCTGACCAAGCTGATCCGCGAGATCGATTTGTCGGAGACGGCGCTGTCGACGCGCAAGAAGGGCATCGTCTGACGGCGCGGGCACGTCGCCGTCGAAACGCCTCCCCATAAAAAAACGGCGACGCCCCAAAGCGTCGCCGTTTTCCAATCCGCCTGCCTTCGCGTTACTTCGCGACGACGACCGGAATCCCCTTCAGCATCCCCGCGCCCTTCACTTCGTCGAGCGCATGCTGCACGTGCGCGCTCGTCGCCGCGTCGATGCCGAGCTGCAGCGCGAGCTCGCGCTCCGCGCGCTTCACGCCGGCGAGGTTGCGCAGCTTCACGTGGCCGAAGCCGCGCACGCGTGCGTGCAGGTCGGCGAGCTGCGCGACGCTTGCTGCGTTGTCCGCGGTCGTCGCCGCGAGCGCGCGGGTCAGCGTCGTCTCGTAGTCGTCGGCGAGCGCGCGCTCCATCCTGCGCTCGACGGTGCGGCCGAACGGGTCGAGCCACGTGCCGCGCAGGCTGCGCACGCGCGCGAGCACGCCGAGCACTGGCCACATCCACTGGCCGAACACGCGCTTCTTCGGCGCGCTGCCGTCACTGCCGCCCTTCGCGACCGTCGGCGGCGCCAGGTTGAACTTCACGCGATAGTCCTGCCCCGGCACACCTTCGAACTGCGCTTCGAGCGCCGTGCGGAGCGCGCCGTCCGCATAGAGGCGCGCGACCTCGTATTCGTCCTTCACCGCGAGCAGACGATAGAACGTCGTCGCGACCGCACGCGCGAGCGCGTCGTCGCCCTTCGCGCGCGCGGCGTCCACGAGCGCGCGGTAGCGCTCGACGTAGCGCGCGCCGCCGTATTCGGCGAGGCGCGCCTCGCGATCGGCGATCAGCTCGGCGAGGGTCTCGGGCGCGGCGTGCGTCGCCACCGTGTGACGCGCATTCCACAACGCATCGAGGCCAACCGGATCGCCCGCCGCCATCCGGCCGACCGCGAACGCGAGCTTGTTCATCGGCACCGCGACGTTGTTCAGCTCGATCGCGCGCATCAGCGCCGCGTGCGACACCGGCACCAGGCCGAGCTGCCACGCATAGCCGAGCATCAGGATGTTCGCGCCGATCGAGTCGCCGAGGAATTTCGCGGCGAGCGCCTGCGCGTCGCAGCTCGACAGGAAGCCGTCGCCGGCCGCGTGGCGCATCTTCTCGAGCAGCGCGTCCGCGTGCAGGTTCGCGTCGGGGTTCTGCACGAACGATGCGTTCGGAATCCGGTGCGTATTGACGACGATCCGCGAGCGCTCGTGACGCACCGTCTGCAGCGCCTCGGCGCTCGCGCCGACGACCATGTCGCACGCGAGCAGCACGTCGGCCTGCTGCGTGTCGATGCGCACCTGGTTCAGCCATTCGTCGCGCGCGGCGATCCGCACGAACGACAGCACCGAGCCGCCCTTCTGCGCGAAGCCCATGAAGTCGAGCACCGACGCGCTCTTGCCTTCGAGGTGCGCGGCCATGCTGATCAGCGCGCCGACCGTCACGACGCCCGTGCCGCCGACGCCGGTCACGAGCATGTCGTACGGCGCCGCGTCCAGATGCGTCGCCGGCACCGGCAGCGCGTCGACGCGCGCGGCGAGCACCGCCTCGTCGAACGCCGCGCCCGCGGCCTTCTTCAGCGCCGCGCCTTCGACCGTCACGAAGCTCGGGCAGAAGCCGTTCACGCACGAGAAATCCTTGTTGCACGACGACTGGTCGATGCGGCGCTTGCGGCCGAGCGGCGTCTCGAGCGGCTCGACCGACAGGCAGTTCGACTGCACGCCGCAGTCGCCGCAGCCCTCGCACACCGCGTCGTTGATGAACAGGCGCTTGTCGGGGTCGGGGAACTCGCCCTTCTTGCGGCGGCGACGCTTCTCGGCCGCGCAGGTCTGGTCATAGATCAGCACGGTGACGCCCGCCGTCTCGCGCAGCTCGCGCTGCACCGCGTCGAGCTCGCTGCGATGGTGGAACGTCGTGCCCTTCGGGAACAGCCCGTGATGGCCGTCGTACTTCTCCGGCTCGTCGGACACGACGACGAAGCGCGACACGCCTTCCGCCTCGACCTGCCGCGCGATCTGCGGCACCGAGATGCTGCCGTCGACCGGCTGGCCGCCCGTCATCGCGACCGCGTCGTTGTAGAGAATCTTGTACGTGATGTTCGCCTTCGCGGCGACCGCCTGGCGGATCGCAAGGATCCCCGAGTGGAAGTAGGTGCCGTCGCCGAGGTTCTGGAACACGTGCTTCGTGTTGGTGAACATCGCGTGCGCGGCCCAGTCGACGCCCTCGCCGCCCATCTGGATCAGCCCGGTCGTGTCGCGGTCCATCCACGACGCCATGAAGTGGCAGCCGATGCCGGCCTGCGCGATCGAGCCTTCCGGCACCTTTGTCGACGTGTTGTGCGGACAGCCCGAGCAGAAGTACGGCGTGCGCTTCACCGCGTCCGCCTCGTTCGACAGGATCTGCGGCGCGACCAGATCGACGACGCGCTCGCGGCGGTCGAGCGCCGGCTTGTGGCGAGCCAGCCAGGTGGCGAACACCGGCAGGATCCGCGACGGGCGCAGCTCGCCGAGCTCGGACAGCAGGCATGCGCCTTCCGCGTCGTGCTTGCCGAGCACGCGCGGGCGGGCGCCGTCCGCGCGGTTGTACAGGTAGTCCTTGATCTGCTGCTCGATCACCGGGCCCTTCTCTTCGATCACGAGCACTTCGGCGAGGCCGTCGACGAAGGTCTCGATGCGCGTCATCTCGAGCGGGTACGACAGGCCGACCTTGTAGATCCGCACGCCGGCCGCGTCGAGATCGGCGACGGTCAGGTCGAGGCGGCGCAGCGCTTCCATCAGGTCGAGGTGCGCCTTGCCGCAGGTGACGATGCCGACGTTCGCCTGCGCGCTCGGCGCGATCCACTTGTCGATGCTGTGGGTGCGCGCGAAGTGGCGCACCGCGTCGAGCTTCGCCGCGAGGCGCGCTTCGATCGTCAGGCTCGGCAGGTCGGGCCAGCGGTTGTGCAGGCCGCCCGCCGGCGGCGTGAAGCCTTGCGGCGCGGGCCAGTGCGTCTGCACCGCGTCGAGGTCGACGGTCGAGCCCGATTCGACGGTTTCCGAGATCGCCTTGAAGCCGACCCACGCGCCCGAATAGCGCGACAGCGCCCAGCCGTACAGGCCGAATTCGAGCATGTCGGCGATGTTCGACGGGTTCACGACCGGCATGTGCCACGCGATCATCGCGAAGTCGCTCTGGTGCGGCATCGACGACGACACGCAGCCGTGATCGTCGCCCGCGACGACCAGCACGCCGCCGTGCGGCGACGAGCCGTACGCGTTGCCGTGCTTCAGCGCGTCGCCCGCGCGGTCGACGCCGGGGCCCTTGCCGTACCACATCGCATAGACGCCATCGACGGTGCGCTCCGGATCCGCCTCGACGCGCTGCGTGCCGAGCACCGCGGTGCCGCCGAGTTCCTCGTTGATCGCGGGCAGGAAGCGCACGCCGCCGCCATCGAGCAGTTTCTTCGCCTTCCACAGCTGCTGGTCGACCATGCCGAGCGGCGAGCCGCGGTAGCCGCTGACGAAGCCGGCCGTGTTCAGGCCCTGCGCGGCGTCGGCTGCGCGCTGCATCAGCAGCAGGCGCACCAGCGCCTGCGTGCCGGTCAGGAAGATCCGGCCGCGCGTCGCGGTCAGGTTGTCGGTCAGACGGTAGTCGGATAGGGCGGGCGTGCCGTCGATGGGCAAGCGGGCGGTCATGGGGACGTCTCCTGATTTGTGCAGATTTCTGCTGTTCTTGGCTGCGTCGGCGGCGCGTCGAGCGACGCTGTGCCGGCGGCAGCGGAATGGCTCTATTTTTTCGCGCGGAAAGGAGAATGTTTTTTCTCATCTTGCTCGGACGGCCGTCCGGTGAGAAAAACTACGCAGCATTTGTGCGGGATTTGAGAGAGTTTTCGCGCACGGGGGATGAATGGCGGATCAGGTGGGGGTCGTGGCGCGTGCTCGGGTGGCCGTGGAAGCAGGGGGTTGGAGATAGCCGTTCGCCGGATGGCGGCCGGCGCTCGTGCGCCGTGTGACCGGGGCCGGCTGGTTGGAGGCGCGCGTCCTCACCGTTGGATTGCACAGCGTTTCGATTTGCCCGGGGTGGCGGATATCCACAATGGAAATGCGGCTCGACGCGCCTGGTCGGGTGTTCACGCTCACCTTTGAAATCCACAGTGCTTCGAGTCGCTTCGGAAATCGGATATCTACGTTGGAATCGGCAACGTGTTCGATCGGGGGATCATGCTCACCTGTAGAATCCACAGCCTTTCGAGTTGCGTCGGAGATAGGTTGGCCACCTCGTGGCTGACGGCACGTTCGATCGGAGACCTACCCTCACCGCTAGAATTCACAGCGTTCCGAGTGACTTCGGAGGCCGGATATCCACATCGGGCTGGCGACGCGTTCGATCGAGGGCTCACTCTCACCGTTAGAATCCACAGCCTTCCGAGTGGCCTCGGCGGTCAGATATCCACATCGAGGCTGGCGAAATGTTCGATCGAGGTCTCACCCTCACCGTTAGAATCCACAGCCTTCCGACTGGCTTCGGAGGCCGGATATCCACATCGGGCTGGCGAAACGTTCGATCGAGGGCTCACTCTCACCGTTAGAATCCACAGCCGTCCGAGTGGCCTCGGAGACCGGATATCCACATCGGGCTGGCGAAACGTTCGATCGAAAGCTCACCCTCACCGTTAGAATCCACAGCCTTCCGAGTGGCCTCGGCGGTCAGATATCCACATCGAGGCTGGCGAAATGTTCGATCGAGGTCTCACCCTCACCGTTAGAATCCACAGCCTTCCGACTGGCTTCGGAGGCCGGATATCCACATCGGGCTGGCGAAACGTTCGATCGAGGGCTCACTCTCACCGTTAAAATCCACAGTGTTTCGAGTTGCCTCGGGGGTTGGTTATCCACATCGATGCTGGCGAAATGTTCGATCGAGGTCTCACCCTCACCGTTAGAATCCACAGCCGTCCGAGTGGCCTCGGAGGCCGGATATCCACATCGGGCTGGCGAAACGTTCGATCGAGGGCTCACTCTCACCGTTAAAATCCACAGTGTTTCGAGTTGCCTCGGGGGTTGGTTATCCACATCGATGCTGGCGAAATGTTCGATCGAGGTCTCACCCTCACCGTTAGAATCCACAGCCTTCCGACTGGCTTCGGAGGCCGGATATCCACATCGGGCTGGCGAAACGTTCGATCGAGGGCTCACTCTCACCGTTAAAATCCACAGTGTTTCGAGTTGCCTCGGGGGTTGGTTATCCACATCGATTCTGGCGACGCGTTTGATCAGGCCCTCGCGCTCACCTTCGAAATGCACAGGGTTTCGAGTTGTTGGGGGGCGGGATATCCACAACGAGCGCGACTATGTGACGGGCCGCCGCTGCTTGATCGAATTGGCACGCTCACCTGCTGTGAACCAGATCAAATCCGACAAAAGCCGCTTCAGGTCATCCAGAAAGGAAACAACCGAATATTCCCAGGGAACAGGAAGGCGGCCAGCGCAAGCCCGGTATTAGCGAGAACAGGCCCTAGGCTGGCCATTGTGCGTTTCAATGCTACTTCAACGGTAAGTCAGAGACGGCGTTGCGTAGCTGTTCGACGCGTCTGGTGTTGAGTTCCGCGATACAGGCCAGTCGCCCCATTTCATAGGCATTACCAGCTCCGCCGCCACTTAGCGAAGCAGAAAATTCACATTGAGCCCCGCGGTACTTCACAAATTCCTTATTCGATGCCGCGAGCATTGCTTGGGATGCACGGATATATTTATTACCCTCATCCCATTTTTTTATCACGGCAATCACATCGATTTCAGCTTTTTTTAAAGATGCCCGACTTTCATCGGCCTTCTTCACAAGGCAATCCTTCATTCCAGCCTGAGAATAAGCGCCGCACTCTTCGTATAAATCCTTCTCACTCCTGACGACATTGCCCGGCGCAGCAATTGAGAGCAGCGGCAAGGACAGCATAAACCCCAAACCAATCCGTCTTATTGCGTGCATGAAGCCTCCGCTCCCTTGCGTACCAAACCCGTGCAAAGTCCAATTTCTTTGCATAGTTCGGATCGCGGCGCATTGAATTGTAACGTAATGCCACTGATGTTGCGGATAACGGTCGCCACCCCGTGATGACACGTCGAACCGAGGCTTTTTGGCACTTCAAGACTTGTCCTGGCCGCAACACGCCGACCATTGGATTCAGTTTCTTCAGCACTTCGGTTGTACTGCCGTGTTCCGTCGCGATTTTGTCGAGACTATCGCCCGACTTGACTGTGACGTCATAGACCTTGGAGGCTGCAACGGACACGCTACGGTGCTCAAAGGTTGCCATGCGCATGAGCAGGTAACCAATTCCTGCGCGGATGTTATGCGCTGGCATTGTTCTCGCTGATCCCATAGTCAGTTGCCCTTTCCAGGTGGGAGGCAGAATCAAGTCACCGCCTTCGTTACCCGAAAGGAATGATGTCAAGCCTGGATCGCCTGATACGCCGATCTGCAATGGTTTAATCTTCCATTCCGAACTATTTGCTCCTGTTTCAACCCATAGCATTGCCTTGATTAAGTGCCAATCCAATGGGCTGTACCCGGCAGTTCCTGACAGGTGCCGGTTGTACTCGTTCACCGCCATCTGAATCTCGCAATCCCAGGTATCCCAGTTGACATCGCCTGCGGCCTTATTAATATCGTCCTGCCATTTTTCAAAGCCGGTCTTCGTTGGTTCCTGAATCGCCATATTCAAACCCCTCTGATTAAATTGATCGTATTGTTTGCCTTCCGGCGCACAACAGGTAGTTGTACGAGCGCATATTCCATACTCAGCATCCCGGTCGCGCTAATCGACGCCTTTTCAGCACGACCGCCAACGGCAGTGTGCTCGGTACGCTCCGGGCCTCTCCGTCATCGTCCTGCGGCATCGTTGCCTCGTCACCGCAATAAAAATGAAAGAAACAATGCACATGCTCTGATCGCGTTTCAATTTTCGGGATAGCCGCCGAACAGCCGAACCACGGCCGGAAGCCGCTCAAAGCCGGAAAGACGGACGGAAAAAGATGACAAAAGGTCACCAAGCCCCCGTCTGGTATCGAGAATCCGAGCCTCGCCGCCCCATTGGCCGCCTGAGCCCCACCGAGCGCGTCACACGGCCGGCCACGCGACGAACGACGCACATTCCGCGGACCGACTCGACTACACTGGATCGTCACCGCATACACGGAGCACGCGATGAAGCTCTACTACTGGCCGAAGACCCGGGCGTTCCGGGCGCTGTGGATGCTGGAGGAGATCGGCGTGCCGTACGAGCTGGCGCCGATCGACCTGCGCTCGCACGAGCAGGGCAGCGACGCGTTCGTTCAGGTCAATCCGATGGCGAAGCTGCCCGCGCTCGACGACGGCAGCGTGCCGTTCGCCGAATCCGGCGCGGTGCTGCTCTATCTCGCGGACCGCTTTCCCGACGCGCAGCTCGGCATCGCACCCGACGATCCACTGCGGGGCCGGTTCCTGCAATGGCTGTTCTTCACGCCGACCTGCCTCGAACCGGCAATGGCGGAAAAATTCACCGGCGCGTCGGGCAACCCGGTCGCATTCGGCTGGGGCAACATCGCGCGCGTGCAGCGCGCGCTCGCGCAGACGCTGGCGCAAAGCCCGTGGCTCGTCGGCGCGCACTTCACCGCGGCCGACCTGCTGCTCGCGAGCACGCTGAAGATCGCATTCGACGCGCACCTGCTGCCGCACGAAGGCGTGCTCGGTGATTACGTCGCGCGCGCGGAAGATCGCGACGGCTTCCGCCGCGCGGTCGCGATCGAACAACGCGAAGCGGCGCGGCTGCTGCATCCCTGACGCGAACGGCCGCTACGTCGACGACGCGCTCGGGCCGGGCGCGCGTGCCTCGCGGGACACGATGGTCGCGCCGGGCGTGCCGCCCGCCGTGTCGGCGTCGACCGGCACGACGTCGTGGAAGTGCGTGTAGTCGATGTGCGTGATGCCGCCCTCTTCGTGCATCAGGTCGACGTAGCGATGGAACCAGCGAATCTCGCCGTGTTCCCATGAGTGGCGCGCCAGCATCACCTGCGAGGTCGTCTCGTCCGAGCCCTCGATCGTGATCAGCAGCGACGCGTCGCGCGCCGCGAGCGACTCCGCCGACTCGCCGAACAGCGGGCTCGACTCGTCGATCACGTGCATCAGGTTCCAGCCGAGCAGGAAGATCGGATGCTCGCTGCGCACGAGCGGCAGGTCGTGGATCTTGCGCAGCGTATAGCCCTCGTGCGTGCCTTCGACGCGCATCAGGCGCAGCTTCGCGCGCGCCTCGGCGATCACGTTCTGGCGTGCGTTCGCGACCCGCACCATCACCGTCATCCGGCCGTTCAGCGGCCGCACGATCGCGTAGCGCGCGAACAGGATCTTCGCGCGCGGCCGCGAGAAACGGGCGAACACGAGCCCGGTGGCCAGCGCAATCCCCGACATCCCGATGAAGATCTCGAGCGTCGCGACGACGTGCGCGTAGAGGGTCTGCGGATGCATGTCGCCGTAGCCGACGGTCGCGAGCGTCTCGACGCTGAAGAAGAACGCGCCGCCGAACCCGGCCGGCGACTGGTTCGCGATCGGCGCGTGGCCGAGCATGTACAGCGTCGCGAAGCCGCCGTTGAGGAGCAGGAACAGCACCGCGAGCGACAGGAAGAACACGGGCCAGCTCACCGTCAGCGCGCGGTGGTACAGGTCGCGCCAGCCGAGCGGCGGCATCCCGTACGCGATCACGTGGCGGGTGCCCGACCAGATCTTGCGGCCGCGGCCGCGAGGGGAGGAAGCGGAAGGATCGACGTTCATCGCGCGGCGCCGCAGACGGGGAGGCGACGAGCGTAGCACGCGGGTCGCGGAAGCGGAAATGCAACGCGCAGCCGAACCGGATATGACGCCGGATAGCGCCTAATATTGAATGCAACCCCGGCTCGCATGCGGGTCCCCGGCCGGGTGAACGGTTGCGTTATCCACCGACAGATCGGCTAACCCGGGGGTCGACATGGCCGCCCCACTCGATCCACAACGCCGTCACCTGATGCAGGCCGCCGCAGGCGGCCTGCTTGCCGTCGGCGGCGGCTGGTTCCGCCACGCATTCGCCGCAGACGCGGTCTCGCTGCCGTTCGAGAACGGGCTGCGCGAGCTGACGCGCGCGTTTCCGCAAAAAGGCGAGATGCTGCTCGTGCGCACCCGCCCGCCGCTGCTGGAGACGCCGTTCGCCGTGTTCGACGACGGCGTGTTCACGCCGAACGACCGCTTCTTCGTGCGCTGGCACCTGGCCAACATTCCGACGCGGATCGACGCCGGCGCGTTCCGGCTCGCCGTGCACGGGCTCGTCGAGCGGCCGCTGGCGCTGAGCCTGCGCGAGCTCGCGCGGGACTTTCCGCACGTCGAGGTCGCCGCCGTCAATCAGTGCGCCGGCAATTCGCGCGGCTTCTTCAAGCCGCGCGTGGCCGGCGGCGAATGGGGCAACGGCGCGATGGGCAACGCACGCTGGACCGGCGTGCGACTGAAGGACATCCTCGACCGGGCGGGCGTGAAGGCGGGCGCGGTCCAGGTCCGCTTCAACGGCCTCGACACGGGCGTGCTGCCCGCCACGCCGGCCTACGTGAAGGCGCTCGACGTCGATCGCGCGCGCGACGGCGCAGTGATCGTCGCGTTCGCGATGAACGGGCAGCCGCTGCCGCTGCTCAACGGCTTCCCGGTGAGGCTCGTCGTGCCCGGCTGGTATTCGACGTACTGGGTGAAGATGCTGCACGACATCGAGGTCATCGACCGCCGCGACGACAACTTCTGGATGGCGAAGGCCTACCGGATTCCCGACACCCCGCATGCGAGCGTCCAGCCCGGGCAGGCCGGCGTCGCGACCGTGCCGATCGGCCGGATGGTGCCGCGCTCGTTCATCACCAACCTCGCCGACGGCAGCGTGATCGCGCAGGATCGCGTGCAGACGGTCCGGGGCATCGCGTTCGGCGGCGACACGGGCGTGCGCAACGTGCTGTTCTCGCCCGACGGCGGCGCGTCGTGGACGGCGGCGCGGCTCGGGAAGGACTACGGGAAATACAGCTTCCGCCGCTGGGAAGCGCAGTTCACGCCGCGGCGCGCCGGACCGGCGGCGCTGCAGGTCAAGGCGGTCAACGCCGACGGCGTCGAGCAGCCCGACGCACCGAACTGGAACCCGGCCGGCTACATGCGCAACGTGGTCGAAACGACGAACGTGGTCATCGCGTGAGGAGCCGATCATGACAAAGACATGTGCCGCGATCCTGCTCGCCGCCGCGACGTGCGCGGCAAGCGTCGCGATGGCGGAAGCGACCGGGCCGGCGCGCGCCGCGGCAGCCCGGACGATCGAAACTCGCACGGTCGAGGTCGAGCTGCCCGGCGATACGCGCAAGTTTCCGCCCGGCCCGGGCGCCGACCTCGCGAACCAGCACTGCCTCGTCTGCCATTCGGTCGGCATGGTGACGCGCCAGCCGCCGCTGTCGTTCGACGAGTGGAAGGCGGAAGTCGTCAAGATGCGCGCGGTGTATGGCGCGCCGCTGCCGCCCGAGGCGATCGACGACCTCGCCCGCTACCTGACCACGATCAACGGCAAGCCGTGATGCATCGTGCCGCGTCAGGCCGCCGTCATTTCCGGTCGACGATCACCCGGTCGAACGTGCCGCCGTCGGCGAAGTGCGTCTTCTGCGCGTTCGCCCAGTTGCCGAAGACCTGCTCGACGCTGAACGTCTTCAGCGGCTTGAACTCGGCCGCGTGCTTCTTCAGCACGCTCGGGTCGCGCGGGCGCAGATGGTGCTGCGCGATGATCTCCTGCGCATCCGGCGTGTACAGGTAGTCGAGATACGCCTGCGCGACCTTGCGCGTGCCCTTCTTGTCGACCACCTTGTCGACGACCGCGACCGGCGGCTCCGCGAGGATGCTCGCCGACGGGTACACCGCGTCGAACTGCGCGCCCGACGCGCCGGTGTCCATCAGCGCGACTTCGTTCTCGAACGTGACGAGCACGTCGCCGATGCCGCGCTGCGTGAACGTCGTCGTCGCGCCTCGGCCGCCCGAATCGAGCACCGGCACGTTGCGGAAGATCGCCTTCTCGAAATCAAGCGCCTGCTGGTCGGTCGCGCCCTTCTGCTTCTGGTAGCCCCATGCGGCGAGATACGCGTAGCGGCCGTTGCCGGACGTCTTCGGGTTCGCGATGATCACCTGCACGCCCGGCTTCGCGAGATCGCTCCAGTCCTTGATCCCCTTCGGGTTGCCCTTGCGCACGAGGAACACCATCGTCGTCGAGTACGGCGAGCTGCTGTCCGGGAAGCGCGTGCGCCAGTCCTTCGGCAGCAGCTGGCCGCGCTCGGCGAGCAGGTCGATGTCGTTCGGCTGGTTCATCGTCACGACGTCGGCCTGCAGGCCCTGCAGCACCGACAGCGCCTGCGCGCTCGACGCGCCGTGCGATTGCCTGATCGCGACCGTCTCGCCGGTCTTCTGCTTGTAGGCGGCGACGAAGCCCGCGTTGATGTCCTTGTACAGCTCGCGCGTCACGTCGTACGACACGTTCAGCAGCGACGTGTCCGCGTGCGCGGCCGCAGCCGAGACGACCAGCGCCGCCGCGGCGACGCCCTTCAGCAGCCGGCCGCCGATTCCGTTCGTGTATCCCATCGTTGAATGCCCCGCTTCCAGTGGTTGATGCGTGCCGGCGCGCGCACGCGCCGTCATCGAAACGTAAGCGGGCATTCTAGCGGCGGGCCGCGCGGCGGCTTCCAATCAGTCGTGGAAAGCAAAGCAGGATTTCGGATAAGTGACGGCGACCGCTCGCGCACGCGCCGGATCTGATGCTAAGATCGCCGTTCAGCCCTTTTCACGGTCCATCCATGTCTGTTGCCCTGCGCCCGCATCCGATCCTCGCCGCCGTCGCGGCAGGCGCGCGCGCGGCCGGGCTGAAACTGAAAAAACGACTCCTCGACTGACGGGGATGTCGCGTCCCGTCAGGCGAATGCCGGACGGGATGCCCGCAGGTTGTTTCTTTCTCCTCGCTCGCAAGCCTCGCTCCGGCACCCCGTCGGCGGAACGGTTCTCTCCCACATCCGTTTTCACCATGAGGCTTTGCATGCAAACACGTTTCGAAGGTATCTGGCTGCCGCTCATCACGCCGTTTCACCACGGTGAAGTCGACCACGCGGCGCTCGCGCGGCTCGCGCGCCGCTATGCGGCCGCCGGCATCGCCGGGTTCGTCGCGGGCGCGACGACGGGCGAAGGCGCGCTGCTCGACGCGCGCGAACAGGATGCGGTGTTCGCGACGCTGCGCGACGCCGTGCCGGGCCTTCCGATCATCGTCGGGCTGACCGCGAGCGCGACGCAGTTCGCCGCGGCGCGCGCGCGCGAGCTCGCTGCGCTGGCTCCCGACGGCCTGCTCGTGACGCCGCCCGTCTACGTGCGGCCGACGCAGGACGGCATCCGGCGGCACTTCGAAGTGATCGTCGAAGCCGCCGACCGGCCGGTGCTCGTCTACAACATTCCGTACCGCACCGGCGTGAACGTCGAGCTGGAGACGCTGCAGGCGCTCGCGCGCGACGCGCGCGTCGCGGGCGTCAAGGAGTGCGGAGGCAGCCTCGACCGGATGGCGCGACTCGTGCACGAGACGCCGCTCGCGATCCTGTCCGGCGACGACAACCAGAACTTCGCGGCGCTGTGCGCGGGCGCGCACGGCACGATCGCAAGCAGCGCGCACGTGCTGACCGAGTGGCACGTGCGCATCCATGCGCTGCTGCGCGACGGACGGCTCACCGACGCGCGGCGTCTGGCGGTCGCGCTGCAGCCGCTCGTCGCGGCGCTGTTCGCGGAGCCGAATCCGGCGCCCGTGAAGGCGCTGCTGGCCGCGCAGGGCTGGTGCGAGGATGGGTTGAGGCTGCCGTTCGTGCCGGCAAGCGACGCGCTGCGGGCGAAGGTGGTGGAGCTTTGTGCGGCGCTGGAAGCATCCACGCCGGCTGTCGCGGCAGCGTAGGATTTCGCTCCCGAAATTGTTTCAAACCGTCAGGATTCGGGACGAGCCGTACTGCGCGAGGTCGCCATCGGCCGTGACCAGCAGCAGCGGTTCGCACCACGCCTGCGCGACGAGCAACCGGTCGAACGGGTCGCGATGATAATGGGGCAGGTTGCGCACGGCCGCTCCGTGCGCGGCCCGAACCGGTAGTTCTTGGTACTTGCTCGTCTTGATCGCATCGACCAGCCCTTCCACGTCGACGTCCAGCTTTCCCTTTCCGGCCTTGATCGCCACTTCCCAGATGCTCGCGCTGCTGATGAACACTTCATCGGCGGTGGAGATCAGCCTGCGCGCGCGAACGCTCAGTTTCGGATCATCGGCCAACATCCAGAGAAAAATGTGCGTATCGAACAGCAAGCGCATTACTTCCCTTCGAACGCATCCAGCAGGTCGTCGGGAAGCGGCGCATCAAAGTCGTCGGCGATCCATATCTGCCCCTTGAGGAGGCCATACTGGTGGATGGGCTTGAGAGGCACGAGCCGGACCGAAGGCTTGCCGTCCTGCGAGATCACGACGTCTTCGCCGGCGATCGCGGCATCGACGAGCCGCGGCAGATCGAGCGCGGCGTCGTGGAGGTTTGCGTTCTGCATGATGGGCTCCATTGAGTGACCGCCATTGTCGCGGGATTCGGCAAGTCGCTCCAGTCAGCCGAACGGGCGACTAAAGGCGCACGCGCCGATCGGAGTCACGCCGCAAGCGCCGTCGCTGCCCCGCTCACCGCCTGCGTCATGATCCGCGCGAGCCGATCGACGGTCGGCGTCGCCGACGACGCACGCCGCAGCAGCATCAGCGGCACGCTCGGCAAGTCGGGCAGGCCGAGCGGCGCAGCGTCGAGCAACCTGACCGACGCAGGCAGCCCGTAATGCGAGCGCACCGTCAGCCCAAGGCCCGCGGCGGCTGCGGCCCACAGGCCCGCGAGGCTCGGCGTCGTGAACGCGACGCGCCACGGCACGCCCGCGCGATCGAGCGCGGCCGTCGCCGCACTGAAGAAACGGCACGGCCGGTCGAACACCACGAGCGGCAGCAGCTCGCCCGGCATGCGAACGGACGGCTCGCCTGCGTCACCGTCTGCCGCCGCGCCTAAGCCGGCCGCGCCTAAGCCGGCCGCGCCGATCCACCGCATCGGCACGTGCGCGATCTCCTCGCAGTCGATCCCCGTGCGCGCGACGAACGCCGCCGACGCGGGATCACCCCACACCAGCGCGAGATCGAGCTGGTTCGCGTCGAGCCTTTCGAGCAACTCCGCGTTATGGGCGACGCGCGCCTCGATCCGCACCTTCGGGTGCGCGCGCGCGAAACGGCCCAGCACGTCGGGCAGGATCGCCTCGCCGAAATCCTCCTGCAGCCCGATCCGCACCCACCCGTCGAGATTCACGCCGCGCACGGCGGCCGCCGCCTCGTCATTCAGCTCGACCAGGCGCCGCGCGTAGCGCAGCATCGCTTCGCCTGCGTCGGTGAGCGCAAGGCCGCGCCCCGCTTTGCGAAACAGCGGCGCACCGGCTTGCGCCTCCAGCTTCCTGATCTGCGCACTGACCGCCGACGACGATCGCGCGACGCGGTCGGCCGCCTTCGCGAAGCTGCCGAGATCCATGCCGGCCACGAGGCTGCGCAGCGCGGCGAGGTCGAAATTCGTCTGGGACATGCCAATCATCCTGATTTATCGAACGATTCATCAAAAACTTTTCGATTTTCGGGATTAATGTAGGACGCGACACTGTGTGCCGTCAATCGCTCAATGAGGCGGCACATCATGGAAACCCAAGCCACTTTCGATTCGGTTCCGACGGCGCGCGCCGCCCGCGGGGCCGCGCACCGCTGGCGCGTGCTCGGTGTCGGCGTCGCGGCCAACATGAGCTTTTCCGCGGCCGCGACCGGCATCCCGACCACTGCCATCTGGCTGCGCGCCGACTATCACCTCGGCAACGGCGCGCTCGGCCTCGTGCTCGGCGCGCTCGGGCTCGGCGTCGCGCTATCCGAGCTGCCGTGGGGCATGGCCGCCGACCGCTGGGGCGACCGCCGCATGCTGCTCACCGGCCTGCTCGCGACCGCCACCGTGCTCGCGGCGATGACGCTGCTGATCGTACCGTCGGCAGGCGCGGTACCGTCGCTCACGTGCGTGGCGGCGGCGATGGCGCTCGTCGGCATGCTCGGCGGCAGCGTCAACGGCTCGAGCGGGCGCGCCGTGATGCGCTGGTTCCGCGAGGGCGAGCGCGGACTCGCGATGAGCATCCGCCAGACCGCCGTGCCGCTCGGCGGCGGGCTCGGCGCGGCGCTACTGCCGACGCTCGCGTCGACCACAGGCTTCGCCGGCGTCTTCGGCCTGCTCGCGCTGCTGTGCGCCGCCTCCGCGGTGCTCACCTGGCGCTGGCTGCACGAGCCGCCGGAGGCGCCGGTGCGCAGCCATGCGCCGGCGACCACCGCCGCCCCCGCCGGCCCGCATCCGCTGCGCAACGGCCCGGTCTGGCGCGTGGTGCTCGGCATCGGCCTGCTGTGCGCGCCGCAATTTGCGATACTCACGTTCGCCACCGTGTTCCTGCACGACTTCATCCGGCTCGGTCTCGCCGGCATCACGGCCGCCATGGTGACGATCCAGCTCGGCGCGATGGTCATGCGCGTGTGGAGCGGCCGCTACACCGATCGCCGCGGCAACCGCCGCGCCTACGTGCGCGGCTCGGTGCTCGTCGCGGTCGCCGCGTTCGGCCTGCTCGCGCTTGCGACGGCAGCCGCCGCTCGCCTGCCGGCCGCCGCGGTAGTCGTGCTGTTGGTGGGCGCGGGCGTGTGCGTGTCGGCATGGCACGGCGTCGCCTACACCGAGCTCGCGACGCTCGCAGGCGCGGACAACGCCGGCACCGCGCTCGGCATGGCCAACACCGCCGTGTACGTCGGCCTGTTCCTGACACCGCTCACGATTCCGCATCTGCTCGCAGCCAGTTCATGGAGCGTCGTCTGGCTCGCCACCGCGCTGTGCGCGTGGCTCGCCTATCCGTTGTTTCCGCGGCAGACCCGCCGCATTGCCCAATGAGGTTTCGATTCCTTATGCATGATCTGTCACAAGACACGCTGGTCACCCTGCCGACGACGACAGGCAAGGTCGTCGTCCCGGCCGAGCTGCAGGCCGACGTCGACGCATTCCATTACGCGCCCGCGCGCCGGGCCGGCGATTTCGTGTTCCTGTCGGGCATCGTGGCCGCCCGGCACGGCGCTCAGCCGCTCGACGACGCCGCGTTTCGCGACGAACTGCGCCGGGTGTTCGGGCAAATCGCTCGCCTGCTGGCGGCCTGCGACGCCCAGCTCGCCGACGTGGTCGAGCTGCAGATGTTCCACGTATTCGGCAGCGGCCACGTCGCGCTCGACAAGACCGGCCAGCTCGCCGCGATCGCCGCGGTGCGCGACGAATTCTTCCCCGCGCCCTACCCGGCGGCGGTCGAACTCGCCGTCGCCGAGCTGAATCCGCCCGGCGGCATCGTCGAGATCAAGGCGCTGGCGTTCGCGCCGCGCTCAGGCGCGCGGCCGTAGCGCGCACCGGGCACGCTGCGCGCCGGCATCTTCCGATCCCGCGCGTCAGAGCCCCTCTGTCGCCAGCGCGCGCCGCGCCGCGGGCCGCGCGGCGACGCGTCGCGCATGGGCGCTCCACGCCGCGTGCCGCGTCATGTCGAGCCCGACCGCCGCGCCCCAGTGATACAGCACGAGCAGGAACGGATCGACGATCGAATGGCCGCCCGGCTCCGCCCACGCGCGCCCGTCGGCCAGGCTCGCTTCGATCGTCGCGTTCGCCGCTTCGATCACGCCGCGCCCGTGCGCGCTGATCGCGCCGTGCACCGCCGGGTCGTCGACGAAGCGGCCCGGCCGCCACAGCGCGCCATAGCCGACCCCATGCACCCAGCCGACGAGCCACGCGAGCCATTCGTGGCAGCGCGCCTCGCGCAGCGGATCGTCGAGCGGCAGCAGGTGCGCGTCGGGATGGCGGCGCGCGAGATACGCGAGGATCGCGGGCGTTTCGGTGAGCACGCGCGGCTCGCCCGGAATCGCGAGCGCGGGCACGCGCGCCTTCGGATTGATCGCGAGATAGCGGTCGCTGAAGTTGTCGCGCTCGCGCACGGAGATGACTTCGGTGTCGAACGGCGCGCCGGTTTCCTCGAGCGCGATGTGCGAGGCGAGCGAACAGGCGCCCGGTGAATAGTAGAGACGATATGCAGTCATGTTGACGGTGCCATGCAGGCCGTGTGGAAGATGGCACCGAGTGTAGGAACGCGGCCGCGGCGTCGGCAAACGATGAATTGTCGTGCTCGGGCATTAGTGCTACTAATACCCGCCATGCGACCGATCCATCTTCCTCCGCTGCAGACGCTGCGCGCATTCGAGACCGCCGTGCGGCTGCAGAGCTTCACGCGCGCCGCCGACGCGCTCGCGCTCACGCAGGGCGCCGTGAGCCAGCACATTCGCGCGCTCGAGGCGCAGCTCGGCTATCCGCTCTTCACGCGCGAACGCAACGGCGCGACGCCGACGCACGCCGCGCACGCGCTCGCGCTGCAGGTGCGCCAGGGCCTGAGCGTGCTCGAGCGCGCGTTCGAGCCGGCGCTCGCGACGCGCAGCCGGCCACGCGCGCGCGCCGTCACGCTCAACGTCAGCGTGCTGCCGAGCGTCGCCGAACGCTGGCTCGCGCCGCGCCTGCCGCGCTTCGCGGCCGCGCACCCGCACATCGACATCGCACTGCATCCGGACGCCGCGCTCGCCCCCCTGCGCAAGCGCGACCGCATCGACGTCGCGCTGCGCTACGGCCCCGGCACGTGGCCGGGCGTCGTCGCCGAGAAGCTGATGAACGAGACCGTGTTTCCGGTCGCGAGCCCCGCGTACCGCAATCGCGACGGCATCGCGCCGCGCGCGCCGGCCGACCTCGCGCGCGCGACGCTGTTGCGGCATCCCGCGCAGCCGTGGGAGCCGTGGTTCCAGGCCGCACGGCTCGACCTCACCGAATCCGCGCGCGCGCCGCAATTCACCGACGCGAACGCGCTGATCGACGCCGTGCTGAAGGGGCGCGGCGTCGCGCTCGCGCGCCGCTCGCTGATCGAGCCCGAGCTGGCGGCGGGCACGCTCGTACGCGTGTCGACGGTGCGCATCAGCGACGTCTACGCGCACTATGTCGTGTGGCGTCCCGACCATCCGAAGGAAGCGGCGATCCGGACGTGGCTCGACTGGCTGCGCAGCGAAGTGCGCCGCCGCACGCCGCGCCGCTGACGCGCAACCCGCACGACCGAAAGCCATTCGTCACCGCGCCGAAAGCATGCCGCGATCACGCGCCGGTCGCAAACGATTCATCGAAACGCCTCATCGATTCGTCATACTCGACGACGTTCGAGATCAGCCCCGCAGGAGACTTGTGATGCGCCGCTTTGCCACCGCCGTCGCCCTTTGTGCCGCCCTGTCCGCCGCCGCGTGCAGCGACGATGCATCGCATGGCGCACACCCGGCCGACGGCGCGCAGCAGGCCGGCGGGTCTGCCGGCACGGCAAGCGCATTCAACAGCGGCGCGGCCGCCGGCGGCAACGCGTCGGCGGCCGCGCCGCTTGCGCCCCCCGTCGTCCACTATCCGCCGGAAGACGACGACGGCGCGAAGCCGGCCGCCCCGGCACCGGCCCCCGCATCGACGCCAGGCTGATCCGCCGTTTCCGTCCCCGTTCGCAGAATCGAGGTGAAAAACATGACGTCATCCAGCCGCCGCCGCTTCCTGCATACCGTCGCGCAATCCGCGGGCGCCGCCGCCGCGCTCGGCGCGTTCCCCGAATCGATCCGCCGCGCGCTCGCGATTCCCGCCGCGCGCGGCACCGGCACGATCCGCGATGTCGAGCACATCGTCGTGTTCATGCAGGAGAACCGCTCGTTCGACCATTACTTCGGACACCTGCGCGGCGTGCGCGGCTACAACGACCGGTTCCCGATCCCGCTGCCGAACGGCAAGCCCGTGTGGTACCAGCCGTCGAAGGAGGACCCGGCGAAGCCCGTGCTGCCGTTCCGGCTCGACACGAAGACGACGAGCGCACAATGCCTCGGCGCGCTCGACCACTCGTGGGCGAAGACCCATGCGGCGATCGACGGCGGCCGCTACGACCAGTGGCCCGCGAACAAGACCGACATGACGATGGGCTACCACGTGCGCGAGGACATCCCGTTCCACTACGCGCTCGCCGATGCGTTCACCGTCTGCGACCACTACTTCTGCTCGCTGCCCGGCCCGACGCACCCGAACCGCGCGTACCTGATGACGGGCACGATCGACCCGACCGGCAAGTTCGGCGGCCCGCTGCTCGACAACGCCGACTACGTCGACGGCGACCGGCCGCCCGCGTACCAGTTGCTCACGTGGCCGACCTTCCCCGAGCGGCTCGAGGCGCGCGGCATCTCGTGGCAGGTCTACCAGCAGGGGCTCACGTGGGCCGATCCGTACAACGGCAACTACGGCACGAACATCCTGCAGAACTTCGCGAACTTCATCGACGCGCAGCCGGGCTCGTCGCTGTACCAGCGCGCGCAGACGGTGCGCACGCTCGACGACCTGAAGTCGGACGTGATCAACGGCCGGCTGCCGCAGGTGTCGTGGCTGCTGCCGCCAGCGGTGTTCTCCGAGCACCCGAAATACACGCCCGCGTACGGCGCGAACTACACGTCGCAGATTCTCGACGCGCTCACCGCGAACCCGGACGTGTGGAGCAAGACCGTGCTGTTCATCATGTACGACGAGAACGACGGCTTCTTCGACCACATCGTGCCGCCGCAGCCGCCGACGTCGGCCGCGCAAGGCGCATCGACCGTCACGACCGACGGCGAGCTGCACACCGTCGTGAACCCGGGGCGCGGCGGCAGCTACACGGCCGACGGCCTGCCGTACGGCCTCGGCCCGCGCGTGCCGATGACGGTCGTGTCGCCGTGGACCAAGGGCGGCTTCGTGTGCTCGCAGGTGTTCGACCATACGTCGGTGATCCGCTTCATCGGCGAGCGCTTCGGCGTCGACGAGCCGAACATCACGCCGTGGCGCCGCACGGTGTGCGGCGACCTGAGCGCCGCGTTCGATTTCCGCACGCAGGACGCGACGTTCCCGCCGCTGCCCGATACGAGCCAATACCGCTCGATCGCCGACCAGCAGTGCACGTCGCAGCCCGCGCCGACCGTGCCCGCGCAACCGGCGCCGATCGATCCGCAGGAACCGGGCGTGCGGCCGGCGCGCGCGCTGCCGTATGAATTGCACGTGAACGCGCGCGTCGACGGCGCGAACCGGCTGCGCATCGAATTCGCGAACCGCGGCGAGCAGGGCGCGCACTTCAACGTGTATGCGACGAATCGCGGCGACGGGCCGTGGCGCTACACGGTCGGCGCGCACCGCACGCTGCACGCGGATTTCGACCTGTCGGCGACGAATGGCGCGTATGCGTTCTCGGTGTACGGGCCGAACGGCTTCGTGCGGATCTTCTCGGGCAACGCGCCGGCCGCGACCGCGCATCGCCACCAGCACGCGCAGCCGGAGGTCAAGGCCGGCTACGACGTCGCGAACGGCAACCTGTACCTGAAGCTGCGCAATCACGGGACGGGCCACGTCACGCTGACGCTGGCCGACAACGCATACGGCGCGCCGGCGCGGCAGGTGACGCTGCACGCGGGCGACGAGCGCGTCGAGCAATGGCTGCTCGCATCGAGCCACCAGTGGTACGACGTGACGGTGAGCGACGGCGCGAACGGCGCGTTCTCGCGCCGCTTCGCGGGGCACGTCGAGAACGGGCGGCCGAGTTATTCCGATCCGGCGGCGGTGAAGCCGGTCACCGCCTGACGACAGCGGCGCGGCCGACGGCCGGTCGCGCCGCGCATCGAACGACGACGCCCTGCAGGGCGGGCCTCGGCCCGCGCCGCAGGGCGCTTTTCATGGTGGCGCGCGGCGTCGCGCACGCGCTATGCGTCAAACCGCTTGCGCGAGCATCCTCCCGGCGAAGGCGGCATCGAACTCCCCCGCATCCTCCCGAAAACGCAGCGGCGCCGCGCAATGCACGAGCGTATCGACGAAGTACTTCGCGCGCGGCCACGGCCCGAAGCCGGCCGCGGTGTTGATGTGGCCCGCGTCGCCGAGATTGACGAACGCGCTGCCGAGCCGCTGCGCGAGGGTGCGGGCGTCGCCGAGCGACATCCACGGATCGGTCTCGCTGCCGATCACGATCGACGGCACCGCGAGGCGCCGGGCGTCGAAGGCGCCGGCGAACGTGAATTTCAGCGGGCTGGCCGGCGCGACGAGCAGCACGCCGGCGACTTCGCCGGCATGCGGCCACTGCGCGAGCGCGTGCGCGGCCGCGAGGCAGCCGAAGCTGTGCGCGGCGAGCACGAACGGCCCGCGCTCGCGCTCGAGCAGCGCGCGCACGGACTGCGCCCAGCCCGCGAGATCCGGCGCATCCCAGTCCGCCTGCTCGACGCGCAGCGAACGCGGGAACTGCCGTTCGAGCCAGGTCTGCCAATGAGCGCCTTCGCTGCCGTGCAGGCCGGGAACGGTGACGAGCCGCGGCGGCCAGACCGATTTGCTGCATGCGCTCATGTTTGCCCTCGCTCGCTTGAAGACGAGGCCCGATTGTGGCGCGCCGCCCGCGGCGGCCGAACCAATATTTTGTGCTTTGCTTTTCGTCGGACGGGATCGCGCCCCCGCCCGCCGACGCAATCCGCCGCGAAACCGTAGAATGTGAGGTTCCCAAAAGGAGACACCCGATGCCCGCTACGCCCGCCGGCGCGCTACGCCCGTTCCATCTTGCCTTTCCCGTGTCGAGCCTCGCCGACGCCCGTGCGTTCTACGGCGGCCTGCTGGGCTGCCCGGAAGGCCGCAGCTCCGATCATTGGGTCGATTTCGACTTCTTCGGCCACCAGCTCGTCGCGCATCTCGCGCCGCACGAAACGGGCGCGAGCGCGGTCAATCCGGTCGACGGCGACGACGTGCCGGTGCGCCACTTCGGCGTCGTGCTGGCGATGGACGAATGGCACGCGCTCGCCGACAAACTGAAGGCCGCACACACCCGCTTCGTGATCGAGCCGCACATCCGCTTCAAGGGCGAGGTCGGCGAGCAGGCGACGATGTTCTTCCTCGACCCCTGCGGCAACGCGCTCGAATTCAAGGCATTCGCCGACATCGGCCAGCTGTTCGCGAAGTGACGGCATGAAGGTCCTGTTCCATTCGACGTACCAGGATGCCGACGCATGGCGCGCCGAGCTCGCGCAGGCGCTGCCGGAAGCCGAGCTGCGCGCGTGGCGGCCGGGCGACACGGCCGCCGCCGACTACGCGCTCGTGTGGCGCGCGCCGCGCGAGCTGTTCGCGCCGCGCGACGGCCTGCGCGCGATCTTCAACCTGGGCGCGGGCGTCGACGCGCTGCTCGCGCTCGAACGCGCGCATCCGGGCACGCTGTCGCCGCACGTGCCGCTCGTGCGGCTCGAGGATTCCGGGATGGCGCAGCAGATGATCGAATACGTGACGCACGCGGTGCTGCGCTACCTGCGCCGCTTCGACGAATACGCCGAGCTGCAGCGCGCGCGCCGCTGGCAGGCGCTGGAGCCGCATCCGCGCGCGACCTTCACGGTCGCCGTGCTCGGCCTCGGCGTGCTCGGCGCGCAGGTCGCGCGGGCGCTCGCCGGCCTTGGACTGCCGGTGCGCGGCTACAGCCGCAGCCCGAAGCAGCTCGACGGCGTCGCGACGTTCGCCGGCGCAGCCGGCTTCGACGCGTGCGTCGACGGCGCGAAGGTGCTCGTCAACCTGCTGCCGAGCACGCCGGACACCGACGGCATTCTCGACGCGCGCACGTTCGCGCGCCTCGCGCCCGGCGCATACGTGATCAACGTCGCGCGCGGCGCGCATCTGGTCGAAGCCGACCTGCTCGACGCGCTCGCGAGCGGCCGCGTCGCCGCCGCGACGCTCGACGTGTTCCAGCACGAGCCGCTGCCGGACGACCACCCGTTCTGGCGCGCGCCGCGCGTCACGATCACGCCGCACAGCTCCGCCGAGACGCTGCGTGCGGAAGCGATCGAGCAGATCGCCGGCAAGATCCGCGCGTTCGAGCGCGGCGAGCCCGTCAGCGGAATCGTCGACTACGCGCGCGGCTACTGAATCGCGCATTTCAAATATCAGGAAACTGGAGACAGCCATGACCTTCCCCACCGCCGTCAAGATCGTCGAAGTCGGCCCGCGCGACGGGCTGCAGAACGAGAAAACCTTCGTGCCCACCGACGTGAAGATCGCGCTGGTCGACCGCCTGTCGCGCGCGGGCTTCCGCAACATCGAGGCCGCGTCGTTCGTGTCGCCGAAATGGGTGCCGCAGATGGCCGACGGCGCCGAGGTGATGGCCGGCATCGAGCGCCGCGAGGGCGCGATCTACTCGGTGCTCACGCCGAACCTGAAGGGCTTCGAGAACGCGCTCGCCGCGCGCGCCGACGAAGTCGTGATCTTCGGCGCGGCGAGCGAGGCGTTCTCGCAGCGGAACATCAACTGCAGCATCGCCGAGAGCATCGCGCGCTTCGAGCCGGTCGCGAAGGCCGCGAAGGACGCGGGCCTGCGGCTGCGCGGCAGCGTGTCCTGCGCGCTCGGCTGCCCGTACCAAGGCGAGGTGCCGGTCGCGTCGGTGGTCGACGTCGTCGAGCGCTTCGCGGCGCTCGGCTGCGACGAGATCGACATCGCCGACACGATCGGCGTCGGCACGCCGAAGCGCACGCGCGAGGTGCTCGAAGCCGTCACGCGCGTGTTCCCGCGCGAGCGTCTGTCGGGCCACTTCCACGACACCTACGGCCAGGCGCTCGCGAACATCTACGCCGCGCTGTTCGAGGGGATCGAGATCTTCCACGCGTCGGTCGCGGGCCTCGGCGGCTGCCCGTACGCGAAGGGGGCGACCGGCAACGTCGCGACCGAGGACGTGCTGTACCTGATGCAGGGCCTCGGCATCGACACCGGCGTCGATCTCGCGCAGGTGGTCGCCGCCGGCGAATTCATCTCGAACGCGATCGGCCGCGCGAACGCGTCGCGCGCCGGCCGCGCGCTGCTCGCGAAGGCGCAAAGCGCGGCCGACGCGCCGAGCTGCGCCTGACCCCATGCATTCAACGGATCCGAACACATGACGACACCCACTTCACTCGACTCCCTCCCCGATTCCGCGCGACGCGTCGCGACGCTGCTGCGCGAGCGCGGCCATGCGAAAGGCATCGTGATGCTGTCCGAAACCGGCAAGACATCCGCGGAGGCGGCGGCCGGGCTCGGCTGCTCGGTCGCGCAGATCGCGAAGTCGATCCTGTTCCGCCGCCAGTCGGACGGCGCGCCGGTGCTGGTCGTCGCGAGCGGCGCGAACCGCGTCGACGAGCAGAAGGTCGCCGCGCGGGTCGGCGAGGTCGGCCGTGCGGACGCGAAGTTCGTGCGCGACAACACCGGCTATGCGATCGGCGGCGTGTGCCCGATCGGCCACCTGGTCGAGCCCGTCACGCTGATCGACGCCGACCTGCTCGCGCTCGACAGCCTGTGGGCCGCGGCCGGCCATCCGCATGCGGTGTTCAACCTGTCGCCGCAGGAGCTCGTCACGCTGACCGGCGCGCCGGTTGCCGACGTCGCGCTGCGGGAGACCGCATGAGCGACGTGCCGCAAAGCGCCGTCGCGTCGCCGTGCACCGGCGTGTGCAAGATCGATCCGCGCACCGAATGGTGCGCGGGCTGCCTGCGCACCCGCGACGAGATCAAGGGATGGCGCGCGTCGGACGACGACGCGAAGCGTGAGGTACTTGCGCGACTCGACGCGCGGCGTGCGCTCGCGGCGAGCGACGCATAAAAAAATGCCGTTCAGCCTGACGGGCGAACGGCATCTCGAATCGGAATCCTGTGAACGTGATCAACGTCACAGCACGCATCATACGAGCGACGCCGGCGCATCGCATCGGGTGTTTCCCTACAACTTCTTACAGCGTGTTGCAGGTGCGCGCGCGGCACGCTTTTCGCTCCGTAGCAGTGAACCGCCGCGGCGAGCCGTAGCGGTGAACCGTAGCGGTGAACCGAATCGCACGACCATTTCAGTGCCCGGCCACCGCGCGGCGCGCCGGCACGATCCGCCAGCCGAGATTGACGCCGGCCGCCGCGAGCAGGATCAACAGCGCGCCGAGCACCTGCGTCCACGCGAGCGTCTGTCCGAACGCGACGCGGTCGACCGCGATCGCGACGACCGGATAGACGAACGACAGCGCGCCCGTCATTGCGGTCGGCAGCTTCTGGATCGCGCCGTACAGCAGCACGTACATCACGCCCGTGTTCACGATCCCGAGCACGACGAGGTCGAGCCATTGCGCAGGCGTCGCAGGCAGCGCGTCGAAGTGCGCGAACGGCGCGAGCATCACGACGCCGAGCCCGACCTGCAGCAGCGCGATCAGGTGCGGCGGCGTGCCCTTCAGGTGCTTGGTGATGATCGACGACACCGCGTACAGGAACGCCGCGCCGAGCGCGAGCGCGACGCCTTCGAGATACTCGCCCGGCACCGCGAGCACGGCCGGCTCGACGCGCACTACGCACACGAGGCCGACGAACGCGAGCAGCAGCCACGCGAGCGTCGACGCGGTGATCCGTTCGCGGAACACCAGCGCGCCGAGCGCGACGAGCATGAACGGCTGCGTGTTGTAGACGGCGGTCGCCATCGAGATCGACGCGCGCGAATACGCGGCGAACAGCAGCAGCCAGTTCGCGACGATCGCGACGCTGCCGAGCGCGGCGAGGCCGAGCATGCGCCACGAGAACAGCGGGCGGCGCAGGAACCCGAACGCCGCGCAGACGAGCGCGAGCGTCGCGCCGCCGAACACGCAGCGGAAGAACACGACGTTGGCGAGCGGCTGCCGCGACGACATCACGAGCCAGCCGATTGTGCCGGACATCAGCATCGCGACGACCATTTCGGCGGCGCCGCGGCGAATTTCGTTCGAAGCCATGACAGTTCCCGTTGAGGATCGGATGACTTCGATTCTAGAAACTTGCTTTCGCGATCTCCACGGCTAAACTGAAGCGAATCATCCGATTCACCTTCGAAAGCAAAGCGATCATGACGAAACGCCTTTCCCCTCCCTCCGTCGCCGCGCTCGACGCGACCGACCGCGCGATCCTGGCCGCACTCGCCGACGACGCACGCATCGCGACCAGCGAGCTGGCGCGGCAGATCGGGCTGTCGGCGCCCGCGACCGCGGACCGCGTGCGGCGCCTCGAGGCGCAGGGCGTGATCGCCGGCTTCACCGTCGAGCTCGACCCGCGCGCGCTCGGCTACACGCTGCAGGCGATCGTCCGCGTGAAGCCGCTGCCCGGCCAGCTGCATCTCGTCGAGGAGCTGCTGCGGCGCATCCCCGAATTCGTCGAATGCGACAAGGTGACGGGAGACGACTGCTTCATCTGCCGGCTCTACCTGCGCTCGATCGAGCAGCTCGACGGCATCCTCGCGAAGGTGACCGAGCGCGCGGAGACGAGCACCGCGATCGTCAAGTCGACGCCGGTGCCGCGCCGGCTGCCGCCGCTTGCGGACGACGACGCGGCGCAGCGCTGACGCACGCGCGCCGCAGCCCGCATCAGGCCACCGGGTCGCGCGCCTCGAAGAATGCGAGCATCTCGTCGATCAGGTCGACCGGCGCCTCTTCCGGAATGTAGTGCCCGCACGTGAGCGCGCGGCCGCTGACGTCGCGCGCGACGTGCCGCCACTCGTCGAGCGGATCGAAGCAGCGGGCGACGATCCCGTTCGCGCCCCACAGCACGCGCAGCGGGCACGCGACCTTGGTGCCGCGCTCGAGATCCGCACGGTCGTGCTCGAGATCGATCGTCGCCGACGCGCGGTAGTCCTCGCACATCGCGTGCACCGCGCCCGGCTGCGCGAGCGCCGCGCGATACGCGGCGAGCGCGTCGGGCGCGAACGGCGCAAGGCCCGCCGAGC
Source organism: Burkholderia ubonensis subsp. mesacidophila (assembly GCF_002097715.1). Classification (NCBI taxonomy): domain Bacteria; kingdom Pseudomonadati; phylum Pseudomonadota; class Betaproteobacteria; order Burkholderiales; family Burkholderiaceae; genus Burkholderia; species Burkholderia ubonensis. The sequence goes on from NZ_CP020737.1 coordinate 3,458,378, forward strand.
GGTTGCCCATCACGCGCTCGATGTACGCATCGGTGTTGCCGCCGATCAGCGTCTCAGGCAGCGGCTCGGGCTGGATCAGGAAGAACCAGTGGAAGTACGCGGTCGCGAACGCGCGATCGGTCTTCTCGTACATCGCGAGCGTCGGCGCGATGTCGAGCAGCATCATCCGCTCGACCGCGTCGGCGTGATCGAGCGCGAGCCGGTGCGCGACGCGCGCGCCGCGATCGTGCGCGCACACGTAGAAGCGCTCGAAGCCGAACTGCCGCATCACCGCGACCTGGTCGGCCGCCATCGCGCGCTTCGAATACGGCGTGTGCTGCGCGTCGCTCGCGGGTTTGCCGGACGCGCCGTAGCCGCGCAGGTCGGTCGCGATCACCGTGAAATGATTCGCGAGCGTCGCGGCGACGCGATGCCAGATCATGTGGGTCTGCGGATGGCCGTGCAGCAGCAGAAGCGGCGGCCCCGCGCCTCCTTTGACACCGAAGATGTCGGTGTCCTGCCCCGTTACGCGAAACGGGGCGAATGTCTCGAACGACATGGTTTGTTTCTCGTTGGTTTGTTATAGGCGGCTATTGTAGGAGCGCGTTCGAAACCGCACAGGGACGTGGATACCCGAATTCGTAGAAAGAGAGCACTCACTCGATTGCCCGCGCACGGCGCACTTTGTTAAGCTCGCACGCAAACGCACGATCGTTCGTATTAATATGTGCTGCAGACCTTCACTGCGGCCACACCGGCTACACTCGAAACGCCGTTCGCGCAGCCGTACGGCCACGTTCGGAATCAGGAGACTTCACATGGCACTGCCCGCCGTCCTTCAGCATCTGACGCTGCCCGTCATCGCGTCGCCGATGTTCATCGTCAGCTATCCCGAACTCGTTCTCGCGCAATGCAAGGCCGGCATCGTCGGCTCGTTCCCGGCGCTCAACGCGCGCCCGGCCGAACTGCTCGACGAATGGCTCACGCAGATCCAGGCCGAGCTCGCCGACCACAAGGCGAAGCATCCGGATGCGGTGATCGGCCCGATCGCGGTCAACCAGATCGTCCACCAGTCGAACGCGCGGCTCGAGCACGACATCCGCGTGTGCGTCGACCACAAGGTGCCGATCTTCATCACGAGCCTGCGCGCCCCGTCGCGCGAGATCGTCGACGCGGTGCACAGCTACGGCGGCATCGTGCTGCACGACGTGATCAACCTGCGGCACGCGCAGAAGGCGCTCGAAGCGGGCGTCGACGGGCTGATCCTCGTCGCGGCCGGCGCGGGCGGCCACGCGGGCACGACGTCGCCGTTCGCGCTCGTCGGCGAAGTGCGCAGGATGTTCGACGGCCCGATCGTGCTGTCCGGCGCGATCGCCAACGGCGGCTCGATCCTCGCCGCGCAGGCGATGGGTGCCGACCTCGCGTACATGGGCACGCGCTTCATCGCGACGCAGGAAGCGCACGCGGTCGAGGACTACAAGCACGCGATCCTCAACGCGAAGGCCGCCGACATCGTCTACACGAACCTGTTCACCGGCGTGCACGGCAACTACATCCGCGAAAGCATCGAGAAAGCGGGGCTCGACCCGGACGCGTTGCCGGAATCGGACAAGACGAAGATGAACTTCGGCGGCGACAAGACGAAGGCGTGGAAGGACATCTGGGGCGCGGGCCAGGGCGTCGGCCTGATGGACGACCTGCCGAGCGTCGCGACGCTCGTCGAGCGCCTGAAGCGCGAGTACGACGACACGAAGGCGCGGCTCGGCATCGCACGCTGACGCGGCGCGTCACCGCAGCAAAGCAAAAGCGCGAACGCCTCACGGGGTTCGCGCTTTTTGTTTGTCGCGACGTTCCTGCGGCGACTGCCGCGCCGCTCAGCCCGTGCGCTTGATGCGCGTGATCGGCAGCACGCGCAGGCGCGCCTCGATCGACGGGCACAGCGACTCGTTCTCGAACCGCGCGGCGAGGAAATCGACGAACGAGCGCACCTTCGCCGACACATGGCGGCGGCTCGCGTACACCGCGTAGATCGGCAGCTCGCGCGGCGGCACCGCGTCGAGCAGCACCGGCACGAGACGCCCGGCCTCGAGGTCGTCGCCGACCACTTCGGTGCCGAGCAGCGCGATGCCCGCGCCGCCGAGCACGGCCGCGCGCAGCCCTTCGAGGTGGTTGACGATCAGGTTGCCGTTGAGATTCACGCGCGACGCGGCGGCCGCATCGGTCACCATCGCATCGAGCATCGTCGAGTTCGTGTCGCGCCGCAGGTAGTTGTGGTGCGCGAGATCGGCGATCGTCTGCGGCGTGCCGCGTTTCTCTAGGTACTCGGGCGACGCGACGAGCATGATGTGCGCGGTCGCGATCTGCCGCGCGACCAGCGACGACGATTTCAGCCCGCTCGGCGCCGCGCGCACCGCGACGTCGTAGCCTTCGTCGATCAGTTCTACGACGCGATCGGACAGCGTGATCTCGACCGTCACGTCGGGATAGCGGTCCGCGTAGTCGGTCACCGCCTGCATCACGTGGCGCAGCCCGAACGCGGACAGCGACGTCACGCGCAGCCGGCCCTGCGGCACGACGCTCGCGGCGCCGACCGCCTGCCCGGCTTCGTCGAGCTCGGACAGCGCCTGCACGAGGCGCTCGTAGTATTCGCGCCCCGCTTCGGTCGGCGCGACGCGGCGGGTCGTGCGATGCAGCAGCCGCGCGCCGAGCTGCTGCTCGAGATGCATCACGTGCTTGCTCGCCATCGCCGCCGACATCTGCATGCGCTCCGCCGCGCCGACGAAGCTGCCCACTTCGACGACGTAGCGAAACACATTCATGCTGACGAGGGTATCCATCGAACTGGCTCGGAATTCCAGAGAATCGGGAAATTACGAGATAGAGTAGCAAAAGAGAGGAAACAGAAAGGTCAACAAAAGCAAAACGGCGCCGCAATTGGCGGCGCCGTTCAACAAAACGAAACAGGGCGCGAATCCGCCGCGGCTCGCGCGGCGGGGTGCCCGCGGGGTCAGAACTTCGCGCGAATGCCGGCGCCGAACGTGTTGCCGTTCGACAGGCTGCTGATGTGGTCGTTCATGTACGCGGCGTAAACGTCGGTGCGCTTCGACAGCGGGTAGTCATAGCCGACAGCCCACGTCTGGCGCGTCTGGTTCAGGCCGCCCGCGTCGCGCGAGTACGCGTACGACGCCATCGCGGTGCCGGCGCCGAGCGGCACCGTCACGCCGCCCTGCCCGGTATTCACGTGCCAGCTGCCCGCGACCTGGTCGTTCTTCGTATACATGTACTGGCCGAACAGCTTTACGTACTTCAGGTCGTACGTCATGCCGACCTGCGCGATGCCCTGGCTCTTCATGCCGGTGACGCCGGGGAGCGTGCCCAGGTCGCGCGGGGCATTGTTGAAGTTCACGTACTGGTACACCGCGGTCGCCGCGAACGGCCCGCTCGCATAGTTGAACTGAGCACTCCACTTCTTCGCGCCGTTGTCGCCCGCCTGGTTGCCGAGCGCGTACATCACGCCGAAGTTCGCGCCGCCGAACGCCGGCGACGTATACGACACCGCGTTGTTCCAGCCCGAATCGCCGACCGCGCCCTGGTCGCTCGGATAGGTCGGGAACGTGCCGAGGCCGAGGAACGTGTGATAGACCATCGGCGAGAACACGTACGAGTCGAAGAACGGGTTGAACAGGATCGTCGACAGGAACAGGTGCGTGGTCAGGCGGCCGGCGGTCACCGTGCCGTACGGCGAATTGATGCCGACGTACGCGTTGCGCGCGAAGAAGGTGTCGCCGTTGAAGCGGCCGAACTGGCCGTTCTGCGCGCGGAAGAAGCTCTCCAGCGTGAAGATCGCCTTGTAGCCGCCGCCGAGATCCTCGGTGCCGTGCATACCCCAGTACGACGTCGACATCCCGCCGCCCGACACGTTCCATGCGCGATCGCCGCCCGGGAATTTCGTCGCGCCGACCCACTCGTCGACCTGGCCGTACAGCGAGACGCTCGATTGCGCGTGGACGGGCGCGGCGGCGACGCAGGCGGCGGCCGCGACCAGCGCGGCGGACGTGCTCGACGCACGGCGGGCAAATGCTTTCATGGGATCTCCAGGTATTGTCGATAAGAAACCGGGGCGGCGCGAGCGTTGTTATAGGGGCCGCCGCTTGCGTCGTGCTGGGGCGCAGCCATCTTTGCGGATCATTTTTCCGGTCAAAAATGCATGGGCTTATTGCGGGTATAGCGGCGGCATTAACTTCGCGACGGCGGTTCGGCGACAGACGGGGCGCGGCGGCAACGCGCGAGCGCGTCACGCGGCGGCACGGCGACGCGTCACGCGCGAACCGGGCGCGAAAGATAGCGCAATGCGGCGGGAAAATCAGCGGAAATCGATGCGCGACTGTGGCGAATTCGCATCAGTCGGCGGGGGACAGAACGCGGGCGCGCTCAGTTTCGGTAAAACGGCGAGAAATACAGCGAATGCGCGGGCTCGTCCTGCGCGCGCGGCGGCGGCAGCGGCCGGCCGCCCCGCTCCTCGTTGTAGCGGGCGACGTCGGCGCGGATCGACCCGGCGCGCAGCGGCATGTTGCCGCCGCCCGGCGGGCGCGGCACCTGGCGCGCGTCGGCGCTGATCGGGCGGTACGGGCTCTGCGCGGCGTAGTGGCCGTACGACGGCGTCGGCCGCAGGCCCCAGCGGGGGCCGTAGCCGTTGACCCCCATGCGGGCCCCGGGATTACCGGCCCACTGCGGTGCATGACGCCAGACGGGCGGGCCACCGGACGCCTGACCGGATGCGCGCAGGCCGCGATCGCCGCCGCCGCCGAACCCGTGTCCGCCGTGCGGGGGCTGCGCAAGCGCGAGCGGCACCAGCAGCGCGCCGAGCACGCCCGCCACCCATCGTCCGATCTTCCGTTTCACCCGATCCGTCATCGTTCAGAGCCTGATTCTGCCTGCCGCGAGCCCCGTCCTGAGCGGGCGCACGCCTTTCAGCAGTAATTTATGAGCGAGGCGAAATCGTGTCGAGCCAAAAAGTGTTAGGTCCGGGGCATCGGTGTAACACCATGTTACTGCTAGGTTTTTCATGTAGGGGACGGATCGTCGCAGCACATTCTTCTGCCGTTTTCGTCGCCAGCGCGACAGGCGCGATCGGCCGCTCAGCATTCATCCGATTCATCAATCGATTCATACAATGAATTTGTGGTTTGAATCGGCAACCGGGAAAATACCGGCGTCCGCGCGTGCGGCGTTCGCGCGTGCGCGGCACGCCCTCCTATCGTCCCGATCGAGATTCCGATGGCCCGCCCCCGTTACCTCCCCGACAACTTCACGCTCGCCCTCGTCGGCACCGTCGTGCTCGCGAGCCTGCTGCCGTGCCGCGGCCCGGCCGCGCACGCGTTCAACTGGGCGACCAACATCGCGGTCGGCCTGCTGTTCTTCCTGCACGGCGCGAAGCTTTCGCGCGAAGCAATCGTCGCAGGCGCGACGCACTGGCGGCTGCACGCGGTCGTGCTGCTCAGCACCTTCGCGCTGTTCCCGCTGCTCGGCCTCGCGCTGAAGCCGGTGCTGCAGCCGCTCGTCACGCCGGCGCTGTATGCCGGCGTGCTGTTCCTCTGCACGCTGCCGTCGACGGTCCAGTCGTCGATCGCGTTCACGTCGATCGCGAAAGGCAACGTGCCGGCCGCGGTCTGCGCGGCGTCCGCGTCGAGCCTGCTCGGCATCTTCGTCACGCCGGCGCTCGTCGGGCTGATGATCACGACGCAGTCGGCGGCGAGCGCGTCGCCGTGGAGCACGGTCGGCAGCATCGTGATGCAGCTGCTCGTGCCGTTCGTCGCCGGCCAGCTGCTGCGGCCCGTGATCGGCGGCTGGATCGAGCGCAACCGCGCGGTGCTGCGCTTCGTCGACCAGGGCTCGATCCTGCTCGTCGTCTACGTCGCGTTCAGCGAGGCCGTGGACCAGGGTCTCTGGCACCAGATTCCTCCGCGCGCGCTCGCCGGGCTGCTGGCCGTCAACCTGGTGCTGCTCGCGATCGCGCTGCTGCTGACCGCGTTCGTCAGCAAGCGGCTCGGCTTCAACCGCGCCGACCAGATCACGATCATCTTCTGCGGCTCGAAGAAGAGCCTCGCCGCCGGCGTGCCGATGGCGAAGGTGATCTTCTCCGCGCACGCGGTCGGCGCGATCGTGCTGCCGCTGATGCTGTTCCACCAGATCCAGCTGATGGCCTGCGCGGCGCTCGCGCAGCGCTGGGGCGCGCGCCGGCTGGGCGAACCGGGCGACGAGGGCGCGGCTCCCGGCCCGGTCGCTTCCGCGCTGAGCGCCGGCAAGCGCTGACGCGCGGGCCGCCGTCACGCCCTCACCCGGCCCGCGCCGCGCGACGCGGCGGCCATGATTCGTGGCGATGCACCAGGACGGCGCATCGCGTCACGAAAAATTCATTCAATTCTTCCTGCGCGGCGCCGTTAAGCCGGGCGTTCCGACGTTTCGGCCGTCCTGCCATGTCCGCCACCCCCGCCGCTCCCGATGCCGCCCGCACCGCGCGATTGATCGCGGATCGTGCGCTCGCCGCCGTGTTCCAGCCGATCGTCGACCTCGGCTCGGGCACGGTCATCGCCTATGAGGGCCTGATCCGCGGCCCGCGCGGCACCGACCTGGAGCCGCCCGCCGCACTGTTCGCGCAGGCGGCGCGCGAAGGCGCGACCATCGCGCTCGAACACGCGGCCGCCGTCACCTGCCTCGACGCGTTCGCCGCGCTCGGCTGCGACGGCAAGCTGTTCCTCAATTTCAGCGCGGGCGCGATCCTGCAGCTCGCGCGCGAACGCGAGCGCGCCCGCACGCTGCTCGAGCGCGCGCAGATCGCCGCCGAGCGCATCGTGATCGAGCTGACCGAGCAGAACGCGACGACCGATCTCGCGCAGGTCGCGCCGGCGGTCGCGTCGCTGCGCGACGCGGGCATCCAGTTCGCGCTCGACGACTACGGCACCGCGAACGCGAGCATGAACCTGTGGCTGCGCCTGCATCCCGACGTCGTGAAGATCGACCGCTTCTTCATCCACGACATCGCCCTCGATCCGCTGAAGTTCGAGGCGGTCAAGGCGATGCAGCACTTCGCGCACGCGAGCGGCGCGACGCTGATCGCCGAAGGCGTCGAGCACGAGCGCGACCTGATCGTCGTGCGCGACATGGGCATCTGCTGCGTGCAGGGCTTCCTGCTCGGCCGCCCGCATGCGCAGCCGGAGCGCGTCGTCACGCCCGCCGCGCGCGACGCGATCCGCGCGCCGCACATCGCGGTGTTTCCGGATGCATCGCGCGCGGCCCGCCCGAGCGGCACGGTCGCCGCGAAGATGCTCGTCGCGGCGCCTGCGCTGCCGCGCGACGCGACCAGCAACGACGTGCTCGCGCTGTTCAACCGGATGCCCGAGCTGCACGCGGTCGCGCTCGTCGAGCACGAGCGGCCCGTCGCGCTCGTGAACCGCCGCAGCTTCATGGACCGCTTCGCGCTGCCGTACCACCGCGAGGTGTTCGGCAAGAAGCCGTGCCTGCAGTTCGCGAACGACGCGCCGCTGATGATCGAGAACGCGACGACGGTGGAACAGCTCGCGCTGCTGCTCGCCAACAACGACCAGCGCTATCTCGCGGACGGCTTCGTGATCACCGAGCACGGCCGCTACGTCGGGCTCGGCACCGGCGAGAGCCTCGTGCGCGCGGTGACCGAGATGCGCATCGAGGCCGCGCGCTATGCGAACCCGCTGACGTTCCTGCCCGGCAACATCCCGATCAGCGCGCACATCGACCGGCTGCTCGCGCGCGACGCCGGGTTCCACGCGTGCTACGTCGACCTGAACCAGTTCAAGCCGTTCAACGACCAGTACGGCTACTGGCAGGGCGACGAGGTGCTGAAGTACGCCGCGACCGTGCTGGCCGGCATCTGCGATCCGCAGCGGGACTTCCTCGGCCATGTCGGCGGCGACGATTTCCTGGTGCTGTTCCAGAGCGACGACTGGCGCGCGCGGACGGCGGCCGCGATCGGCCGCTTCAACGACGGCGCGCAGCGCTTCTACACGCTGACCGACCAGCGCGCGGGCGGCCTGCGCGGCGAGGACCGCCACGGCAACCCGGCGTTCTTCGGCTTCGTGACGATGGCGATCGGCGCGGTCGGCGTGCCGGCTGGCGCGCACCGCGCGATGCGCTACGGCAGCGACGAGATCGCGTCGGTCGCGGCGCTCGCGAAACGGCGCGCGAAGCAGCAGCCCGACGGGCTCGCGGTCGTCGATCTCGATGCGGGCCGCGCGGCGCTGCTCGCGCGCGGCGAACCACCCGCGGCGCCGCATTAGAGCCTGTTCACGCTAATAACGGGCTTGCGCTGGCCGCCAGAAGGGCCGAGCGCAAGGAATGCGACGCAGCGAATACTGGACGTATTCGCAAGGAGCATGACGCGGCGATCGGCCCTTCTGGCGGCCAGCCCCAAGCAGGAATTTTTTAGTTACGGGAACGTGCCTTGCCGGCCGCATTGCGGCGTCGCGCGTCGCTTGTTTGGCTCGGCCAAACGGCGCTCCTTCCTCCTTGCACGCGCCCAAAGGAAGTCCCCTTGGGGGACGGCCGGCAAGGCACGTTCGCAAGCCCGTTATTAGCGTGAACAGGCCCTAACCGCGACGCGCGGACACCTTGCCTTTCGTCGCGCCTGTTTAGTATTTTTAGTAAAAGCGTCGACGTAGATTAGTGCTTTAAATTCGCGGATTTACGGGTATTCCCCGGCAATCTGGCGCGATTTTCCCGTTACGTTTTACTATACAATCGCCGTCACCCTAAACAAACCGGATTTCCGAACGATGGGCACCACCATTCGCGACGTGGCGCGGGCGGCAGAGGTCTCGATCGGCACCGTGTCCCGCGCGCTGAAGAACCAGCCCGGCCTGTCCGAAGCCACTCGCGCGCGCATCGTCGAGATCGCGCAGCGCCTCGGCTACGATCCCGCGCAACTGCGGCCGCGCATCCGCCGGCTCACCTTCCTGCTGCACCGCCAGCACAACCGCTTTCCCGCCAGCCCGTTCTTCTCGCACGTGCTGCACGGCGTCGAGGACGCGTGCCGCGAGCGCGGCATCGTGCCGACGCTCCTGACCGTCGGCCCGAACGACGACGTGCTGCGCCAGATGCGCCCGCACGCGCCGGACGCGATCGCGGTGGCCGGCTTCATGGAGCCGGAGACGATCGAGGCGCTCGCCGCGACCGGCCGCCCGCTCGTGCTGATCGACCTGTGGGCGCCCGGGCTGCGCTCGGTCAACATCGACAACGCGACCGGCGCGGCGCTCGCGATGCGCCATCTGCTGGCCACCGGCCGCACGCGCATCGCGTTCATCGGCGGCTCGCCCGCGCACTACAGCATCACGCAGCGCGCGATCGGCTACCGGCGCGCGTTCTTCGAAGCCGGGCGGCTCTTCGACCCGGCCTACGAAGTGACGATCGACGCCGGGCTCGACCCGGACACCGGCGCCGCGCGCGCGATGCAGCAGCTGCTCGACGCGCCGGGCCCGCGCCCGGACGCGGTGTTCGCGTACAACGACGCGGCCGCGCTCGCCGCGCAGCGCGTGTGCATCGCGCGCGGGCTGCGGGTGCCGGACGACATCGCGATCGTCGGCTTCGACGACATCCCCGCCGCCGCGCATGCGAGCCCGCCCCTCACGACGCTCGCCGTCGACAAGGCAGCGCTCGGCCGCCGCGGCGTCGAGCTGCTGCTGGCCGAATCCCCCGAACACACCGAGGTCTGCCTGCCCGTCGAGCTGATCGTGCGGGCCAGCAGCCGGCCCGCCGCGACGCGGGCGCCCGTCACCGCCACGAGCACCGAATCATGACTACGCCCCCGGCCCAACCCGCCCCGGCGACGCCGGCCGCGCACGCCCATCCGGCCCCGTTCGTCGCGAGCTTCCGCGATCCGTCGTTCCTGCTGTCGCACGTCGAGGACACGCTGCGCTTCTATGCACCGAACGCGCTCGATCCGACCGGCGGCTTCTACCACTACTTCCGCGACGACGGCAGCGTGTACAACCGCACGTCGCGGCACCTCGTCAGCAGTTGCCGGTTCGTCTTCAACTACGCGATGGCGTACCGGCATTTCGGCGATCCGCGCCATCTCGAATACACGCGCCACGGGCTGCGCTTCCTGCGCGACGCGCACTGGGACGACGCGCTGCAGGGCTACGACTGGGAACTCGACTGGCGCGACGGCGCGAAGCGCGCGACGCTCGACGGCACGCGCCACTGCTACGGCCTCGCGTTCGTGCTGCTCGCCGCCGCGCACGCGACGATGGCCGGCGTCGACGAGGCGCGGCCGCTGATCGCCGCGACCTACGAACTCGCCGAGCACCGTTTCTGGGACGCCGCCGCGGGCCTCTACGCGGACGACGCGACACCGAACTGGATCGTGTCGAGCTACCGCGGCCAGAACGCGAACATGCACATGACCGAGGCGCTGCTCGCCGCGTACGAGGCGACCGGCCACCTCACCTACCTCGACCGCGCGGAAAAGCTCGCGACGCACGTCACGCGGCGCCAGGCGGCGCTGTCGGGCGGCCTCGTGTGGGAGCACTATCACGCGGACTGGTCGGTCGACTGGGACTACAACAAGGAAGACAGCTCGAACATCTTCCGGCCCTGGGGCTTCCAGCCGGGGCACCAGACCGAGTGGGCGAAGCTGCTGCTGATCCTCGAGCGGCACCGCCCGCTCGACTGGCTCGCGCCGCGCGCGGCCGAGCTGTTCGACGCGGCGCTCGCGCACGCGTGGGACGCCGATCACGGCGGGCTCTGCTACGGCTTCGGCCCCGACTTCACGATCTGCGATCACAACAAGTATTTCTGGGTGCAGGCGGAATCGTTCGCGGCGGCCGCGATGCTCGGCGCGCGCACCGGCGCCGAACGCTACTGGGACTCGTACGACGAGATCTGGCGCTACAGCTGGGCGCATTTCGTCGATCACCGCTACGGCGCGTGGTACCGGATCCTGACCTGCGACAACCGCAAGTACAGCGACGAGAAGAGCCCCGCCGGCAAGACCGACTACCACACGATGGGCGCGTGCTACGACGTGCTCGCGACGCTCGCGCGCACGGCGCGCAGCGAACCGACGCAATGACGGGCGGCGGCTTTCCGGCGTTCGTGTCCGCCGGCGACATCCTGACCGACATGGTGCGCGCGGGCGGCGCGCACTGGACCTCGGTGCCGGGCGGCGCCGGCTGGAACGTCGCGCGCGCGGTCGCGCGGCTCGGCGTGCCGAGCGCGCTCGCCGGCGCGATCGGCGAGGACTGCTTCTCCGACACGCTGTGGCGCGCGAGCGAAGCGGCCGGGCTCGACCTGCGGTTCCTGCAGCGCGTCGCGCGCCCGCCGCTGCTCGCGATCGTCCACGAGACGCGGCCGCCCGCGTATTTCTTCATCGGCGAAGCGAGCGCCGATCTCGCGTTCGACCCGAAGCGGCTGCCGGCCGGCTGGGCCGATCACGTGAAATGGGCGCACTTCGGCTGCATCAGCCTCGTGCGCGAGCCGCTCGCGGGCACGCTGATCGCGCTCGCAGCCGAGCTGCATGCGCGCGGCGTGAAGATCAGCTTCGATCCGAATTACCGGAACCTGATGACGGCCGCGTACCGGCCGACGCTCGAGAAGATGGCCGGCCTCGCGGACCTGATCAAGGCGTCCGACGAAGACCTGCGGCACCTGTTCGGCGGCAGCGAGGACGCTGCGATCGCAGCGCTGCGCGCGCTGAATCCGCGCGCGGCGCTGCTCGTCACACGCGGCGCGGACACCGCGACGCTGTACGCGGACGGCGCCACGCATGAAGCGCGCCCGCCGCGCGTCGAAGTGGCCGACACGGTCGGCGCGGGCGACGCGTCGATCGGCGGGATGCTGTTCAGCCTGATGGCGGCGCCGCAGCGGCCGTGGCCGGCGCACCTTGCGTTCGCGCTCGCCGCGGGCGCCGCCGCGTGCCGCCACACCGGCGCGCACGCGCCGACGCTCGACGAGGTGGTCGCGCTGCTGGAGGGCTGACGCGGGAAGCACCACATGGCGCGTTCGAGCTTTCAGGCGTTGCCAAACAATAAATAGAGTGCACGTGCTCATGCAACACGTTGCCGACGACGGCGAGCAATCGGCCAATGAAAGATCAGGCAAAACCGAACGCGCGCGACATGGCCAGGACCCAGAGCATTCGATTAATCCAACCGGAACGGCAAAGCATGGAAGCCGTGCCGAATGGTGTATATTCGGCGTTATTCATAACTATCCGATTATATTGAGATGAAAGCATGCAAAGGATTTTATCCGGCTTTGAAAGAAAACATGGCGTCGCTGGGCCTGCCAGTACCATCGAGCCTGTTTGAATCGCAGCAAATGGCGATCGGAACGCTGACAACGCTTCTGAGCACCTTAAAATCGCTTGGCACCGGCGCCACGGTAGGCGAGTTGATTGCTGCCACAACTGGTTTGGAAAAACTGCTGGTACTGTCTTCAATTGGAGCGTCTTATTACATTGGAGCTTTGATTGGCAGCATGATCGTTGCCACCGACGAATCATTGGCTTGCTCGAATAAAACCGTGTCCACAATCTCAAAAATACAACTTTGGGCGGGACGCAATGGTCTGCCAGTCCCGACCGAAATATACTATTTGATTGCACGCCATCCCGAAATTCTGAATCCCTCGATCAATTCGCGCGCTTACGCAGGTCGGGCCCGCGTATTTGGACGAGCCGCAGCATGAGCCGGCTCCGCGATCGGCTTGAGTTAATCGCAGCAGCGGTTTTTGCATCTGGCGTCGCGTGGGCCACGCTGCACTACGCAGGCCAGTGGTACTTTCCACTGGCGACGACGATCGCGTTTGCCGCGCTGATGGCGGAAAACGGTAGGCTGAAGAAACGTCTGCGCGAACTGGAAGCGCCACCGCGTGCCGAGAAGTGACGATCGGGAGATCACTGGCCACGCATCTCGAATGCCGTCGCGCGGACCGCGCAGCGTCACACACAGCCGCACGAACCGCTGTACATGTTGCGGCGCGGTGCTACGATGAAGTGTCCTTTTGCGGGAGAGGCATCATGGACACCAACACGTTCACGAAGGGCATCTACACGGCCAAGGCGCATACCCGGCACGCCGGCCACGGCCAGTTCCAGGGCTATGTGATCCTGAGCCGGGACGAAGGGGAGGCCCCCGACAACACGGTGTACGACGTCGGCAGCACGAGCCCGAACGAGGAAGAGGCGTTCAACGAAGCGAAGGCGCTCGCCCATCGCATCCTTGGCGAGATCGAGCTGTGACGCGCACAGCGCGTCAGACGAGCCGCGCCACCATCGACACCAGCATCGTGATCACCAGCGTCGACATGAACGGAAACGGGTAGCGCCGCCCGCCAAGCGTCAGCGTCACGTCGCCGGGCAGCCGTCCGACGCCCAGCTTGCCGAGCCACGGCCAGCAGCGCGTGAGGATCATCACCGCGACGAATGACGCCATCAGCCAGCGCAGCATCGGCCGTTCCCGTCAGAGCGCGTGCGAGCGGTCGCCGCGCGCGAACGCGTCGAGCGTGCCGTCGAGCCCGCGCGAGAACGCGATCACCTTGAACAGCTCGCCCATCTCCGCTTCCGAGATCAGCTTCTGCACCGCGTTCGCGGCGGGCAGGAACGCGTGGACGTCGGACGGGTCGATCGCGGCGAGCGCCTCGGTGATGCCGGCATTGAGCAGGAAGCGCGCCTGCGACGTGTAGCCGAGCAGGTCCGCGCCGGTCGCGACGCCGGCCTCGTAGATCCCCGAGAATTCGACGTGCGCGGTGATGTCCTGCAGCCCCGGATAGAGGAACGGGTCGTCGTGCGCGCGGTGCCGGTAGTGGCACATCAGGGTGCCGCGGTCGCGCTGCGGATGGTAGTACTCGTGCGCGGGGAAACCGTAGTCGACCAGCAGCACCGCGCCGCGCGCGAGCATCGTGCAGACGGTGCGGGTGAACGCGAGCGCCGCCTCGTGCGTCTCGGCCACGTAGCCGTCGCTCACGCCGTCGAGCGTGGCGAGCGCCGGCGGCACGTCGGCCGGCGCGGCCGGCCGGTCCTCGAACACGAACGCCTGCCGCGCGTCGAGCGCGACGCCGCGCTCGCGCCACGCGCCGTCCGCCTTCGCGAACAGCCGCACCGGCATCGCGTCGAGCACCTCGTTGCCGACCACGACGCCCTCGAAGCGCTCGGGCAGCGCGTCGAGCCAGCGCACCTTCGACGCGAGGCCGGGCGCAGCCGCCGCGAGCGTGTCGCGCTGCCGCTCGCGCAGCTCGCCGGACAGGTCGACAATCAGGTATTCGTCGAGTTCGGCTGCGAGCGCGTCGAGCGCCGCGAGCAGCCCCGCCGCGAGCTTGCCGGTGCCCGCGCCGAATTCCATCACGCGGCGCGTGCCGCTCGCCGCGAGCGCCTGCGCGACGGGCCGCGCGAGCGTCTGCGCGAACAGCGGCGACAGCTCGGGCGCGGTGACGAAGTCGCTGCCGTCGTCGGCGCGGCGGCCGAACTTGCGGGCGCCGCCGCTGTAGTAGCCGAGACCGGGCGCGTACAGCGCGCGCTCCATGAAGCGGTCGAACGGCAGCCAGCCGCCGGCCGCCGCGATCTCGTCGCGCAGTTGCGCGGCGAGGGTTTCGGACTGCGCGAGCGCGTCGGGGCCGGGAGCAGGTAAACTAGCGGGTTCGTGAGCTTTCGGGTTCATCCCGGCATTGTAAATGACCGTTTCAGCCGATACGTCGACCGCGCGCGTGGTGCTCGTCGCGGGCGCCCTGGACAGCGCGGCCGACGCCGCGTCGATCGGCCGCGCGCTCGCCACGGGGTTCGCCCGGCACGGCTGGGACGTCGCGCTGCAGCGCGGCCGCGACGCGCCGCCGGCCGTGGCCGACGCGCTCGTCGCCGAGGTCGGCGCGCTCGGACGCCGTGCGGCCGTGCTCGATGCCGATCTGGCCCTCGAAGCCGACGCGGCCGGGCTGGTCGCGGCCTGCGGCGCGGCGCTCGGCCGGCCGGCATGCGTCGTGTTCCACAGCGCGCCGACGGATGCCGACGACGCGCACTCGGTGCGCCATGCGTCGCTCGCCGCCGCGCTGGCCCGCAACGTCGCCGCGCCGCTCGCGCTGGCCCGCGCGCTCGAAGCCGCGACGCCCGACGCCGCGCGCGCCGACGAGGCGCTGCGCGCGTGCGCGATCCACGTGCTGGACCAGGCGCTGTTCCACCCGGCGCCCGAACAGCTGTCGCACGCGCTGATGCAGGCCGCGCTGAACCGCGCGACGGCCGCGCTGGCGCTGACGCTCGCGCCGAAGGTGCGCATCGCGGCGCTGGTGCGCGGGCGCGCGCCGCACGCGAACGACATCGCGGCGGCGGCCTGCTACCTGGCGGACGCGCCCGGCATCACCGGCGCGACGCTGACCGTCGACGGCGGCGAGCACCTGGCGCCGCCTGCCGCCGGCCCGAATGAACCGCACGGGCGCGCGCCATGACGGCCGCCGCCCGCGCCGCTTTGCGTGCGCGCACGCCAATTTGACTGGAACGACCATGCATTCCGCCCTCCTGCACCCCCGCCTCGCGGATTGCCGCAGGCTCTACCTGCGCGACTACGAGGTGCACATCAACATCGGGGCATTCGAGCACGAGAAGCGCGGCGAGCAGCGCGTCGTCATCAATGTCGACCTGTTCGTGCCGCTGGCGCTCAGCACCCCTGTCGACGACCGGCTGCATGAAGTCGTCGACTACGACCTGATGAAGCAGAGCGTCGCGCAGTGCGTGGCGCGCGGCCACATCCACCTGCAGGAAACGCTGTGCGACGCGATCGCCGCGCGCCTGCTGGCGCACGACGCCGTGCGCGCGGTACGCGTCTGTACCGAGAAACCGGACGCCTATCCGGACTGCGACGCCGTCGGCGTCGAAGTCTTTCGCATCAAGGACGAGGAGCGAGCATGAACGCCCCCCACACACCCAATCTGAATGATCCGGCGGCCGCTGCCGCCGTCGAAGACGGCGCGGCCAGCGCCGGCCGCCCCGCGCTGACGCGCCGCGAGCAGAAGGAAGCGTACGAGAACAACAAGCTGTTCAAGCGCATCGTGCGCCAGGTCGGCCAGGCGATCGGCGACTACAACATGATCGAGCACGGCGACAAGGTGATGGTCTGCCTGTCCGGCGGCAAGGACAGCTACGCGATGCTCGACGTGCTGCTGCGCCTGCGCGAGCGCGCGCCGATCGACTTCGACATCGTGGCCGTCAATCTCGACCAGAAGCAGCCGGGCTTCCCGGAGCACGTGCTGCCCGAGTACCTGACGCGGATCGGCGTGCCGTTCCACATCGAGAACCAGGACACCTACAGCATCGTCAAGCGCCTCGTGCCCGAGGGCAAGACCACCTGCTCGCTGTGCTCGCGGCTGCGCCGCGGGATCCTGTACCGCGTCGCGGGCGAGCTCGGCGCGACCAAGATCGCGCTCGGCCATCACCGCGACGACATCGTGCAGACGCTGCTGCTGAACATGTTCTACGGCGGCAAGCTGAAGGGGATGCCGCCGAAGCTGCAGTCGGACGACGGCAAGAACGTCGTGATCCGCCCGCTCGCGTACGTGAAGGAAACCGACCTGGAGAAATACGCGGAGCTGCGCGAATTCCCGATCATCCCGTGCAACCTGTGCGGCAGCCAGCCGAACCTGAAGCGCGCGGAAATGAAGGCGCTGATCCGCGACTGGGACAAGCGCTTCCCGGGCCGCGTCGAGAACATGTTCAACGCGCTCGCGAAGGTCGTGCCGTCGCACCTGATGGACACCACGCTGTTCCCGTTCACGTCGCTGCGCGCGACCGGCGAGGCCGATCCGCAGGGCGACATCGCGTTCGACGAGGAACCGTGCTCGAGCGGCGACGACAGCACCCCCGCGGGCGCGGCCAAACCTGACGCGGCCCGACCGATCTCGATCGTCCAGTTCGACGACCTGTAAGCCGCCCCGCGCGGGGCCCGGCGACGCCCGCCGGGCGGGCCCGCCAGCCCTGCCGGCCCCGCCTCGGCCGGGCTCGGCGGGCGGGGCCCCATGCTAGAATGTGTAGCTTCGAACTCTTCTGACAAGCTGGCGCCATGAATATCGTGATTTTGGCGGCAGGCACCGGCAAGCGCATGCGTTCCGCGCTGCCGAAAGTGCTTCATCCTCTGGCCGGCAGGCCCCTCCTCTCTCACGTCATCGCCACCGCGCGCGCGCTGCAGCCGTCCCGGCTCGTGGTCGTCGTCGGCCACGGCGCGGAGCAGGTGCAGGCGGCCGTCGGCGCGCCCGACGTGCAGTTCGCGGTGCAGGCCGAGCAGCTCGGCACCGGCCACGCGGTGCGCCAGGCGCTGCCGCTGCTCGATCCCGCGCAGCCGACCCTCGTGCTGTACGGCGACGTGCCGCTCACGCGCGTATCCACGCTCGAGCGCCTCGTCGCCGCCGCGCGCGAAGGCCGCTACGGCATTCTGACGGTCACGCTCGACGATCCGACCGGCTACGGCCGCATCGTGCGCGACCCGGCCGGCTTCGTCACGCGCATCGTCGAGCAGAAGGACGCGTCGCCGGAAGAGCAGAAGATCGCCGAGATCAACACCGGCATCGTCGTCACGCCGACCGCGCAGCTCGCGATGTGGCTCGGCGCGCTGAACAACGACAACGCGCAGGGCGAGTACTACCTGACCGACGTCGTCGAGCTCGCGATCGACGCCGGCTTCGAGGTCGTCACCGCGCAACCGGACGCCGAATGGGAAACGCTCGGCGTGAACAGCAAGGCGCAGCTCGCGGAGCTCGAGCGCGTGCACCAGCGCACCCTCGCCGACGCGCTGCTCGCCGACGGCGTGACGCTCGCCGACCCGGCGCGGCTCGACGTGCGCGGCACGCTGCGCTGCGGCCGCGACGTGTCGATCGACGTGAACTGCGTGTTCGAAGGCAACGTGACGCTCGCCGACAACGTGACGATCGGCGCGAACTGCGTGATCCGCAACGCGTCGGTCGGTGCGGGCGCGCGCATCGACGCGTTCACGCACATCGACGGCGCCGAGCTCGGCGCGCACACGGTGATCGGCCCGTACGCACGGCTGCGCCCGGGCGCGCAGCTCGCCGACGAGGCGCACGTCGGCAACTTCGTCGAGGTGAAGAACGCGGTGATCGGCCACGGCTCGAAAGCGAACCACCTCACGTACATCGGCGACGCCGACATCGGCGCGCGCGTGAACATCGGCGCGGGCACGATCACCTGCAACTACGACGGCGCGAACAAGTTCCGCACCGTGATCGAGGACGACGTGTTCGTCGGCTCGGATACGCAGCTGGTCGCGCCGGTGCGCGTCGGGCGCGGCGTGACGATCGCCGCGGGCACGACGATCTGGAAGGACGTGGCCGACGGCATGCTCGCGTTGAACGAGAAGACGCAGACCGCGAAGAGCGGCTACGTCCGCCCGGTCAAGAAGAAAGGCTGAACACCCCGCGGGCGCCGTCGTTGCGCCCGCTTCGACTTACAGGACTGTTTTCATGTGCGGCATTGTCGGCGCAGTTGCAAAGCGTAATATCGTTCCGGTGCTGATCGAAGGTCTGCGGCGCCTCGAATACCGCGGCTACGATTCGTGCGGCGTCGCCGTGCTCGAACCGGACGCCCCTACGCCGGGTGCCCCGAAGCGCGCGCGCAGCGTCGCGCGCGTCGCCGACCTCGACGCGCAGGTCCGCGAGTCGCACCTCGAAGGCGTCACGGGCATCGCGCACACGCGCTGGGCCACGCACGGCGCACCGGTCACGCACAACGCGCACCCGATCTTCTCGTCGAACGCGCTCGCGCTCGTGCATAACGGCATCATCGAGAACTTCGAGTCGCTGCGCGACGCGCTGCGCGCGAAAGGCTACGAATTCGTGTCGCAGACCGACACCGAAGTGATCGCGCACCTCGTGCACAGCCTGTATCGCGGCGACCTGTTCGCCGCGGTGCGCAACGCGGTGCAGCAGCTGCACGGCGCGTATGCGATCGCGGTGATCCACAAGGACCAGCCGCACACGGTCGTCGGCGCGCGCCAGGGCTCGCCGCTCGTCGTCGGCTACGGCGACGGCGAGAACTTCCTCGCGTCCGACGCGCTCGCGCTGGCAGGCAGCACCGACCACTTCACGTTCCTCGAGGAAGGCGACGTGTGCGAGCTGTCGCTCGACGGCGTGAAGATCGTCGACCGCCACGGCGCGGCGGCGCAGCGCGAAGTCCGCGTCGTCAGCGCGTACGGCGGCGCGGTCGAGCTCGGGCCGTACCGGCACTTCATGCAGAAGGAAATCTTCGAGCAGCCGCGCGCGATCAGCGACACGATCCCGCAGGCCGACGCGTTCGACGCCGCGCTGTTCGGCGACGCCGCGGCCGCCGCGTTCGGCGAGATCGACAGCCTGCTGATCCTCGCGTGCGGCACCAGCTACTACTCGGGCCTCACCGCGAAGTACTGGCTCGAATCGATCGCGAAGATCCCGACCCAGGTCGAGATCGCGAGCGAATACCGCTACCGCGAATCGGTGCCGAACCCGCGCCAGCTCGTCGTCGTGATCTCGCAATCGGGCGAGACGGCCGACACGCTCGCGGCGCTCAAGCACGCGCAGTCGCTCGGCCATGCGCACACGCTCGCGGTGTGCAACGTCGCGACGAGCGCGATGGTGCGCCTCACCGAACTGCAGTTCCTCACGCATGCGGGCACCGAGATCGGCGTCGCGTCGACGAAGGCGTTCACGACCCAGCTCGTCGGGCTGTTCGTGCTGGCCGCGACGCTCGGCAAGCTGCGCGGGCACGTGGACGCCGCGCAGGAAGCCGAGTACCTGAAGCAGCTGCGCCACCTGCCGGCCGCGCTGAACAGCGTGCTCGCGCTCGAACCGCAGATCATCGCGTGGTCGGAAGAATTCGCGCGCAAGGAAAACGCGCTGTTCCTCGGCCGCGGGCTGCACTACCCGATCGCGCTCGAGGGCGCGCTGAAGCTGAAGGAAATCTCGTACATCCACGCCGAGGCGTATCCGGCGGGCGAACTGAAGCACGGGCCGCTCGCGCTCGTCACGGAAGCGATGCCGGTCGTCACGGTCGCGCCGAACGACACGCTGCTCGAGAAACTGAAGTCGAACATGCAGGAAGTGCGCGCGCGCGGCGGCGAGCTGTACGTGTTCGCGGACGCGGACACGCAGATCGTCAACGACGACGGCCTGCACGTGATCCGGATGCCGGAGCACTACGGCCAGCTGTCGCCGATCCTGCACGTCGTGCCGCTGCAGCTGCTCGCGTATCACACCGCCTGCGCACGCGGCACCGACGTCGACAAGCCGCGGAACCTCGCGAAGTCGGTGACGGTGGAATAAGCGGCGCGGCGCGCCGCCGATGAGACAGACGGAGAAAGCATGGTGAGACTGATCGGATGCGGATTGCTGGCGCTGGCGTGTGCGACGCCGGCCATGGCCGCCGACCATTACGTCGAGGTGTGGAATCCGCCCGAGGCGCGCACGGCTGCGCCGCGTCCGCCGGCGGCGCACGCCCCCGACGCACATGCGGCCGCCCCCGCGAAGCATGCCGCCGTCCAGCAAAAGGCGGTCGCGAAGCCGCACAAGCGCCACGTCGCGCCCGCCACGCAGACGCTGAAGACGGGCGCGCATCGCATGCCGGCGGCCGGCACGCCGTCCGCCACGCCCGCCGCGCGCCCCGTCGCCCAGCCCGCACCGGGCCGGCTTACGGTGATGCAGCCGGACGCGCAGGATTCGCCGCATGGTCTCGCCTTCACCGACATCCCGCGGCAATACACGCCGGACGGCAACGTGCTGCGCGTCGGCACCCGCAACGGCCCCGCCAAGGTGACACGATAATGGAAGCAGAAAGCTACCACGGCTACCAGATCTGGGGCCACGCGATCCTGCAGCAGGACGAGATCATGCAGCCCGAGCGCTTCGCGGCAAGCGGCACGATCACGCAGAACAACAAGCTCGTTGAAGCGTCGGGCGTGCTCGGCGTGTTCGACACCGATGACGAGGCGCGCGTCGCCGGGCTCGAATGGGCGCGCGCGTGGATCGACAACCACCGCTGAGCGCAGGCCGGTAAACGAACGAAGGGGCGTCCATGACGCCCCTTCGCTCATTCAGACCCCGTCACTCAGGCGACCGGTCGCGGCGGCCGCACCGCGCCTTGCGGCCGGCCGACGAACCGCGCCAGCACGACGATCGTCGCCAGCGTCGCGAGGTACACGGCGATCTGGATGCCCGCCGGACGCGCGGTATAGCCGATCAGCGTATGCAGCGCCTTGCCGACGAGGCTCGAATCCTTCAGCAGCCACGACGTATCCCACACCGCGTCGCCCCACGACGGCACGAGGCCGGCCGCCAGCAGGAAGCCGACGCACTGGCTCGCCATCCCGGCCGCGAGCAGCACGATCAGCCCGTTGGTGACGGAGAACAGCCGCTTCAGCGGAATCCGCAGCAGGCCCGCATACATCGCATAGCCGAGCCCCGCGCCGCCGAGCACGCCGAGCAGCCCGCCGGCGATCATCTGCGGCGTCTGCCCCGGATCGCCCGCCGCGATGCCGTACAGGAACAGCACGGCCTCGGAGCCTTCGCGCAGCACCGCGACGCCGACGACGATCGCGAGCCCGGTCAGCGGCTTGCTGCCGGCCGCAACCGCCCGGCCGACCGCGGTCATGTGCAGCGCCATCTCGCGGCCATGCTTGCTCATCCAGATGCTGTGCCACGCGAGCATCAGCGTCGCAACGAACATCACGCCCGCGTTGAACACCTCCTGGCCCATCCCGGACGCCCACTGCGAGATCACGTCGGCGAACGCGGCGATCAGGCCGGCGCCGATCACGCCGCCGACCAGCCCGCTGCCGACCCACCAGCCGCGCCGCGGCACGCCCTTCGTGGCGGCCATCACGATCGAGACCACCAGCGCGGCCTCGAGCACTTCACGAAAGACGATCAGGGCGGTAGACAACATGATGGCGTGCGCTTACTTGACGGTGAGCTTCGTCTTCGACTGAGCTTCGTGGTACTCGTCGTGGAACTCGTAGGTGCCGGCCTTCAGCGGCCCGACCAGGATCTCGGCCGACTTGCCGGCGGGAATGACCTTCTCCGCCTTGAAGTCGTCGCTTTCGAATTCGGCGGGCGTCGCGTCGAGGTTCTTCACGACGAACTTCACCTTCTTGCCGGCGGGAATCGTCACGCCTTCGGGCGAGAACTTGTGGTCCTTCAGGGTCAGGTTGACGACGTCGTCGGCCGCGAATGCGGAGGTGGCCGACGCGCCCAGCAGGGCCAGAGCGAAACCGAAAGCGAAACGATTCATGATCAGGAGTAGAAAGAAATGCGGGAGAGGAATTGATACTAAGAGCGATTCGCATTTCCGCATCAATTACCCTTGTTCGCAAAATGGGGATCGCGCTTCACATCGTTTCACAAGCCTTTGTCTCAAAAGGTATTTCCTCGCCGACGCGGCAGACCCTGAACGGTCAATCAGGCTAAATACCGACTGACGATCCGATCAAAGTTTTTATTCGTCTGATGACACGCTGACGAATGGCTGTCGCATCGTGCAGGCGGCGCACGGGGTATCCTGCGCACCGGCGCGCACACGCTTGACCTTCCCACGATGGCAAGCTTCATGCTGTGCGGGCTCGTCAACTCTGGAGAAAACCATGGAATTCGAAGTTCAGGACATGACCTGCGGCGGCTGCGCGAACGCGATCACCCGCGCGGTGACCGCGGCCGATCCCGCCGCCACGCTCGACATCGACGTCGCCGCGAAGCGCGTGTCGGTCCAGTCGACCCAATCCGCCGAGCGCGTGCAGTCGATCATCGAAGCCGCGGGCTTTCATCCCGCGCTGCGCGCCGCGTAACGCGCACCGCCGGCTCCCGTACCACAGGGAGCCGGCAGCGCGCGGCCGGCGTCACCGCAGCCGCACGAGCGTCGACTTCAGCTCCGTGTACTTCTCGAGCGCATGCAGCGACTTGTCGCGGCCATTGCCCGACTGCCTGTAGCCGCCGAACGGGAAGTTCATGTCGCCGCCCTCGTCGTAGCAGTTCACCCACACGGTGCCCGCGCGCAGGCGTCGCGACACCTCGTGCGCGGTCGTCAGGTTCGACGTCCACAGCGCCGCGGCCAGCCCGTACTCGGAATCGTTGGCGATGCGCACGGCTTCGTCCACGTCGTCGAACGCGATCACCGACAGCACCGGCCCGAAGATCTCCTCACGCGCGATCCTCGCATCGGGCTTCACCTCGAACACCGTCGGCTCGACGTAGAAGCCGCCCGTCTCCTGCTTCACGCGCGCCCCGCCCGTCACCAGCCGGCCTTCCTGGCGCCCCGCGTCGATATAGCCGAGCACGCGCTCGAGCTGGATGCCGTCGACGATCGCGCCCATCGACACCGCCGGATCGAGCGGATTGCCGGGCACATACGCGCGCGCGGCCGCGACGAGCTTCTCGATGAACACGTCCTTGATGTCGCGATGCACGAGCAGGCGCGAGCCCGCGGTGCACATTTCGCCCATGTTGTAGAAGATCGCGCCGGCCGCGGCCTGCGCCGCGCGATCGAGATCCGGGCAGTCCGGCAGCACGATGTTCGGCGACTTGCCGCCGAGCTCGAGCCACACGCGCTTCAGGTTCGATTGCGCCGCGTACTGCATGATCAGCTTGCCGACCGCGGTCGAACCGGTGAATGCAATGCAGTCGACGCCGGGATGCAGCGCGAGCAGCTTGCCCGGCTCGCCCGCGCCCGGCACGACGTTGAACACGCCCGCCGGAATGCCGGCCTCGTGCGCGAGCTGCGCGACCTTGATCGCCGTGAGCGGCGACTTCTCCGACGGCTTCAGCACGACGCTGTTGCCGGCGGCGAGCGCGGGACCGAACTTCCACGCGGCCATCAGGATCGGGAAATTCCACGGCACGACCGCCGCGACGACGCCGACCGGCTCGCGCGTGACGAGCCCGACCAGGTGATGATCGGCCGGCACGACTTCGCCGCCGACCTTGTCGATCGCTTCGGCGAACCATTCGACGCAATACGCGGCGCCCGGCACGTCGACCGTCGTCGTGTCGCCGATCGGCTTGCCGGCATCGAGCGTCTCGAGCAGCGCGAGCTCGTCGAGATGCGCGCGCATCAGCGCGGCCCAGCGCAGCAGCACCGCCTTGCGCGCACGCGGGTTCAGCCCGGCCCACACCTGCGCGTCGAACGCGCGGCGCGCGGCCGCGACGGCCGCGTTCACGTCCGCCTCGCCGCAATCGGCGACCTGCGCGAGCACGCGGCCGTCGATCGGGCTCACGCAGTCGAAAGTCCGGCCGGACTGCGCATCGCGAGACGCGCCGTCGATGAACGCGCGCCCTTCGATCGCGAGCGACGCTGCCTTGTCCTGCCAATCTTTCAAAGTCAACTTGTTCATCAGGATGCCTCAATGGTTGTGGCATTCGCCGCGGGTGGGCGGCAGCGCACGTCGTGCGGCCGGTGGCGAATGCGATGACGCGCGATCAGAAGGTCGGCGGCGAGTTGGCCGAGACGACCTCGCAGACTTGCTCCGCGCTGGGATTGCGAAAACGGTGCGGCAAACGGCTTTCGAAGTAGTAGCCGTCTCCGGGATCGAGCAGCCAGGTCGCGCCGTCGACGGTGAGCTCGAGCCGGCCCGACACGACGACGCCGCCCTCGTGCCCGGCATGCGCGAGCATCTCGGGCCCTGTGTCGGCGTGCGGCTGGTAGACCTCGCGCATGATGCACATGTTGCGGTCCTTCACGCCTGCGCCGACGAGATGAAACGCGAGCGTGTCGTTGCCGAGGTTCGGCATCGCGTCGCGGCGCGACACCACGGTGCGCGACTCGACGAGCTCGAACGTGAAGAACTCGGCAAGGCTCATCGGAATGCACTCGAGCAGCTTCTTCAGCGAGCCGACCGACGGGCTCACGCGGCCCTGCTCGATCAGCGAGATCGTGCCGTTGGTCACGCCGGCCCGCTTCGCGAGTTCGCGCTGCGACAGGCCATGCTTGTTGCGCACGAAACGCAGGCGCTCGGCGACTTCGGTGGACATCGATTCGGTTTCGGACACGATAAGTGCGAGGAAAGAATGAAACGACGCGTGGAGCGGCCGTTGAATATTCTAATCACTTTATGTCGGGTATTGGCGGGGAAAACCCTGAAAGGCGTCCGAAATATTCAACACTTTTCCGCCATTCCATTCACGCATATTTTATTCGCAGTGCTTCGGGAAAGCCCTGATCGAAGACCATAAAAAAACATTTGACGCCGTTTTTGGCTCGTATATGCTGGCTCTCAGGTCAGCGTCATTGAACCGTCACGCGCATCGAAACGCGTTATTGCAACGCAAAAAACCGATGCCCGCCGAGGTTCACGGCGCGCGACCCGCGTCTCGATTATTTAAACGCCTCGCGCGTTCAGGCAATCAGGCGTTCAATACTTTCAACGAACCAGTCGAGTGTAATCGTGAGAGTCCGTGGCCCTCTGGTGAGGTGGGATCGTGGCGATGTGCGAAGTCTGCGCAGCGCCGCCCCGACCATCACCGATGGCAGTTGCGGCTGGCATAGTCCTCGCCTGCTGCATCTGTCCATCTACACCATCCTGTCCCGTCGTTCCGTCCGGCGTCACAACGCCGTCTCCGCACGCGCGTTCGTCGCCATCCATACCGACGAAGTGGCGTCGCTGCTGCCATAGCGCCTCTTTCCCTTTCACGTCGTCCGTTTCGCCCGCATCCCGTCCGCCGCGTCGCCTGACCGGTGACGGATGGCGCTCGCGCATGCATTGCCGCGCGCTGCGCCGCACCACGAAACGAACGTCGGCCTGATCGTCGCGCGCAACGCGACCCGTTCCGGATCTCCCGCTGCGCGCCCTTATCGGCAGCCATGCGCCTCGCGCACGGCTGCGGGGCCGTGTCGCGCCTGCAATCTGCGCTAGCCATGCTGGCCGCGCCGGTCGCCTCGCTTCACGGTTTGCTTAGGTAACCTGATCGACGCCATGGAAAGGAAACCCCTCGTCGGCATCACCGCCGACATGACGCAAATCGGTGCGCATCCGTCGCATACGGTCGGCGACAAGTACATCGCCGCCGTCGTCGACGGCGCGCATGCGCTCGCGATGGTGCTGCCCGCGCTCGGCGAGCGCCAGTCGGTCGATGACATCCTCGATGTGGTCGACGGGCTGCTGTTCACCGGCAGCTATTCGAACGTCGAGCCGCATCGCTACGGCGGCGAACCGAGCGCGCCCGGCACGAAGCACGACGCCGCGCGCGACGCAACGACGCTGCCGCTGCTGCCCGCGGCGATCGCGGCCGGCGTGCCCGTGCTCGCCTTGTGCCGCGGCTTCCAGGAGCTGAACGTCGCCTGCGGCGGCACGCTGCATCAGCGCGTGCACGAAGTGCCGGGCCTCGCCGACCACCGCGAGGACGACAACGCGCCGCTCGACACGCAATACGGCCCCGCGCACGCGGTGCGCCTGACGCCCGGCGGCGTGTTGCACGCACTCGCGGACGGTCGCGACGAAGTGCGCGTCAATTCGCTGCACAAGCAGGGCATCGCGCAGCTCGGCGCCGGTCTCGCGATCGAGGCGGTCGCGCCGGACGGCCTGATCGAGGCCGTGAGCGTCGCCGGCGCCGCCGCGTTCGCGCTCGCCGTGCAATGGCATCCGGAATGGCGGCATGCGCACGACCCGCTGTCGACCGCGATCTTTCGCGCGTTCGGCGACGCGTGCCGCGCCCGCCGGGACGCCCGTACGAACGCCGGGGCCGGGGCCGCCGCCGCGCTCGCGTGAGCGCGCCGACCAACCAACGAGAACAAACATGCACGACATAGACGAATTCCTGAAGAAACACCGCATCACCGAGATCGAAGCGATCATTCCCGACATGGCCGGCATCGCGCGCGGCAAGATCACGCCGCGCAACAAGTTCACGTCCGGCGAATCGATGCGGCTGCCGCAGGCCGTGATGGTGCAGACCGTCACCGGCGAATATCCGGAAGACGGCTCGCTGACCGGCGTGACCGACCCCGACATGGTGTGCGTGCCCGACACGTCGACGATCCGCCTGATCCCGTGGGCGGTCGACCCGACCGCGCAGGTGATCCACGACTGCGTGCACTTCGACGGCTCGCCGGTCGAGATCTCGCCGCGCTACGTGCTGCGCCGCGTGCTCGACCTGTACAAGGCGAAGGGCTGGAAGCCGGTGGTCGCGCCCGAGCTCGAGTTCTACCTGGTCGACATGAACAAGGACCCGGACCTGCCGCTGCGCCCGCCCGTCGGCCGCACGGGCCGCCCCGAAACGGGCCGCCAGTCGTATTCGATCGAGGCGGTCAACGAGTTCGATCCGCTGTTCGAGGACATCTACGAGTACTGCGAATTGCAGGATCTCGACATCGACACGCTGATCCACGAGGTCGGCGCCGCGCAGATGGAGATCAACTTCATGCACGGCGACGCGCTGTCGCTCGCGGACCAGGTGTTCCTGTTCAAGCGCACGGTGCGCGAGGCCGCGCTGCGTCACAACATGTACGCGACGTTCATGGCCAAGCCGATGGAAGACGAACCGGGTTCGGCGATGCACGTGCACCAGAGCATCGTCGACGAGGAAACGGGCCAGAACCTGTTCACGTCGCAGGAGACGGGCGGCGCGACGTCAATGTTCTACAACTTCCTCGCCGGCCTGCAGAAGTACACGCCGGCGCTGATGCCGATCTTCGCGCCGTACATCAACTCGTACCGCCGGCTGTCGCGCTTCATGGCCGCGCCGATCAACGTGCAGTGGGGCTACGACAACCGCACGGTCGGCTTCCGCATCCCGCACTCGGGCCCGGCCGCGCGCCGCATCGAGAACCGCATCCCGGGCGTCGACTGCAACCCGTACCTCGCGCTCGCCGCGACGCTCGCGGCCGGCTATCTCGGGATGACGCAGCGCCTCGAGCCGACCGAGCCGCTCGTCAGCGACGGCTACGACCTGCCGTACCAGCTGCCGCGCAACCTCGAGGAAGGGCTGACGCTGATGGCCGCCTGCGAGCCGCTCGGCGAAATCCTCGGCCACAAGTTCCTGAAGGCGTATTTCGCACTGAAGGAAACCGAATACGAAGCGTTCTTCCGCGTGATCAGCTCGTGGGAACGCCGCCATCTGCTGCTGCACGTGTAAGCGTGCGCAACCGCCATACGGAGGAAACATGACATACCGCAACGAATCGGCCTGGATCCAGCCCGCCGCGCCGGCGGCCCGCACCGCGCAGGCCCGCACCACCGCCGAATACCGCGCGCTCGACGCCGCGCATCACATCCACCCGTTCTCCGACATGGGCGCGCTCAACCGCACGGGAAGCCGCGTGATCGTGAAGGCGGACGGCGTCTATCTGTGGGATTCGGACGGCAACAAGATCATCGACGGGATGGCCGGCCTGTGGTGCGTGAACGTCGGCTACGGCCGCAAGGAACTCGCCGACGCCGCGTACCGCCAGCTGCAGGAACTGCCGTTCTACAACACGTTCTTCAAGACCACGCATCCGCCGGTGATCGAACTCTCGGCGATGCTCGCGGAAGTCACGCCGCCGGGCTTCAACCACTTCTTCTACTGCAACAGCGGCTCGGAAGGCAACGACACCGTGCTGCGCGTCGTGCACCAGTACTGGCGCGTGCAGGGCCAGCCGCGGAAGAAATACGTGATCTCGCGCAAGAACGGCTATCACGGTTCGACCATCGCCGGCGGCACGCTCGGCGGGATGGGCTACATGCACGAGCAGATGCCGTCGAAGGTCGAGCACATCGTGCACATCGACCAGCCGTACTTCTTCGGCGAAGCGCAAGCCGGCGAAACGCCCGAGGCGTTCGGCCTCGCGCGCGCGCAGCAGCTCGAAGCGAAGATCCTCGAACTCGGCGCGGAGAACGTCGCCGCATTCATCGGCGAGCCGTTCCAGGGCGCGGGCGGCGTGATCTTCCCGCCGTCGACGTACTGGCCGGAGATCCAGCGGATCTGCCGCAAGTACGACATCCTGCTCGTCGCCGACGAGGTGATCGGCGGCTTCGGGCGCACCGGCGAATGGTTCGCGCACCAGCACTTCGGCTTCGAGCCGGACCTGATCACGCTGGCGAAGGGGCTGACGAGCGGCTACGTGCCGATGGGCGCGGTGGGCATCCACGAGCGCGTCGCGCGGCCGATCATCGACAACGGCGAATTCAACCACGGCCTCACCTACTCGGGCCACCCGGTCGCGGCGGCGGTCGCGGTCGCGAACCTGAAGCTGCTGCGCGACGAAGGCATCGTCGCGCGCGTGAAGACCGACACGGGCCCGTACTTCCAGGCGCTGATGCGCGAGACCTTCGCGCGCCATCCGATCGTCGGCGAGGTGCACGGCGCGGGCCTCGTCGCGAGCCTGCAGCTCGCGCAAGCGCCGGCCGAGCGCCGCCGCTTCGCGAACGGCGGCGACGTCGGCACGATGTGCCGCGACTTCTGCTTCAACGGCAACCTGATCATGCGCGCGACCGGCGACCGGATGCTGCTGTCGCCGCCGCTCGTGATCTCGCGTCAGGAAATCGACGAACTCGTGTCGAAGGCGAAGAAGGCCGTCGATGCGACCGCCCAGCAACTGGGTATTTCGTAACGGCTTTGCATATGGGCCGCGCATGCGCCGCGGCCACCTTACCAGGGGAACTCCACCATGCGTGCTCGCACTCTTCGCCAAGCCTGTTCCGCCGTCGCCCTCGCCGCCGCGGCCGCGTTCACGTCGGTCGCCAGCCCGCCGGCGCAGGCCGCCGACGAGCTGAACGTCTACAACTGGTCCGACTACATCGCGCCCGACACGATCCCGAACTTCCAGAAGCAGACCGGCATCCACGTCAAGTACGACAACTACGACAGCGACGACACGCTGCAGGCGAAGCTGCTCGCCGGCAGCTCGGGCTACGACATCGTCGTGCCGACGTCGAACTACATGGCCAAGCAGATCCAGGCCGGCGTCTACCAGAAGCTCGACAAGTCGAAGCTGCCGAACCTCGCGAACCTCGATCCGCTGCTGATGAAGATGATCTCGGACGCCGACCCCGGCAACCAGTACGGCGTGCCGTGGGCGTACGGCACGGACGGCCTCGGCTACAACGCGCAGGCGGTGAAGAAGGCGCTCGGCGAGAACGCGCCGGTCGACAGCTGGGCGCTGGTGTTCGACCCGGCGAACATGTCGAAGCTCAAGGGCTGCGGCGTGTCGTTCCTCGACCAGGCCGTCGACGTGTTCGCCGCGACGCTGCAGTACATGGGCAAGAACCCGAACAGCACGAACCCCGCCGACTACCAGGCGGCGTTCGAAGTCCTGAAGAAAGTCCGCCCGTACATCACCCAGTTCAACTCGTCCGGCTACATCAACGACCTCGCGAACAACGACATCTGCGTCGCGCTCGGCTGGTCGGGCGACGTCGGCATCGCGCACCGCCGCTCGGCGGAAGCGAAACGTTCGTACGACATCAAGTTCGCGAACCCGAAGGAAGGCGGGCTGCTGTGGTTCGACGTGATGGTGATCCCGAAGGACGCGCCGCATCCGGAAGCCGCGCTGAAGTGGATCAACTACGTGTCCGATCCGAAGGTCAACGCGGCCATCACCAACACGGTGTTCTACCCGACCGCGAACAAGGCCGCGCACCAGTTCGTCACGCCGGCCGTCGCGCAGGACCCGACCGTGTATCCGGCCGAGGACGTGCTGAAGAAGATGACGCTGATGAAGCCGATGCCGGCCGACATCCTGCGTCTCGAGAACCGTCTGTGGGCGCAATTGAAGACCGGCCACTGATCGCCTTGCGCGCCGCGGACTGACCGTCCGGGCGCGCGCCCCGCTCCACCCGGCACGAGCCGTTTCCGCGAGTCGCATCCTGCGCCTCGCGCGGGGACGCTCACGCCTGCAATCCGTGACGAACGAATGGTGAACCCCATGCAATCGATACCCTCTACCGCAGCTGCGCGCCATGCGCAGCCGGCCGCCGCGGCCCGCACGACGCACGACGCGTTCGTGCGCATCGAAAACGTCGTGAAGAAGTTCGGCGACAGCACGGCCGTCGACAACGTGAACCTGACGATCGCGAAAAACGAGCTGTTCGCGCTGCTCGGCAGCTCGGGCTGCGGCAAGTCGACGTTGCTGCGCATGCTCGCCGGGCTCGAAACCGCGACCGCCGGCAAGATCTACGTCGACGGCGAGGACCTCGCGTCGCTGCCGCCGTATCGCCGCCCGGTGAACATGATGTTCCAGTCGTACGCGCTGTTCCCGCACATGTCGGTCGAGTCGAACGTCGCGTTCGGCCTGAAGCAGGAAGGCACGCCGAAGCACGAGATCAGGGAACGCGTCGCCGATGCGCTCGCGCTGGTGCAGATGAGCAAGTACGCGAAGCGCAAGCCGCACCAGTTGTCGGGCGGCCAGCAGCAGCGCGTCGCGCTCGCGCGCTCGCTCGTCAAGCGCCCGAAGCTGCTGCTGCTCGACGAGCCGATGTCCGCGCTCGACAAGAAGATCCGCCAGAAGACCCAGCTCGAGCTCGTCAACATCATCGAGAAGGTCGACGTGACCTGCGTGATGGTCACGCACGACCAGGAAGAGGCGATGACGATGGCGAGCCGCCTCGCGGTGATGAGCGAAGGCAAGATCGTGCAGATCGGCTCGCCCGGCGAAGTGTACGAATACCCGAACAGCCGCTTCTCGGCCGAGTTCATCGGCTCGACCAACCTGTTCGAGGGCCGCGTCGTCGAGGACGAGCCCGACCATATCTTCGTCGAGAGCGACGACCTCGAGACGCGCATGTACGTGAGCCACGGCGTGACGGGTCCGCTCGGGATGCCGGTCGGCATCTCGGTGCGGCCGGAGCGCATCCACGTGTCGCGCGACAAGCCGCATTCGCCGCACAACTGGGCGCGCGGCGTCGTCACCGACATCGCGTACATGGGCAGCTACTCGCTGTACCACGTGCGCCTGCCGAGCGGCAAGACCGTCGTGTCGAACCTGTCCAGCTCGCACCTGATGCATGACGGTGCGCCCGCCTACAACGACGACGTGTTCGTCTCCTGGTCGCCCGCCAGCGGCGTGGTGCTGACGCAATGAGAACTTCCGCTCCCTCCTCCCCCGCGCCGGTGTCGTCCGGTGCCGTGGCCGCAAGCGCGGCCCCCGCGCGCAAGCGCCGCCTCGCCGCGCTGTCGCGCTTCCTGCCGTCCGGGCGCAGCGTCGCGATCGGCGTGCCGTTCGTGTGGCTCGCGCTGTTCTTCGCGCTGCCGTTCGTGCTGGTGCTCAAGATCAGCTTCGCCGACCAGGTGATGGGCATTCCGCCGTATTCGGCGCTGATGCAGATCCAGGACGGCGTCGTGCACTTCGCGGTCCAGCTCGGCCACTACGCGTTCCTGCTGAAGGACGACCTGTACGTCGCGACCTACCTCAGCTCGCTGAAGATGGCCGCCGTGTCGACGCTGTTCTGCCTGCTGATCGGCTATCCGATGGCGTACTACATCGCGCGCTCGGAGCCGGGCACGCGCAACGTGCTGATGATGGCCGTGATGCTGCCGTTCTGGACGTCGTTCCTGATCCGCGTGTACGCCTGGATCGGCATCCTGAAGGACGACGGCCTGCTGAACCACGCGCTGATCGCGCTGGGCATCATCCACACGCCGCTGCGCCTGTATCACAGCGACGCGGGCGTCTACATCGGGATGGTCTATTCGTACCTGCCGTTCATGGTGATGCCGCTGTACGCGCACCTCGTGAAGATGGACCTCACGCTGCTCGAAGCCGCGTACGACCTGGGCGCGAAGCCGTGGGTCGCGTTCACGCAGATCACGCTGCCGCTGTCGAAGAACGGGATCATCGCCGGCAGCCTGCTGGTGTTCATCCCGGCGGTCGGCGAATACGTGATCCCGGAACTGCTCGGCGGCGCGGACACGCTGATGATCGGCCGCGTGATGTGGGACGAGTTCTTCAACAACATGGACTGGCCGATGGCGTCCGCGGTGACGGTGGCGATGGTGCTGCTGCTGCTCGTGCCGATGGCGCTGTTCCAGTACTACCAGGTCAAGGAACTGGAGGAGGCGAAATGATCAAGCCGAGCAAACCGCTGTCGACGGGCGTCCTCGCGTTCGGATTCCTGTTCCTGTACATCCCGATCATCAGCCTCGTCGTGTATTCGTTCAACGAGTCGAAGCTCGTCACCGTGTGGTCGGGCTTCTCGCTGAAGTGGTACGCGTCGCTGTGGCAGGACGACGAGCTGCTGTCGGCCGCGTGGCTGTCGCTGAAGATCGGCCTGCTGACCGCCACCGCGTCGGTCGTGATCGGCACGTGGGCGGGCTTC
This sequence comes from Burkholderia ubonensis subsp. mesacidophila, assembly GCF_002097715.1. Taxonomy (NCBI): domain Bacteria; kingdom Pseudomonadati; phylum Pseudomonadota; class Betaproteobacteria; order Burkholderiales; family Burkholderiaceae; genus Burkholderia; species Burkholderia ubonensis. Next base: position 3,491,623 of record NZ_CP020737.1, read on the forward strand.
GTGCTCGCGCGCTTCGGCCGCTTCCGCGGCTTCACGCTGTACACGGGGATGATCAACGCGCCGCTCGTGATTCCCGAAGTGATCCAGGGCATCTCGCTGCTGCTGCTGTTCGTCGCGCTCGAGCAGATGTTCGGCTGGCCGAAGGGACGCGGGATGGTCACGATCTGGATCGGCCACGTGATGCTGTGCGTGTCGTACGTCGCGATCATCGTGCAGTCGCGCGTGAAGGAGCTGAACAAGTCGCTCGAGGAGGCCGCGCTCGATCTCGGCGCGACGCCGCTGAAGGTGTTCTTCGTGGTCACGCTGCCGCTGATCTCGCAGGCGCTGCTGTCGGGCTGGCTGCTGTCGTTCACGCTGTCGATCGACGACCTCGTGCTGTCGGCGTTCCTGTCGGGCCCCGGCTCGACGACGCTGCCGCTCGTCGTGTTCTCGCGCGTGCGGCTCGGCCTGAATCCGGAGATGAACGCGCTCGCGACGCTGTTCATCACGGCCGTCACGATCGGCGTGATCGTCGTGAACCAGATGATGATCGCGCGCGAACGACGGCGCGTGGCCGACATGCGGCTCGCGTTTTCCTGAGCGCCCCGCTCACCGCTCATCCATCAAAACAATGACGCGGCCCCGTGCGTTCCGACAGATGCGCCGCACGGGCGCCGCGCTGCGCTCATCGCATTTTTTTGCCGACATACGACCGCTAGGAGAATCCGTGATGAAGAAGAAACTGATCTGCCTGCTGGTGGCCGGCGCGCTGCCGGGCATCGCGCTGGCCGACTCGACGTCCGCCCAGCTCAAGGCGCTGCAGGCGCAGGTCGCCGCGCTGCAGAAGCAGATGAAGGCGATGCAGGCGCAGCTCGCCGCGAAGCCCGGCGGCGCCGCATCTGCGATCGCACAGGGCGGCGCGCCGGCCGGCGGCCGGCCGGCCGCGGTGGCCGCGGCGGCCGCCGATCCGTCGTCGCCCGACTACGGCAAGTCGCAGGCCCTGCTGACCAACGACGACGTGACCGAGATGAAGCAGCAGATCGCGAACCAGCAGCTGAAGGTCGACTCGCTGTCGGACGCGGCGAACACCGGGCCGATCGCCGGCCTGTCGATCACCGGCTACATCGATCCGACCTACATCTACAACCGCGCGCCGGGCACGTCGTCGTTCCTGTTCGCGAACCACGAGAGCGTGTACAACTACTTCAACAGCACGTTCGGCGACCTGTACCTCGACATCAAGAAGACCTTCGGCGTCGGCCCGATGGCGCCGTCGGCGGAGATCACGCTGATGCCGAACCGCGGCAACGGCATCACGCTGCTGCAGAACTCGCGCAGCAGCAACAACATCGGCAACAACCTGCTGAACACGGCGGTCGTCAACGTGCCGCTCACCGCGACGACGACGCTCGTCGCCGGCCTGATCCCGAGCTTCGGCGGCTACGAGGTGCAGCAGTCGAACCAGATGCTCACGCTCACGCACAACCTGCTGTACGACTTCTCCGACCCGGGCGCGTACGTCGGCATCGGCGCGAACTACACGAAGGGCAACTGGGCGTGGAAGTTCTTCGTCGGCAACGAGCAGTACCGCACCTACGGCTCGGTCACGACGACGGGCACCAACGCGCTCGGCGATCCCATCACCACCAGCAACAAGGTGCCGACCTTCACCGCGCGCGCGGACTACACGTGGTCGAGCGCGCTCGACCTCGGCGGTTCGTTCAACATCGGCCGGCAGACGCTGTCGAGCGCGATCGATTCGAACGGCGTCGTCCACTACGGCCCCGGCGGCGCGGCGCCGAGCGCGTACGGCTCGTTCTTCTTCGGCGAGCTCGACGCGACCTACACGCTCGCGGACGTGCAGTACAACGCGGAAGTCGACTACGGCCGCCAGGATCATGCGGCGTTCAACGGCGGGCTCGCGCAGTGGTACGGGCTGTCGCTGCTCGCGCACCGCAAGTTCAACGCGCCGGTGGTCGGCCGCATGGGCGTGACGCTGCGCTACGATCTGCTCGCGAACAGCAAGAACGGCGGCGGCGGCGGCGGCATCGCGCTGAACGGCAACGGCATGGACCCGAACAACGGCTTCGGCGTCGACGCGGACTGCCTCGCGATGTCGAAGGCCGGCGGCGGGCTCGGCTTCGAGTGCAAGGGCGCGGTGCGCCAGGACGTCGCGCTCGACCTGCTGTTCTATCCGACCCAGCAGATCACCGTGAAGGTCGAATACCGGCACGACTGGGCGAACAACAAGGTGTTCCTGCGCCACGACGGGTCGTACGGCAAGTCCAACGACCTGCTCGCGACGCAGTTCATCTATTCGTTCTGATGCCGGCCGCGCGGGACGCCGTGCGGCGCGCGCGGCGTCCCGCGCAAGGCTTCACGCAGGATTCCGGCGCGTTGCGCGCCGCATGGAGGGAGTCGGTTTCATGAGCCAGTCTTTCACCCGTCGCGCCGACGCGCTCGCGCGCGACTCGTACTACGAAGCGAGCGCCGCGCGCCCCGCGGCCGACGACCCGTCGCTCGACGGCGCGCTCGACGTCGACGTGTGCGTGATCGGCGCCGGCTTCGCGGGCCTCTCGACCGCGCTGGACTGCCGAGCGCGCGGCTTGTCGGTCGCCGTGATCGACGCGCACCGGCCCGGCTGGGGCGCGTCGGGCCGCAACGGCGGGCAGGCGATCGCCGGCTTCGCGAAGGACGAGGCGATCGAGCATCAGCTCGGCGCCGACGGCGCGCGCGCGGCGTGGGCACTGTCGCTCGACGGCGTCGCGCTGATCGCCGAGCGGATCTCGCGCTACGGCATCGACTGCGACTTCACGCGCGGCTACCTGACCGTTGCGACCAAGCCGGGCCGCATCGGCGACCTGCGCGCATGGATGGACGCGGCGAGCTCGCGCTGGGGCCATCCGTCGCTGACGTGGCTCGACACCGACGCGATCCGCGCGCGCATTGCGTCAACCCGCTACCTCGCCGGCGTCCACGATCCGCTGTCGGGCCACCTGCATCCGCTCAAGTACTGCCTCGGCCTCGCCGACGCCGCGCGCCGCGAAGGCGTCGCGCTGTTCGCGCATACGCCGGCGCTCGACGTCGTGCGCGGCGCGCGGCCCATCGTGCGCACGCCGGCCGGCGAGATTCGCTGCCGCTTCGTCGTGTCGTGCTGCAACGCGGGGCCGGGCGGCGTGCTGCCTGCGGCGACGGCCGCGCGCATCGCGCCGATCGCGTCGTACATCATCGCGACCGAACCGCTCGGCGAGACACGCGCCGACGCGCTGATCGCGCGGCGCGAAGCGGTGTGCGACAACAACTTCTTTCTCGACTACTTCCGGCTCTCCGCCGATCACCGGATGCTGTTCGGCGGCCGCGCGAGTTCCGCGGGTGCGTCGCCCGCCGCGCTCGCCGGCGCGATCCGGCGGCGCATGACCGGCGTGTTCCCGCAGCTCGCCGACGTGCGCGTCGACTACGCATGGGGCGGCTTCGTCGACGTCACGCGCAACCGCGCGCCGGACTTCGGCGCGATCGACCCGACCTTCTTCTACGTCCAGGGCTTCAGCGGGCATGGCGTCGCGCTCACCGGCATCGCCGGGCGCGCGGTCGCCGGCGCGATCGCGGGCGACACGCGCGCGTTCGACCTGTTCGCGCGCCTGCGCCATCGCCGCTTCCCGGGCGGCGACGCGTGGCGGCAACCCGCGCTCGCGCTCGGCATGCTGTATCACCGGCTGCGCGAGCTGTGCTGAGCCCATTCATTCGTGTTCCTGACCATGCAGACATTCGCGAACCAACCGCATGCCGCGTCGTACTACGCGGCCACCTCCAACGATACGACGCGCCACGCGCCGCTCGCCGGCGCCGTCGACGCCGACGTGTGCGTGATCGGCGCGGGCCTGACCGGCCTGTCGGCCGCGCTCAATCTCGCCGAGCGCGGCCATTCGGTCGTCGTCCTCGAAGCGTCGCGGGTCGGCTGGGCCGCAAGCGGCCGCAACGGCGGGCAGCTGATCGGCGGCTACGCGTGCGACATCGACACGTTCGCGCGCTACCTGCCGGACGCCGACGTGAAGCGCATCTGGGCGATGGGGCTCGAAACGCTGTCGCTCGTGAAATCGCGCATCGCGCAGCACGCCATCGATTGCGCGCTGGTGCCCGGCTACCTGACCGCGGCGAACACCGCGCGCGATGCCGATGCGCTCAAGCGCTGGCGCGACGACGCCGCGAAGCGCTTCGGCTACGAGCGCCTGCGGTTCGTCGAAGCGGACGACCTCGGCGGCTACGTGCAGTCGTCGCGCTACCGGGGCGGCCTGTACGACCCCGACAGCGGCCACCTGCATCCGCTGAACTACACGCTCGGCCTCGCGCGCGCGGCGACCGGGGCCGGCGTGCGCATCCACGAGCACAGCTGCGTGACGCGCGTGCGCGACATCCCGGCCGGCCATCTCGTCGAGACGGCGCAGGGCCACGTGCGCGCGCGCTTCGTCGTGCTCGCGTGCAATGCGTATCTGGGCGCGCTCGCGCCGGCGCTCGCGAGGAAGATCATGCCGGTGGGCACCTACGTGATCGCGACCGAGCCGCTCGGCGAATCGCGCGCCGCCGCGCTGATGCCGGCGCGCGCCGCGGTCTGCGACAGCCGCTTCGTGCTCGACTATTTCCGGCCGGCGCCGGACACGCGGCTCGTGTGGGGCGGCAAGGTCAGCTACTCGACGCGGCAGCCGCGCCATCTCGCGCAAGCGATGCGGCGCGACATGCTGAAGACGTTCCCGCAGCTCGCGGACGTGAAGGTGGAATACGCATGGGGCGGCTTCGTCGACATCACGATGAACCGCGCGCCGCATTTCGGGCGCGTCGCGCCGACGCTGTATTTCGCTCAGGGGTTCTCGGGGCACGGCGTGAACACGACCGCGCTGGCGGGCAAGCTGATCGCCGAGGCGATCGACGGGCAGGCAAGCCGCTTCGACCTGTTCGGCCGGGTCCCGCATCGCGATTTCCCGGGCGGCGCGCGGCTGCGCACGCCGGCGCTGGTGCTCGCGATGAGCTGGTATCGGCTGCTGGACGCGTTCGGCGTGCATTGAGCCGGCGCCGAAACGCACACGGCGCGCATGACGCGCGCCGTGGCTTGAGTGGCGGCCGGCCGCCAGATGCCGTCGTCACGACGGCACTGCAGGGCAGCCCGTCAGTCGGTGCCGTACTTGCTCGAACGCGGGCCGTACAGCAGGCCGGTCGGCGGGCCGGCCGACAACAGGCGATTGCTGGTCAGCGCGGCCACGTCGTGGGCCTCGTCGGTCAGCGAATGCGCGATCTGCTTGACGGCGGCCTGCACGAGCACACCGACGATCCCGAAACCGCCGACGCCCATGTTGGTGCCGATTTCCTTGCCGTTCGCGCTGCCTTCGCCCTGCCACAGCACGTCGCCCGTTTTCAGGTCGACGAGCTTGGCCGACGCGGTCACCACCGTCGTGCTGTCGATGATCTGGTACACCGAGCCGTACTTCGAGACCTTCGAATACAGCGCGGCGTCCGCGCCGAAGATTTCGCGCAGCTTGGCCGGCGGCGCGTCCTGGATCTCGGCGGCGTTGGTCAGGCCGTTCTGCTTGAAGGCCTCGTCCATCACCGCCACCGGCACCACGTAATAGCCGGCCTCGGCGAGCGGCAGCGTCATCTGCGACAGCATCCCGTAGGTCGCCGCGACGTCGTTGGTTTCGTTGACCGGCGGCAGCACGAGGATCGAACGCGGCTGGCTCTTCTTGAACGCCGTGTAGTCGGCGTGCTTCACCGGCTGCGCGCAGGCGCTCAGCAGCGCGACGATCGACAGCACGGACAGCAGCTTGAATGAAATGGTCTTGAACATGGCAGGTGCGTCACTGTTTGGCGGTGTTCTGATCGACCGGCTTCTGCTCAGCCGTTTTCTGCTCGGCCGGCTTCTTCGCCGCCGGTTTGTGCTTCATCAGGAAGTCCATGAACGGCGACGATTCCGGAAACAGCTGCTTCTCCGCCTGCAGTTCCTGTTCGGCCTGCTGTTCGCTGCCGACGCTCGCGTACAGCATCCCGAGATGCGCGTGGAAGCCCGGCGGCGGCGTGTTGCCCTTCGCCCGGATCTGCTGCAGCGCCTTTTCGAGCGCGTCGATCTGCTCCTGCGGCGACGTCTTGCCCTTGAAGTACTCGTACACCTGCGGCTGGTAGCCGTTCCATTGATAGAGCGGCGGCGTGGTCGGCGCCGCGCAGCCCGCGAGCAGCAATGCGGCGGCCGTTGCCGGCAGCCAGATACCCCGTTTCATGGTCATTTCTCTTCTTGTTGATGTGGTGAATCGGTGAAGCCGTGATGCGCAACGCTTACTTCGCCGGCTTCAGCGCGCCGGCGTCGACCTGGTCGACGAGATGGTTGACGGCCTCCTGGATCGCGAGATCGAGCACCTTGCCGTTGAGCGTCGAGTCGTAGCTCGCGGTGCCGCCGAAGCCGATGATTTCGCGGTTGGACAGGCTGAATTCGCCCGCGCCCTGGCTCGATGCGATCACTTCCGACGTCGTCGTGTCGACGATGTTCAGGTTGACCTTCGCATACGCGACCTGCGTCTTGCCGTTGCCGAGGATGCCGAACAGCTGGTGATCGCCGACGTCCTTGCGGCCGAATTCGGTCACGTCGCCCGTCACCACGTAGTTCGCGCCCTTCACCGCCTGCGCCTTCTTCATGAAGCCGGCTTCCTGCTTGATCTCCTCGAGGTTCTCGCGATCGAGCACGTTGAAGCGGCGGCTCTGCTGCAGGCGCGTGACGAGGATCGTCTTCGCCTGGCCGCCGAGGCGGTCGATGCCGTCCGAGAAGATGCCGCGCATATAGCTCGAACGGTTGTCGAACTTGCCGACCGCGATCGCGACCGGCTTGCCCGTGTACGGGCGCTGCGCGCTGCTGACGACCGGCACGTCGAGCGTGCGCGACGATTCGGTCGCGCAGCCGGTCAGCGCCGCGACGAGCGCCGCGGCGACGAGGACGTTGCGTCGTGTCTGGATGTTCACTGCTGATCTCCTTGCGTGGAAAGAATGCCCGTGGCGGGCGCGCCGGCGCGCGCACGAGCGGGACTTCAAGGCGGCGTCGGCGCGCACGCGCGCGCCGATGCGTCGCTCGACGCGACGCGATCACGCAACGCGGCAGGCGTCGCCTTGGGTGCTATCAGGAAAATAAAAGCGGATGCGCGCGTGACGAGCGAGTCACGGCGAATGGCGGGCCGGCGGCGAAATCGTCACGATTCGCGCGCGGCGTGGTTACCCCGTTGTTCTGATTGCTGCGCTGTTGATCGCGCATGGTCGGCCCCGTTTCTGGTTTGGCGCGATGATAGCAAACGCGTTGCCGAATATGCCTTGTCGTGACTCGACCGGCGCACGGCATCCCGCATCCGCACCTCATCGCGGTTGCGCGCGACGCCCCGCGGGAAGCGGGAAAGCGGGCGTCACGGCGATCCGCGAACCCGAACGACGCGGTTGGACCCTGCCGCCGTTCGGGAATATCAGGCATTCGCAAACGCACAGCCTGAATGCCGCCGTTCGGAACCTTGCATCTCGTGATAACGGCACGCGGTTCGCATTCTGTAGGGCGCGCGGCGCGCGATCTCCGGCTGGTCAGTCCGCCACCTTCTGCCGCATCGTGACGAACTCTTCCGCCGCGGTCGGGTGGATGCCGATCGTGTCGTCGAACTGCGCCTTCGTCGCGCCCGCGCGGATCGCGATCGCGATGCCCTGGATGATCTCGCCCGCGTCGCGCCCGACCATGTGCGCGCCGACCACCCGCTGGCTGTCGCGCGCGACGACGAGCTTCATCAGCGTGCGCTCGTCGCGGCCGGACAGCGTGTGGCGCAGCGCCTTGAACGACGTGCGGTAAATATCCACTGCGCCATGCACGTCGCGCGCACGGGCTTCAGTGAGGCCGACCGTCGCGACCTCGGGCTGGCTGAACACCGCCGACGGCACCCATTCGTGATCGGCCGCGACGCGCCGCCCGCCGAACAGCGTCAGCGCGAGCAGGCCGCCGTCGCGCGTCGCGACCGGCGTGAGCTGCGGCCGCGACGTCACGTCGCCGATCGCGTGGATCGACGCGACCGAGCTCGCCGAATACGCGTCGACCGCGATCGCGCCGCGCGCATCGAGCGCGACGCCGGCCGCCTCGAGATCGAGGCCCTCGACGTTCGGCACGCGTCCGGTCGCATAGAGCACCGCATCGTACGGCCCGTGGTGCGCGCCGCCGACGCGCACGCTCAGTGTGCCGTCGGCCGCGCGCTCGATCGCGTCCACCGACGCGCCGGTGTGGATCGTCACGCGCTGCTTCGTCATTTCGTCGGCGAGGAACTGCCGGACGTCGTCGTCGAAGCCGCGCAGGATCTGCGCGCCGCGATAGAACAGGTCGACGCGGCTGCCGAGCCCGTTGAAGATGCCCGCGAACTCGACCGCGATATAGCCGCCGCCGACCACGGCGACGCGCGCCGGCAGCGTCGCGAGCGACAGCGCCTCGCGCGACGTGATCGCATGCTCGATGCCGGGCAGCGGCGGCAGCGACGGGCGCGACCCCGTCGCGATCGCGATGTGGCGCGCGGCGATACGGCGCTCGCCGAGCGCGACCGTGTGCGCATCGACGAGGGTTGCACGCCCCGCGTGCATCTCGACGCCGGACTGCCGCAGCAGGTTCACGTAGATGCCGCTCAGCCGGTTGATCTCGCGATCCTTCGCGGCGATCAGTGCGGGCCAGTCGAGCGTGCCGGCGCCGAAGGTCCAGCCGAAGCCCTGCGCGTCCTCGACTTCATGCGGGTAATGCGATGCGTAGACGAGCAGTTTCTTCGGAATGCAGCCGCGCAGCACGCAAGTGCCGCCGATCTGCTCTTCTTCCGCAATGCCCACGCGCGCGCCGTATTGCGCCGACATCCGGGCCAGCCTGACGCCGCCCGAGCCGGCGCCGATCACGAACAGGTCGTAGTCGAATTCCATCGCATGCCCTCATCGAGTTCGGATGACGGCACGATAGCAAGATTCCGGTTTTCCTGCGGCGCGCGGCGCCCGCGCAAAAAAAACGGCGAGAGACCTTGCCTCTCGCCGATCAATCCGGCTGCCGGGTTCGTCATGCGTCACCGATCGACCGCATGCCCGACCCGCCGGCTGCGCGACGCCGGCTCGCCCGTCCGCGCGGCTTGCGCGGGCGCGGCCGAGCCGGCCGCCATGCTCATGCCTGCGACGTGTCGCCGCCGTCGGTCGCCTGCGTATCGTCTGCCGCTTGCTCGGGCTTCTCTTCCTTCTTCTCGAGCATGCCCTCGAGCGCTTCCGCGCCCTTGAAACCGGCGACGGCCGCCGCCGCCTTGGTCAGGAGACCCGCATCCGGATCGACTTTCTCTGCCGCTTCGACGGCCGCCACGGCGCCCGCGATTTCGCCAACGGTGTTCAGGATACCCATCATCATCCCCTTTCAAGGTCAATCGTGAAGCGCATCGTTCCACGAAAAAAAACCGGCTGACAGCGTTTGTCATCACCGGATACACAATTTACCGACCGCGCCGGCCACGCCGAGCGATCCATGCAGCTTAGCGGAACACCTGCGCGCGGACTGTAAAACTATGTTCCGGAATGCCGACGAACGGCTTACGGATACGCGGTGCGCGTGTCGAGCAGACGAAAAAAAGAGATCCCCGCGGGGATCTCTTCGTCGCGAGCCGGACGCCGGTCCGGCACAGGCGATTTATCAGAAGATATTGCGCAGGCCGATCGCGATACCCGTCTGGTTGCTGCGGCCCGGCAGCTCGACGTTGGCCGCGCCGTTCGTCTTGTTGAAGTCGACCGTGCCGTAGATTTCCGTGCGCTTGCTCAGCGCGTACTCGGCGATGCCCACGATCGCGTAGCGATTGCCGCTCGCGAGCGTGCCGTTCGCGGTCATCGCGTTGCGCATGTGGTCGTAGTAGAACGCGCCCGTCAGCGTCAGCGGCGCGCTGGCCTGCCAGCTCACGCCCGCGAACGGACCGTCGTCGATCCGGCCGGTGCCCTTCGCAGTCGGAATCTTCTGCTGCGCGAGCAGGCTGTCGACGAAGCCCGTATCGTCCTTCGAGCGCAGGTAGCCCGCGTAGACCTTCACCGTGCTGAACGCGTAGACGACGTTCGCGTGATAAATGGTCTGCTTGCGTGCCGAGTTGTCGCTGTTCTGCTGCGCGCCGGCCGCGATGCTGAGCGGGCCCATCACGTACGACAGCGAGATACCCCACGCATTGCCCTTGCCGAGCGAGCCGGGGATCTGGCCGGAGAAGCCGCCGGGGCCGGTCTTCTCGTAGTTCGTGCCGGTCGAGTACATCGCGCTCGCGGTCAGGCCGCTGAACGTGCCCGTGTACTTGATCTGGTTGTCCGCGTACAGCCCGCCGCCGAGCGCCACCGGCAGCCACGCGTTCTCGAAGTAGTTGCCGACGGTCAGCGGATCGTAGGTGTCCGACAACAGGTCGAACAGCGGCGTCTTCTGACGGCCGAGGGTCACAGTGCCGTACGGGCTCGACAGGCCGACGTACGCGGCGCGGTTGAACATGCGGCCGCTGTCCGAGAACGCACCGCTTTGCAGGTCCACGCCGCTCTCGAGCTTGAACAGCGCCTTCATCCCGCCGCCGAGGTCTTCGGTACCGTAGATGCCGAAGCGGCTGTTCGTGATCGCGCCGTTCGTCATCGACAGCAGGCCGTCGTTCTTGGCGTTCGCGTTGGTCAGGTAGCGGACGCTGACGTCGGCGACGCCCCACAGCGTGACCGAGCTTTGTGCCGCTGCGTATTGGCTGGCGAAGGCCAGCGCGGCGCCCCCTGCGAGTGCTGCGAGTCTGGTGGTCTGCTTCATGAGCGATCCCATATTTGTTGGTGTCTCCTTACATGGCCGGCCGCATGCGCGGCCGGGTGACAATCGCGCGCGTTCTTGGCGCGCGCGACGTGGCGAGAATCATAAGATGACTCCGAATCGCGAAAGAAATTGAAATGCGTGGTAACGGTTCGATTGTCGTCAGCGCACAACGCCCGTCACGCGCAGGGCTTGCGCGACGGGCGGGCGATTCGGCAGGAATCCGTCACGACTCGGGCGGGCGGCGGAGGGATCGCCGGGAGTGAGCGGGGATGCGGTTGATGCGGCGCAGCAGACGAGCTGCGAGGCTGCGAGCGAGACGGCAAGGCAATGACACGGCGACGTGACGGGCGCGGACCGGTTCCACAGCGGCGACGGATGCCGCGCCGCAGCACGGAACCGACCGCGCTTCGCCGTCAGCCGGCCGCGCCGGCGCCCGCGTCGACGCGGCGCCACGCGCGCCGCACGATTTCGGCGAACGCGCCTGCGAGCAGCAGCACCGCGCCCCACAACGCGACGCCCGGCACGAGGCGCGTGACGAGGCCGCCGGCCACGGCGCCCGCGAGAAAGCAGAAGCTGATCGTCGCGAGCAGCGCCGAATCGTGCAGCGCGCCGGCGTCGTAGCGCGGAATCAGCCCGACGAACAGCTTCTGCGCGGCGCGCCGCAGGTTGCCGGTCGTCATCACGGAGGTGTACGACAGTTCCTCGAGGTGCGTGAACGACAGCGTCTGCAGCGTCGCGACGAACGAGATGCCGGGAATCAGCCACGCGCTCGACGCGCCGACGACGCCGCTCGCGGCGATGCCGAGAAACGCGATCTCGACGATCAGGCTCGCGAACGCGGTGTGCCGCATCCAGCCGCGCTGCGCGGCGAGCCCGAGCAGGTGTGCGACGAACACTGCGATCACAAAGCCGACGAGCGGCGGCACGTGGTGCAGCGCCGCGGCCCACTCGCCTGCCGACAGGTTGATGCCGAGCAGCGCGACGTTGCCGGTCATCGTGTTCGCGAACACGTGGCCGTGGCCGACGTATGTGTACGCGTCGAGATAGCCGCCGGACAGCGTCAGCAGCGCGGCGACCGTGAGATTGCGGCTGGCGCCGTCGAGATCCATCGGTCCTCCGGTTCCTTCGCGCGCAGGGAAGCTCAATTCTTCTTCAGGTAGCAGGCCTTGAGCATCACGCTCATCCCGTCGACCTTGCAGTCGACCTCGTGATCGCCGTCGACGAGGCGGATGCTCTTCACCTTCGTGCCCATCTTCAGCGTGACCGACGAGCCCTTCAGCTTCAGGTCCTTGATCAGCACGACCGAGTCGCCGTCGGCCAGCACGTTGCCGTTCGCGTCGCGCACGACGCGCGCCGCGTCGTCATCGGCCGCCGCCGGTGCGGCGCTCGACCACTCGTGGCCGCAGTCCGGGCAAATATACTGCTCGCCGTCGGGGTAGGTGTTCTCCATCGCGCATTGCGGACAGGCGGGAATCGTCGACATGATGCTGGGTCCTGCTGATTGAAAGCCGGCAGTATACCGGCCCGCTGCACCGCACCACCCCGCCGCATCTCAACGCGCGACCGAATGACACCCTCAGGCCGGCCGCTCCTGCGCGGCGGCGGCGCTCACTGCCCGAAGCCGGTCAGCCCGATCAGCGCGCCGGCCGCGAGCAGCCACAGCGGATGGATGCGCGTGCGGTATGCGAGCACCGCGCACGCGGCGGTGATGCCCCACTGCACGGCCGTGTGGTTCGACGCGTCGGCGATCAGCACCGCGCTCGCGACGACGAGCCCCGCCGTGACGGGCACCATGCCCTGCTGCACGTAGCGCCGCCACGGCCGGTTGCGGAAGCGCTCCCATGCGTGCAGCGCGAGCACCGTGACCACCGACGACGGCCCGAACTTCGCGAGCGTCGCGACGAGCAGTCCCGACCAGCCGGCCACGTGCCAGCCGACGAGCGACACGATCATCATGTTCGGCCCCGGCGCCGCCTGCGCGAGCGCGAACAGCGCGGTGAACTCGTGCGCGCTCATCCAGTGGTGCACGTCGACGACCTGCCGCTGCATCTCCGGCAGGATCGTATTGCCGCCGCCGAACGCGAGCAGCGACAGTTGCGTGAAGAGGGTCGCGAGCGCGATCAGCGTGTCGTTCATCGCGCGCCTCCGTCGTGCGGGCCGCGCTGCTGCGCGTCGCGCGGCGCGCCCGCGCCCGGCGGCGCGCCGTGCGCGGCCGGCGCCGCGGCCGATGCGGCGCCGCGTCGCGCGGCGAGCCACACGCTGAGCGGCGTCAGCACCAGCATCGTCGTGAGCAGCGGGATGCGCAGCACCGCGATCGCGACGAACGCCAACGCCGCGATGCCCGCCGCCGCGCGCGCATGCCGCAGCGGCTTCGCGACCTTCACCGCCATCGCCGTGAGCAGGCCGGCCGCGGCGGCCGACAAGCCGGCGAACAGGTGCCGGACGGCCGGATCGTGCTCGGTTTTCGCATACAGCACGCCGAGCGAGACGACCACGAGCGTCGGCCCCGCGATCAGCCCGAGAATGCCGGCGAACGCGCCCGGCACGCCGCGAAAGCGCATCCCGACCGCAACCGACAGGTTGATCACGTTGCCGCCGGGCAGGAACTGGCACAGGCCGAGCAGATCGGTGAATTCGTCGGCGGACAGCCATTTGCGCTCCTCGACGATCGTGCGGCGCGCGAACGGCAGCGCGCCGCCGAACGACATGAGGCCGAGCGACAGGAAACCGGTGAACAGCTCGGCGACGCCGACGTCGCGCGGCGCGTGGGCGGGCGGCGGGGAAACGGATTGCATGGGAGTCCTCGATAAACGACAGGTCGAGGTTACCGCCGTCCGGCGCACCCGCAAAACGATTTTATCGGCGCTCGCTTGTGATCTAGAATCACAAGCATGGCACGCGATCTCCCGCCCTTTTCCGCGCTTCGGGCCTTTGAAGCCGCGGCACGACACGAAAGCTTCAGCGCCGCCGGCGACGAGCTGCATGTGACTCATGGTGCCATCAGCCGGCAGATCGCCGGGTTCGAGGCGTGGCTCGGCAGGCCGGTGTTCCACCGGATCGGCAAGCGCGTGAAGCTCACCGACGAAGGCCGCCAGTACCTGGATACCGTGCGCGCCGCGTTCGACAGCATCGCGCTCGCGACCGAGCGGCTGCGGCGCACCGGCGCCGCGCGCGTGCTGCGCATCAACGCGCTGCCGACCTTCGCGATGAAATGGCTGCTGCCGCGCCTGTCGCGCTTCCAGCGCGACGTGCCGAACGTGGAGCTGAAGCTGTCGACGTCGAATGCGCCGCTCGACATGCTCGACGGCTTCGACGTCGCGATTCGCCGAGGCCCGGGCCACTGGCCGAACTGCGCGAGCGGCCGCTTTCTCGACGAAAGCGTGATCCCGGTCTGCAGCCCGGCGCTGGCGAAGCGCCTGCCGATCGCGCGCGTCGACGACCTGTCGCGGCACGTGCTGCTGCATTCGGATACGCGCCCGGAAGGCTGGCGCGACTGGTTCGCGGCCGCCGGCGCGACGATGAAGGGCCGCAAGCGGCAATCGTTCGACCACTTCTACCTGGCGCTGCAGGCGGCGGTCGACGGGCTCGGCGTCGCGCTCGGCCCGCTGCCGCTGATCGACGACGAGCTTGCGAGCGGCCGGCTCGTGATGCCGCTTGACGGCCCGCGCATCGCGACGCGCAGCTACTGGTGGATCACGCCGCGCGAGCACGCGGACGAGCCGGTCGTCGCGCAGTTCTGCGCGTGGCTCGAAGCGCAGGCGAACGCCGCCGGCGCGTGATGTGTGATGTGGAGTGAAGCAGCGCGGGCGGCATCGCGCCGCCCGCGCCGTGATCCGTCCCCGTCCATGACAGGCTGGCGCCCGGCGTCAGACCACCGGGCCCGGTTCCTTTTCCTTGCGCAGGATTGCGTAGAGGAGGATCGCGCCGAACGTCGCGGTGCCGATCCCGCCGAGCGCGAAGCCGCCGAACTTCAGCGAGAAGTCGCCCGCGCCGAGCACCAGCGTGACGGCCGCGACGATCAGGTTGCGGTTGTCGGAGAAATCGACCTTGTTGACGACCCAGATGCGCGCGCCCGTCACCGCGATCAGCCCGAACACGACGATCGACACGCCGCCGAGCACCGGGCCCGGAATCGTCTGGATCACCGCGCCGAACTTCGGCGAGAAGCCGAGCACGATCGCGATCAGCGCGGCGACGACGAACACGAGCGTCGAGTAGATGCGCGTAACGGCCATCACGCCGATGTTCTCCGCGTAGGTGGTCACGCCCGTGCCGCCGACGCTGCCCGACACGATCGTCGCGAGCCCGTCGCCGATGAACGCGCGGCCGATGTAGCGGTCGAGGTTCTGGCCCGTCATCGCGCTCACGGCCTTGATGTGGCCGAGGTTCTCCGCGACGAGGATCACCGCGATCGGCGCGAGCATCAGCACCGCGTGCGGATCGAACACCGGCGCGTGGAAGGTCGGGATGCCGAACCATGCGGCATGCGCGACGATCGAGAAGTCGATCGGCTTGCCGAGGCCCATCCCGTTGGTCGCGACCGCGTAGATCGCGTACGCGATCACGAGCCCGACGAGAATCAAGAGACGCTGCATCATCCCGCGCGCGAACACCGCGACGCCGCCGACCGACAGCACGGTGACGAGCGCCATCGCCGAATCGAACTGCGACGCGGACACGCCCTTGACCGCGATCGGCGCGAGATTCAGGCCGATCACCGCGACGATCGCGCCCGTGACGACGGGCGGCATCAGCGCCTCGATCCAGCGCGTGCCGACCGCCGACACGATCGCGCCGAGCGCGACATACACGACGCCGCACGCGATGATGCCGCCGAGCGCGACCGGGATGTTCGGGTTCGGGCCGCTGCCGCCGTAGCCCGTCACCGCGATCACGAGGCCGATGAACGCGAAGCTCGAGCCGAGGTAGCTCGGCACCCGGCCGCCGACCAGCGCGAAGAACAGCAGCGTGCCGACGCCGGACATGAAGATGCACAGGTTCGGATCGAAGCCCATCAGGAGCGGCGCGAGCACGGTCGAGCCGAACATCGCGACGACGTGCTGCACGCCCATCGCGATCATCTGCGGCCACGACAGGCGTTCGTCGAGGCCGACGACGCGCGCGGCCGCGCCGGGCGGTTGCACCCGCCAGCGCGGGAAATAGGAATCGGACATCGGGACACGCTCCTGTCTTGTCGGTCGCCGGCTGCGAGGGATGCGCCGGTCTGGAATCTGGCGCGAAGTGTACGGAGCGGGGGTGGTGCTGGCAAGCGGCCGGACGATCGACCTGCCGCCGCAGAATCTGACTCGTCCCATTCACGGCGGCGGCCGGGTTCCCTAAAGTAGCAGCACTGCCGTGCACCAGGCGCGGCAGTGTTCTGCACTCTCCGTTGGCCGTTCGCGCTCCCCGCCCGAACGGCTTTTTTTTGGTTCATCGCGAATGTGCGGAGAACGCAACGCCGGCCTGCCGCTTTCGGCCCCGCCGATCACCGAAATTCCTCAGTAGAATGGCCGCTGCCCTGAACTTCGGGCCTGCGTTTTCCCGCCCTCCCACCCTTTATGTGCTGGTGATCGATGAAAGCTGAACGCCTACTTGTCCTGGATATCGACGGCACGCTGACGGACTCGGTCGCCATGCACCAGTCCGCGTTCCTGGCGGCGATGCTGGCCCTGAAGCTGCCGGCCCTCGACACTGACTGGGGGCGCTATCCGCACCACACCGACACGGGCATCCTCGCGCACGCGCTATCGTCCAACGGCTGGCGCCCGATGAGCGCATCGGCCGTTGCGACCTTCGAGCAGGAGGTGGATCGTCATTTCGTCGACGCGCTGTCCCGCCAAGAACTCAGGGAAATTCGCGGCGCCGGCGCGTTCGTGCGGGAGGCGATGGCGTCGGGGTGGGGAATTGTCTTTGCGACGGGCGGGGTGAGGCGCGTCAGCGAGCGGAAGCTGCGGGCCGTCGGCATTCCGTTCGACGACGCGCTGCTGGTGACCGCGTCGGAATACCCTTCACGGACAGATCTTGTCGCGGCCGCCGTCGAGCGCGCCCGGCGGCACTATCGCGTCGACTCGGCCTGCCGCACCGTTTCGGTCGGCGACGGGCGCTGGGACCTCGACGTGGCCCGGCATCTCGGCCTTGAATTCGTCGGCGTCGGCACGCCGCCCAAGGCGGACGTCCTGACCGCGCGCGGCGCCTTGGTCTTTCCGGATCTCGAGGAAGCCCGCCCGTTCCTGTCCAGCTAAGGCCGGACGGCGCGCCGCGCGACGTGAGCATGCGCTCACATCGCGTCCGGCGCAGGCTGCATCACGGGTTGATGTACTGGAACAGCGACAGGTTCTGCATTTGCACGAAGGCCTTCTGCGCGCCGGTCAGCGCGTTCTGCAGCTGCGTGAACTGGCTGATCGTCGAGACCATGTTGGTGCTCGTCAGGTCCGCGAGATTGCTGGAAACCTGCAGCGAGTTGGTCTGCGTGACCGTCTGCATCGCCTTGATTTCCTGCTCGCGGCCGCCGACGTCCGCCTGGATCGTCGTGACGTTGCTCATCGTGTTGCTGAGCTTCGTCGCGCCGGCCGTCATCGCGTTCTTGAGCGTCGCCATGGCTACCGGGTTGTTGACGGAAGGCGTATTCAGCGCGGCGACGATCGAATCGAGCGTCGAGAACACGTCGGCGCCGCCGGGGGCCTGCGGCGCGGGCGACACCGTGAATGAATCGGTGTTCGCGGGCGCGCCGGACACCGCGACCGTCATGCCGCCGCCGAGTGAAATCGCCGCGCCGGCCGTGTACGGCTGCGCGGGCGTCGTCGACGTCGGGCCGATCGTGTTGTCGGTCACCGTGTAGGTCGGCGCGGCGGCGGTGCCGCCGAACTGGATCGTGAACTGGTGGTTGTTGGTCGCGGCCGACGGGCTCGTCACGGTGACAGGGCTGATCGTGCCCGTGCCGGTGTTCGACGCACTCCCGGCCGGCACCGGCTGGCTGCCGAACGTCGGCACCGACATGAACACGGACGCGCCGTTGTCGCCCTGCGACAGGGTGCGGGAATCGGCAATCTGCACGTTGCGCGTGCCCGTGTCCCCGACGTAGCTCACACCGCCGCCCGCCTTGTTCGTGAACGGCTGGCTGCCGTTCTTGAACCCGGCGAACAGGTAGTTGCCCGCGCCGTCGTTCGAGTTCGCGATCGTCATCAGCTGGTCGCGCGCGCTCTGGATCTGCGTCGCGAGCGCCGCGCGGTTGGTGTCGGACAGCGAACCGTCGCCTGCGCGCACCAACGTCGACTGGATGCTGGTCAGCACGGTGTTGACGCTCGACAGCGCCGAGTCCTCGGCCTGCAGCGACGCCAGCGCCGCATTCTGGTTGGTCGTGTACTGCGACAGCGTCGCCGACGTCATCGACAGCTGCACGGCCTGTGCGGCGCCGACCGGGTTGTCCCCCGGCGTCGTCAGGCTCACGCCGCTCGACAGCTGCTGGTACAGCTGCGCGAGCTGTGCCTGCTGGTCGTTCATCGTGGCGACGTTCAGCTGGAAAAACTGGGCGCTGGAAATTCGCATCGCTTGAATCCTCGAAATCCGGTCAGTTGAACAGGCCGAGCACGGTCTGGAACAGCGTCGACGCCGTCTGGATCACTTTCGCGTTCGCCTGGTAGAGCTGCTGGTACTGCATCAGGTTGGCCGCTTCCTCGTTCTGGTTCACGCCCGACACCTCCTGCTGCGCCTTCGTGATCTGGCCGACGAGCGCGGTCTGCGCGGCGCTCGACGACTTCAGCTGGCTCGCGGTGTTGCCGATCCCGTTCACATAGTTCGCGTACGCGCCGGTCAGCGTTGTCGTGCCGTTGCCGAGCGTCTTCGCGGTCACGATCTGCGAGAGCGCGAGTGCGTTGTTGCCGTCACTGGTGCCGCCCGAGTACGGGGCGATCTTGAAGGTGTCACCGGTGCTCGGCGTGCCCGACAGCGTAATCGTCACGCCGTTGAT
The DNA here is from genome assembly GCF_002097715.1 of Burkholderia ubonensis subsp. mesacidophila. NCBI lineage: Bacteria > Pseudomonadati > Pseudomonadota > Betaproteobacteria > Burkholderiales > Burkholderiaceae > Burkholderia > Burkholderia ubonensis. The sequence goes on from NZ_CP020737.1 coordinate 3,510,384, forward strand.
CGCGCCCGCCGCGGCGCCCGTCATCGTCATCGTCGCGCCCGTCGCCGGGGTGTACGGCACCGTCGTCGCCGGGCCGGCGATCGGCACCGTGGTCGGCGGCGTGGTCGCGATCGTCACCGTCGTGCCGGCAGGGAAGCCGGACAGCGTGTTGGTCGTCGCGTCGTAAGTCAGCGTCGTGCCGCCGGCCGGAACCTGGTAGCCCGCGGTCACCGCGCCTTGCGTGATCTTGCCGGTGCCCGTGTTGGTCCCCGACGCCGACACGGCGACCGGCGACGCCGCCGCGATCGCCGCGCCGTTCGTGGTCGCGAGCGAGAACCCACCGAGCGCGCCGCGCGTCGGCAGCACCGTGAACGAATCGCCCGCGTTCATCGTGCCGGATACGGAGAAGTTCAGCCCGCCGATCGAAATCGGCATCGTCGCCGACGTGGCCGTGCCGACCACCGAGCCGGTCGCGCGGTCGGTCAGCGCGTACTTGTTGGCGCCCTGGTACGACAGCGTGTAGTCGCTCGTCGTCGGCTGCGAGGGGTTCGCGAACGACACGTTGAGCGTCGCGCCACCCGTGTTCGCCTGGTTCGCGAACACGGTCGGGCTGCCGGTCGAGAACAGGTTGCCGCCGGGATTGCCCGACAGGTCGACGCCGAGCGCGTTCTGCGCGTTGACCTGCGCGGCGAAGCTGGTCGCGACCGCGCCGAGCTGCGCCTGCGCGGGGTCGAGGGTCTGGCGGCGGAAAGAGAGCAGGCCGCCGAGCGTGCCGCCCGACAGCGACGTATCCGGCAGCGACTGGTTCTGGCCCGGCGGGTTCGCGCCGGCGATCCCCTGCGACACGACGGACAGCTCGCTCGGGTCCGACGGCGACGTGACCGCGGCGAGCGTGTAGCTCTTGTCGGCGACGACGAGCGGCTGGCCGCCCGCGAGGAACACGCTGTAGCCCTGGTCGTTGCGCACGACCTGGATGCCCGCGAGGCTCGACAGGTTCGACACCGCCTGGTCGCGCTGGTCCAGCAGCTGGTTCGGCGGCTGCCCCTGGCTGCCCGCCGTCGCGATCTGCTGGTTCAGCTGCGCGATCTGCGTCGTATACGTATTGATCTGCGCGACGGTGCCGGACAGCTGCGTGTTCACGCTCTGGCGCAGCGCGTCGTATTGCGCGCCGGCCGCCTTCAGCTGGTCGGCCAGCGTCTGCGCGTTGCTGATCGCAGTCTGCCGCACCGACGTGTCGGCCGCCTTGTTCGCGACGTTCTGCAACCCGGTGAAGTAGTTGGTGATCGCGGTCGAGATCCCGCCCGTCGGGCTGCCGACGAAGTTGTTCAGCTGCGCGACCAGCGTATTCCAGGTCGACAGCGAACCGCCCTGGGTCTGCGCGCTGTTCAGCTGGTCGTTCAGGTACTGGCTGTACTGGCGCTGGACGGTGACGGTGTTCACGCCCTGCGGCAGGTAGCCGCTGCCGGTGTACTGGCCGCTCGCCTCCGCGTAGACCGGGCGCTCGATCGTGTAGCCGGGCGTCGCCGCGTTGGCGATGTTGTTGCTGGTCGTCGTCAGGCCCCAGATGGCGGAGTTGAGGCCGCTGATACCGAGGTTCATCAGTGTGTTGGACATGCGCGATCCTGAAGGGTCGGCCGCGCTGCGGCCGCCGGGTTGCGTGACTCCCGGTATAACGGCCGCGGATCGAAAAAATTGAGGGGAAAATGCGGGCCGCCGCGCGCAATGGCAGCGGGCGGCCGGGGGGTGATGCAGACGTCAGGCGCGCGCGAGCTGGCGGCGCTTCATCTCGAGCTGGGTGATCAGGCGCTGCAGCGTGTTCTCGGCACTGCCCGGCAACGACATGAAGCGGAAGCCGAGCTGGTAGCGCCGCGTGCCGTTCGGCACCTCGGTCGAGCGCTGCGACACGAGCTGCAGGTCGAGCGACAGCTTGCCGTGCCCGTTCAGCTCCAGCTCGACGTCGGGCAGCACCGTGCCGAGCTCGAGCGCCGCGACGCGCTCGTCGGCCGTGCGCAGGCCGACCCCGCCGAGCGACAGGTTGTGCACTTCGAACAGGAAGCTCTCGCCGTCCGGCAGCTTGCCGCGGCACAGGTACGGATCGATGATCGGCGCGTCGACCCGGAAATATTCGCGCCGCTGGATGCAGTACAGCACGTCCGGGAAGTCGGCCTCGAACGCGGGCAGCCCTTCGTAGCGGGTCTCGCGCGGCGCGCTGGTGCCGAACTCGACGCGCACGCCTTCCGGCGAGGCCGAGAACGTGCAGTGCGACGCGGCGAGAATGCCGTCGTTCTGTTCGGCGAGCGCGCCCCAGTCGAACGTGAAGGTGCGTGCGCCGACGTCGACCTCGAGCAGCCGGGTGACGAGCTGGCCGCCCGGGTACTGGACGGTCAGGAAATCGCCGCGGTTCACGAGGTTGCGCAGCTGCACGCCGATTTCCAGCGGATTGCGGCGGGCGTAGTCGGGCCCGGAGTGCCCCGCGTCCTGGCTCGGGTCCGTCGACAGTTCGATATTCATGGCTTGCCGGTCTTTCTTGTCATGAGCGCCCGGGAACCGGTGCGCAAAAAACCGGGCCAGATCGTCGGCCCGGTCGCAGGTCTCTCACACTTAGCGGCAGTGCTGCCCGAAAGTTTAGATCGATTTTCCGATTTTTTTCGCGCAAACGTTCAAACCGCGCGCGGCGAGGCCGGGCGCGGTCCGAAAGAAGGAGCGCAACAGGATAGACGAAAGCGGCCTGGTCAGCCGATCTGCTGCATGATCGAGATGAGCTTCTTCGCGTAGTTCGGGTCGGTCGCGTAGCCGGCCTTCTGCATCCCGTGCGCGAAGCCCTCGACGCTGCGGCTCGCGCTCAGCACGCCCGCGTAGCGCGGATTGTTCTTCAGCAGGTTCGCGTAGTCGGTCATCGCGTGCTCGTAGGAGTCGTACGCGCGGAACTTCGCGACGACGCGGCGCGGCTCGCCGTTCACGTATTCGGTCGTCAGCGCCGACACCGTGCGGCCGGTCCAGCCCTTGGTCGCCTTGATGCCGAACACGTTGTAGCTCGTCGAGCCGTCGGCCGCGCGGATCTCGCGCTTGCCCCAGCCCGATTCGAGCGCGGCCTGGCCGACGATGAAGCGCGCCGGCACGCCGGTCGTCGCGCTCGCCGCCTGCGCCGGGCCGGCGAGCCGGTCGACGAATGCGTCGGCGTCGGGCGAGCCGCCCGCGCCCTTCACCGGCGGCGTCAGCGCGCTGCCCGCGGAATAGCCGCGCCCGCTCGCCAGCGCGCCGTTGTTGCCGGCCGCGCTCGCGTAGGCGCGCGCCATCGCGTTCATCGCGGCCATGCCGCCCTCGTTGCCGGCGATCCCCGAGCCGGCCATCCCGAGCCCGTCCGCGCCGGCGTCGGCCGCGCCGCCCGCCCCGCCCGCGCCGAGGTTCGCGTTGCGCATCAGCTGCTTCATCAGCGCGTCGGCCACGCCGATCCCGCGCGACGACATGTGCTGCGCGAGCTGCTGGTCGAGCATCGACGTGTACATCTTCGACGTGCTCGAGTCGAACAGGCCGCCGTCGGGCGTCGCGTCGCGCATGCTCTTCAGCATCATCTGCGTGAACATCGCGTCGAACTGGCCCGCGACGAGCTTCACGCCCGCCTGCGGCGACTGCTTGACCTGCGCGCGCAGCGCGTCGAAGCCCTGCACGTCGAGCGCGAAGCGCTGCGACAGGTCGTTCGCGTTGGAGAGATTCGCGGAATTCGCCATTTAGATGATCTCCAGGTCGGCCCGCAATGAACCTGCGGCCTTCATCGCCTGCAGGATCGACATCAGGTCCGCGGGCGTCGCGCCGAGCGAGTTGAGCGCCTTCACGACGTCGGCGAGGTTCGCGCCCGCCGTCACCATCTTCAGCGCGCCGTTGTCCTGCTTCAGCTGGATCTGCGACTGCTGCGCGGCCACCGTCTGCCCGTTCGAGAACGGCCCCGGCTGCGACACGACCGGCTGCGTGTTGACGACCACCGACAGGTTGCCGTGCGCGACCGCGCAGCTCTGCAGCGTGACCATCTGGTTCATCACGATCGAGCCCGTGCGCGCGTTCAGGATCACCTTCGCGGCGGCCTTGTCCGGACTCACGTCGAGGTTCTGCAGGCGCGCCATGAACGCGACCTGCTGCGCCGAATCGGCCGGCGCCGCGAGCTGGATCGTGCGGCCGTCGAGCGCGGTCGCGGTGTTCGGCCCGAAGCTGCCGTTGATCGCCGACACGATGCGCTGCGCGGTGCCGTAGTCCATGTCGTTCAGCTGCAGCTGCAGCATCCCGTTCATCTGCGCGACCGCGTTCGGCACCGAGCGCTCGACGATCGCGCCGCCGGCGATGCGGCCCGACGCGAGCTGGTTCACCTGCACGCGGCTGCCGTTCGCGCTCGCGCCCGCGCCGCCGACCGCCATGTTGCCCTGCGCGAGCGCGTACACCTGCCCGTCCGCGCCCTTGAGCGGCGTGAGCAGCAGCGTGCCGCCGCGCAGGCTCTTCGCGTTGCCGAGCGACGACACGGTGACGTCGACCGCCTCGCCCGGCCGCGCGAACGGCGGCAGCGTCGCGGTGACCATCACCGCCGCGACGTTCTTCAGCTGCATGTTCGACAGCGACGAGCCGCCGCCGTTGGCCGAGCCGTTGTTGAGCGAGATGCCGAGGTTCGCGAGCATGTTCGCGAGCGTCTGCGTCGTGAACGGCGTCTGCATCGTCTGGTCGCCGGTGCCGTCGAGGCCGACGACGAGGCCATAGCCGATCAGCGGGTTGTCGCGCACGCCCTGGATCTGCGCGAGGTCCTTCAGGCGCTCGGCGTGCGCGGCCGCCGGTACGAGGGCGAGCGCGCAGCACGCGGCGAGCGCGCAGCGCACGGCGGCCAGGCGATTCGAGCGGACGAGATGGCGCATCACGCGCGCGAGCAAGGTACGCATCGTCATCACCACGGCGAAATGTTGAGGAAGAAGCGCTGCAGCCAGCCCATCGTCTCGGCTTCGTTGATGTAGCCCTTCGCCGAGTATTCGATCTTCGCGTCGGCGACCTGCGTCGAGAGGACCGAGTTCGCGCCGGAGATCGTGTTCGGGTTCACGACGCCCGAGAAGCGCACGAACTCGTTGCCCTGGTTGATCAGCATCTGCTTCTCGCCGCTGACGATCAGGTTGCCGTTCGGCAGCACGTTGGTCACGGTGACCGTGATCGTGCCGTTGAACGTGTTCGCCGCGCTCGCGCCGCCCGTCGCGTTGAACTTGTTGGCGCCCGTCGCCGACAGGTTCGCCTTGCTGAACAGCCCGCCGAGGAAGCCGGCGGTCGGCACGTCGAAGTTGGTGTTGCCCGCGCGGTTGGTGTTCGCGCCGGACGACTTCGTCGCGTTGATGTTCTCCGCGATCACGATCGTCAGGATGTCGCCGACGTTGCGCGGGCGCTGATCCTCGAACAGCGGCCGGCCCGCGTAGCCCGGGTTGTAGATCGAGCCGGGCGCCTGCATCGACGGCGGAATCGGCGGCTGCGCCGACATCGGCTGCTGGATGATCGGCTCGCGCGGAATCTGCGCGCAGCCCGCGAGCGCCGCCGCCGCGAGCACGCAGGCGGCGCGGGCGGTGACGAACGGGAAGGGACGAACCTGCTTCATTGCGGCGACGAGTGATTCCGGTTAGCTCTTCATCTGCGTGACGTTCTGCAGCATCTGGTCGGAAGTCGTCACGGCCTTGCTGTTGATCTCGTACGCGCGCTGCGTCTGGATCATGTTGACGAGCTCCTGCACGACGTTCACGTTCGACGCTTCGACATAGCCCTGGTTGAGCGAGCCCGCGCCGTTCAGGCCCGGCTGCGATACGTTCGGCGCGCCCGACGACGTGGTCTCGGCGAACAGGTTCTCGCCCTTCGCCTCGAGGCCGGCCGGGTTGATGAAGGTCGCGATCTGGATCGAGCCGATCTGCACCGCGTTGTTCGAGCCCGCCTGCTTGACCGACACCACGCCGTCCTTGCCGATCGTCAGCGCGGTCGCGTTCTGCGGCACGGTGATCGCCGGCAGGACCTGGTAGCCGCTCGCCGTGACGAGCTGGCCCTGCGCGTTGGTCTGGAACGAGCCGTCGCGCGTGTACGCGTTCGTGCCGTCCGGCATCAGCACCTGGAAGAAGCCCGCGCCATCGATCGCGAGGTCCTTCGAGTTGCCGGTCTGCTGCAGGCTGCCCTGCGTGTACAGGCGCTCGGTCGCGACCTGCTGCACGCCGGTGCCGAGCTGCAGGCCCGACGGCAGCTCGGTCTGCTGCGTCGAGTTCGCGCCGGGCTGGCGGATCGTCTGGTACAGCAGGTCCTCGAATACCGCGCGCGAGCCCTTGTAGCCGTTGGTGCTGACGTTCGCGAGGTTGTTCGAGATCACGTCCATCTGCGCCTGCTGCGCATTCATGCCGGTAGCGGCGATGTAGAGCGAACGGTTCACTTTGAATTGACTCCTTCGTTGGCTGGCGTCAGCTGAAATTGAGCAGCTGGTTCGCCGACTGCTCGTTCTGGTCGGCAGTCTGGATCATCTTCGACTGCAGCTGGAAGGCGCGCGCGTTGTCGATCATCGCGACCATCGCGTTCACCGGGTTGACGTTGCTGCCTTCGAGCGAATTCGGCACGACGACGACGTTCGGGTCGGCGTCCGCCGGGTTGCCGTCGGCGGTGCGGAACAGGCCGTCGTTGCCGCGCGTGATCGTCGCCGGATCGGGATTGACGAGCTTCATCTGGTCGATCATCGCGACCGCGGTCGGCGGATCGCCCGGCATCAGCGCGGACACCGTGCCGTCCTTGCCGATCGTCACCTCGGCATTCGGCGGCACCGAGATCGGGCCGCCGTTGCCGACCACCGGCAGGTTGTTCGCGTTGACGAGCTGGCCGTCCTGGTTGACGTGCAGGTTGCCGTCGCGCGTATAGGCCTCGCTGCCGTCGGCCAGCTGCACGGACAGCCAGCCGGCGCCCTGCACCGCGACGTCGAGCGGATTGCCGGTGCGCGAGATCGGCCCCGGCGCGAAGTCCGCGCCGGGCGTCGACGACAGCACGTAGGTGCGGGTCGTCGTCGGGTCGATCGCGCTGCCGTCGCCGAAGTTCATCGGCACCGCGCGATAGGTCGCGAGCTGCGCGCGAAAGCCGGTCGTCGACGCGTTCGCCAGATTGTTCGCGACGATCGCCTGCTGGTCGAGCGCCTGCGAAGCGCCCGTCATCGCCGTGTATATCAGTCGGTCCATGGCTGCCGATTATCCGCGCGTCAGAGGTTGATGACCGCCTGGTCGACGGCCTGCTGCGTCTTGATCGTCTGCGCGTTCGCCTGGTAGTTGCGCTGCGCGGTGATCAGGTTGACGAGCTGGGCCGTCAGGTCGACGTTCGAGTTTTCCAGCGCGCTGCCCTGCAGCACGCCGTGGTTCGTGCTGCCCGGCGCGGAGATCTGCGGCACCCCCGACACGGAGCTCTCGGCGTACTGGTTGCCGCCGAGGTTCGTGAGGCCGTTCGGGTTGTTGAAGTTCGCGAGCGCGATCAGGCCGAGCGTCTGCGTCTGGCCGTTCGAGTAGTTGCCGGTCAGCTTGCCGTCGGCGCCGATCGTGAAGGTCGACAGCGTGCCGCTCGCGAAGCCGTCCTGCGCGAGGTTGGTCACGCCGTCCTTGCCGCCGTACTGGGTCGTGCCGGTCAGGTCGAGCGTCAGGTTCTGCGGCGTCGTGGAGCCGTCGCTGGTCGTGATCGAGAACGGGAACTTGCCGAGCGACGGGGTCCCCACGCCGCCCGGGGTGGTCGTGCTCATGATCTGGCCCGTCGGGCTGAACGTCACCTTGCCGAGGTCGGTCGTCGGCTGGCCCTGCACGTGCGCGTACGCTTCCCACTGGCCGGCCGTCGCGCTCTTCACGAAATACATGTCGACCTGCTGCGTGCCGCCGAGCGTGTCGTACACCTGGATCGACGTCGAGTAGTTGTACGTCGTGTTGTCCGTCGGGCTGAACGGCGTCGTGGCCGGCACCGTGTCCTGCGAGTTCAGGTTGAACTGGCCGGTGATCTTGGTCGACGCGGTCGGCGCGAGGTTGGCGGTCGGCGCCTGCAGCGGCACGGTCGCCGCGGTGTTGATCACGCCGCCCGCGGCTGCGGCATAGCCCATCAGGTTGCGGCCCTGCGAATCGACGATGAAGCCGTTCTTGTCACGCTGGAACGTGCCGTCGCGCGAATACGTGACCACGCCGTTGTTCGACATCTGGAAGAAGCCGTTGCCGTTGATCGCGACGTCGAGCGCGTTGCTCGTCGTGTTGATCGTGCCCTGGCCGAATTGCTGCTGCACCGACGCGATCCGCGTGCCGATGCCGATCTGGGTGTTGACCGACGTCGCGACCGAGTTCGCGTACATGTCGGAGAACTGCGCGGTGCTCGACTTGAAGCCGACCGTGTTCGCGTTCGCGATGTTGTTGCCGATCACGTCGAGCGCGTTCGATGCACCCGAGAGGCCGCTCAAACCTTGTTGATAACCCATTCCGGTCTCCGTTTCCTGAAAGCTGAATCAGTTGGTGGTGGTCGTGCTGGTCGACGTGGACGACGACGACGCGCTCGGGAAGATCGACGCGACCTGGGTGAGCCCCACCGTCGTGCCGTTCGACAGCACGAGCCCCGCCGTGCCGTCCGCCTGCTTGATCACGCTGCGGACCTGCGCGGTCGACAGCGCTGTCGCGGTATAGGTCTTGCCGTCGCTGCCGACGTACTGCGCGTTGATCGTGTACTTGCCGTCCGGCAGCGTGTTGCCCGCCGCGTCGGTCGGCGTCCAGTTGAACGGCACGGTGCCGGCCGACTGCTTGCCCGCGTTGATCGAGTTGACGACGACGCCCGCATCGTTCTTCACGGTGATGGTCAGGTTCGACACGTCGTTCGGCAGCTGCACGCCGAACGGCGACGCCGCGCCGCCCTTCACCGCGACGCCGTTGCCCGGCGCGAGCACGTTCGAGCCGATCAGGAGCGCCGCCTGGGTCTGCTGGCCGGCCGTGAGCTGCGACGACAGCGAAGTCAGCGACGTGTTGAGCTGCGCGATGCCGCTCACCGTGTTGATCTGCGCGAGCTGCGAGGTCATCTGCGAGCTGTCGACCGGGCTGGTCGGATCCTGGTTCTTCAACTGCGTGACGAGCAGCTTCAGGAACGTCGTCTGCAGGTCGCTCGCCGACGTGGTCGACAAGGTGCCGGTGGTCGACACCTTGTTCGTGTTCATCGTGTCGGTCGGCAGCGTCGACGTGCTCGTGCCGTTGCCGCCGATCGTGGTGGAGGAGGATGCCATTCGGTCGTGCCTTCTGTCTGGTGAGAGGGGAAACGCGCTCAGGTGCCGATCGTCAGCGTCTTCAGCATCAGCTGCTTCGCGGTGTTCAGCGTCTCGACGTTGGCCTGGTACGAGCGCGACGCGGAAATCATGTTCACCATTTCCTGCACCGGGTCGACGTTCGGCATCTGCACGTAGCCGTTCGCGTCGGCGGCCGGGTTCGCCGGATCGTAGGTCGACTTCATCGGCGACGGATCGTCGATCACCTTCGCCACGCGCACGCCGCCGACGCCCTGACCGGACGCGGTGCGCGCGCGGCCTTGCGGATCGGCCGCGAACACGACCTGCTTCGCCTTGTACGGCTTGCCGTCGGGGCCGGTCGCGCTGTCGGCGTTCGCGATGTTCGACGCGGTGACGTTCAGGCGCTGCGACTGCGCGGACAGCGCCGAGCCGGCAACGCCGAAGATGTTCATCAACGAGGGCATGGAGACTCCTTATGCTCGATGCGGGTTGCGGTCACGAGTTCGACGTGATCGCGGCGATCATCGCCTTGATCTGCTGGGTCATCACGGTCATCCCGCTTTCGTAGTGCAGCGCGTTGTTCGCGAACTGCACGCGCTCGACGTCGAGCTCGACCGTGTTGCCGTCGAGCGCCGGTTGCGTCGGCTGGCGGTATTGCGGCCGGCCGTAGTCGTCGGTCGGGATCAGCTTCGCGTTGCCGGCCATGTGGCCCTGCGCCGTCGACGCCATCGTCATCCCGCTCGTCACGCCGGCCGGCTGCGCGAGCGGCAGCTGCGCGGCGTTGCTCGGCGCGACGCCGCCGTTTACCTGTTTCAGCGAGCGGGCGAGCGTCGACGAGAAATCGACGTCGCGCGCCTGGTAGCCGGGCGTGTCCGCGTTTGCGATGTTCGACGACAGCAGTTCCTGCCGATAGGCGCGCACGTCGAGTGCCTGGCGGCCGAACGCGAATTCGGCATCGAGTCTGTCCAGCATGTGTGCGTCTCTCCGTTTGAAGCGCTGCACCGCTCTTTCGCCGCACGGCGGCCAAAGAGGCTTTTTTCCATGACACGCATGGTAGGCGGCGGGCGCAACGGGCAATCGGACGAATAACGCGGCAAAGCCCCCCTCTATTCATCGTTTGCGCGGCGGCCCCGCTCCCTAGAATGCCAATCGGATCAACGGATCGAGGACACGACGATGACCGGCAGCGCTCTTCGCAGCGTCAACGGGCAACGGCCACACGCGCGGCTGGCGTTCGCGCTCGCCGCCGCGCTGTGGGCGTGCGCCACGACCGCGCTGGCCGCGGACGACGGGATGATCGTGATTCCCGGCCGCGGCGAGTCGGCCGAGACCGCGCTCGCGAACGCGAATGCGGCCAACGCCGGGCGCCCGGCGGGGAACCTGAACCCGGGCGGGACGCCGGGGGCGAACGCCGCGGAAACGGCCGGCGCGCTGCCGGCAGTGAACCCGGCGGCAAGCCCGGCGGCGATCGCGGGGGGCATGGCCGCCGGCACCCCCGGTATGCCCGGACTGCCCGCCGGCACGCCGGCTTACGCGCCGCGCACCGTGGCAGCCGTGCCCCCGACCACCGTTCCGGCGGCGCCGGCCGCGCGCCCGCAGGCGCCGCTCCCGGCGCCCGCCCCCGCCCGCCTGGCCGCGCCGATGCCGGCCGGCAACCCCAACACCGCTTACGGCGCGGCACGCCCGGCTCAGCCGGCCGTCGCGGCTGCCGATCCGGGCCGGATCGCCACGGTCGTCGCGGGCGAGCCCGCCGCGGTGATGCGCCCCGCGCTCGCGCCGCGCCAACCGGCCTGGCGCGCCAACGTGGCCGCCGCCGCGCCGGCCTCGCGCACCGGCCCCGCCGCCGGCCCCGCCGCCGGGGCCGCCGCCGCAGCCGCCGCAGCCGCCGCAGCCGCCGTCTCGACGCCGCCCGGCCAGCAGGACCCCGACACGATCCGGCGCACCGCGCTCGCGTTCCTCCAGCAGCAGATCGCCGGCCTGCCCGGCAAGCCGGCGGCGAGCGTCGCGCCCTCCTTTCCGCGCGGGCTCGCCGCGTGCACGACGCTCGAGCCGTTCCTGCCGACCGGCGCGCGCCTGTGGGGCCGCACGACGGTCGGCGTGCGCTGCGCGGGCGAGCGGCCGTGGACCGTCTACCTGCAGGCGAAGGTCACCGTGCAGGCCACCTATTACGCGGCCGCGCGGCAGATCGCGCCGGGCGAGGTGCTCACCGCGGCCGACCTCATCGCGCGCGACGGCGACCTGACCCTGCTGCCGCTCGCGGTCATCACCGATCCGTCGCAGGCGGTCGGCTCGACCGCGCTCGCGCGCGTCGCCGCGGGGTTGCCGCTGCGGCAGGACATGCTGAAGAGCGCGGCGTCGGTGACAGCCGGCCAGACCGTGCGGGTCGTCGCGGCCGGGCCGGGTTTCACGATCTCGGGCGAAGGCAGCGCGCTCGCCAACGCGGCGCCCGGCCAGTCGGTGCGGGTGCGGATGGCGGCCGGGCAGATCGTCACGGCGATCGTCAAGGACGCCGGCACGGTGGAGATTCCGCTCTGACCGAGACAAGATTCTGATTCCTCGGAGGTTTGCGTCGCCCACGAGGTGCTAAAGTTTGGCCCCGCCTTGCCGTTATCTGGGTCAAACCGCACAGGAATGCCATCGTGAAAATCGATTCGACGCCTACCCCGAATACCCGCGCGCCTGCCACTTCCGGCAACGGCGCAGCTCGTCCGCAGGACGACGCGCCCGCCGCGGCCGGCCCGCAAGCGGGCGCCGCAGGCACGGCCGGCGGCGACGCGACCGTCAACCTGTCGGGCCTGTCCGGGCAGTTGCGCACGCTGTCGGCGTCCGGCAACGCCGACATCGACACGGGCCTCGTCCAGTCGATCAAGGACGCGCTGAGCAACGGCACGCTGACGATCGACGCGAGCAAGATTGCCGACGGCGTACTGAATACCGCCCGCGAGCTGCTGAAGCAGCAGCGTCCGCAGGGCGCCTGATCCGGCCCGCAAGGCCGGTCCAACCGGTTTGCCGGCGCGCGGCCCGTCCGCGCGCCGGCCTGAAGAGCGAATGGCGATGAGAGACGAGCTGCTGGCCACGGTCAACGACGAACACGCGACGGTCGAAGCGTTCGCGTCGCTGCTCGCCTATGAGGAAAAGGCGCTGACGACGCCCGAGCCGCTCGAGATGCTGCCCGGGATCATCGAGAAGAAAAGCGAGCTGATCGACCGGCTCGCGCAGCTCGAGCGCACCCGCGACACCCAGCTGTCCGCGCTCGGCTTTCCCGGCGGCAAGAAAGGGATGGACCAGGCCGCCGAGCACGACGCGCGCCTGTCCGGCAGCTGGCAATTGCTGCAGCATGCCGCCGATCGCGCCCGCCGCGCGAACGCGAACAACGGCATGCTGATCCGCATTCGGATGGACTACAACGAGCGCGCGCTCGCGGTGCTGCGCGACGCGCCCGCGCGGGTCGGCTTCTACGGCCCCGACGGTCGCGTGTCGACGCTGGTGCGCTGACCGGCCGGCGGCGGCCCGCGCCGCCGAGTTTCACCGCAGTTCAACGCAGTTCACGTTTCAACAGACCGGGCTCGAACCCGGCGCCCACGGTCCCCTCCAATACACGGCAGCGCAGCCGCGCGGCCGTCCAATCACAACAATCAGAAGAGGGCCTCATGCAACGTTTCCGTATTCCCCTGTCACACCGCATCGCCGCCGTCGCGGCGCTGGGCGCCACGCTGACGCTCGCTCCCGCGCACGCCGCCGGCCCCGCGCCGCTGCCCACGCCGACCGGCGACATGTCGCTGTCGCCGGCCGGCCCCGACGTCACGCCGCCGGCCGCCTCGACCGGGTCCGTCGTGACGCCGCGCACCGCGCGGCGCGGCTCCGACACCTACACCTACCTGCGCTGCTGGTACCGCATCGACGCGGACCCGCTGAAGCCGGCCGCGACCTACGAATGGGCGCGCGACCCCGCCGGCGGCGACTGGTATCGCGTGCCGGGCTACTGGTGGGCGGACGGCGTCACGCAGTGGAAGAACATGTTCTACAGCACGACGCCGCAGGACACGCTGGCCGACGTGTGCCGCAAGACGCTGGCCGCGAAAGGCATCAAGTCCGACCTCACGCAGGCGGTCGCGGCCAACAATGCGCTGTCGTTCAACTACACGGTGTGGACCATCGATTCCGCGCAGCAGGACGCGCGCGTCAACAAGCTGATCGTGTTCGGCGACAGCCTGTCGGACACCCAGAACATGTTCAACGCGAGCCAGTGGAAGCTGCCGAACGGCACGAGCTGGCATGCGGGGCGCTTCAGCAACGGCCCGGTGTGGGCCGAATACCTCGCGAACACGCTGCGGCTGCCGTTCTACAACTGGGCGATCGGCGGCGCGGCGACCGACCAGCACCTCGTCGTGCCGGGCCTCGTGCAGCAGATCGACTCGTGGCGCGAATACATGGAGCGCGCGCCGGACTACCGGCCCGGCAACACGCTGTTCGCGGTGTTCGCGGGCGGCAACGATCTCGTGAACTACGGGCGCTCGCCCGAGCAGGCGGCCAATGCGGTGCGCGACAGCCTTGACCGGCTCGCCGCGGCCGGCGCGACGCGGATCATGCTCGTCACGCTGCCGGACGTGTCGCGCGCGCCGGTGTTCGCGACCCGCACCGACACCGCAAGCGTCGCCGCGCAGGTGAAGGACTACAACAAGCGCCTCGCCGACGCGGCCGCCGCGCTGCGCGCCCGCTACGGCGCGACGCTGCGGCTCGAGGTGTTCGACGCGTACGCGCTGTTCGACGACCTGCTGAGCCACCCGGCCAAATACGGCTTCGACGAGGCGAAGCGCTCGTGCCTCGACATTCCGAAACCGTCGTCGTTCACCTACATGGCCGCGCAGACGCCGCGCGCGGACTGCCGCGATCCGGCGCGCTTCGTGTTCTGGGACACGCTGCACCCGACGACGCGCACGCACGCGTGGCTCGCCGAGCAGGTCGCGCCGTTCGTGCGCGCACGCCTGATGAACTGATCGACGCAAACGGCGGGCCGCGCGCGGCCCGCCGCCGTCATCCGCGTCACCGCCGCCGGGCCGGGCCCGCGGCGGCATCGCCGGCGTCGCTTACAGCAGCGGGCACGCCGTCACCTGCGTGCCGCGCTCGGCGCACAGCCGCTCGTAGTCGCGCAGGTAATCGCGTTCGTCGTCGGTCAGCAGGTCGAGATCGATCAGGTCCCAGTCGTAGCCGACCGCGACGATGTTCTCGAACGTCATCTTGTCCGGCTCCTGCTCGCTCGGATGGATGATCACGATGTTCTCGATCCGCACGCCGCCCTTGCCCGGCACGTAGATGCCCGGCTCGACCGAGATCACCGCATTCGGCACGAGACCATACTTCGACCCCGGCGCGAACCGCACCCCGCCTTCGTGCACGTGGATCCCGACGCCGTGCCCGGTGCCGTGGCCGAAATCGTGGCCGTGATCGCGGCACACCTGCCGCACGGCCGCATCGACGTCGCCGCCCGACGCGTCTTTCGGGAACGACGTGACGAGCCCCTTGATGCACGCCTTCAGCGCCACCGTGTAGATCTCCCGCTGCCACGGCTGCGCGACCGTGTCCGGCCGGGTCCGGCGCAGCACGACGCGCGTGCAGTCCGTCGCGAAGCCGGCTTCGTAGTACGCGCCGCTGTCGAGCAGCACCAGCTCGCCTTCCGTCAGCTCGACTTCCGGGCTCGCCGCCGTGTAGTGCGCGGACGCGCTGTTGGCGCCGTTCGCCGCGATCGTCGTGAAGGTCAGCGCCACCGCCGAGCGTGCGCCGTATGCGTCGTTGATCACGCGGGCCAGGTCGTATTCGGAATGCCGCTGCCCCGGCTCGCCCGTCTTCGCCCAGCGCATCGCGTCGGCGATCGCCGCGGAACTGCGCACGAACGCGTCGCGGAACTGGTCGAGCACTTCCGGCGTCTTCGCGACCCGCATCGCCTCGACCGGGCTGAAATCGGCATGCCGGGCGTGCGGCCACACGCGGCTCACCGTCTCGACGAGCGCGCAGTTGACCGACTCGAAGCCGTAGCACACCTGTTCGGCCACGAACTGCGCGAGGAAGCGTTCGAGCTCGTCGAAGTCACGCCGGATCACCTGCAGCGCCGGATACGATTCGAGGTCGACCGGACAGCGGTCGCAGCCTTCCGGCAGGAACAGCACGACCTGCGCGCCGACCACGAACAGGAAGCCCAGGTGCGACGACGCATTCGGGATGTGATAGCCGCGGCTGTTCAGCAGATAGCCGAGGTCGTCCGCCAGGCAGGTGACGAACGCAGTCCTTCCTTTTGCCGCGCCGGTGTGCGCGGCGAGCCGCTCGCCCAGCGTCGCGATGTTCTGCGCGACGCTCACGCCGGTCATCGATTCCGGCAGCTCGAAGATCGGCCGCTCGACGACCCAGCCCGGCAGCGCGATCGCCCGGTCGATCTCGCGGCCGACGAGGCTCGTCCAGTCGAACTGCGCCGCCTGCGTGCTGTCGAGCAGCCGGTCGCGCTGCGCGACGCTGATCCGCAGCCCGTCGTAGCCGACCCGCTTGAGCCGGCCCGCGTGGGCGACGAGCCAGTCGGCCATCGCCGGCCACATCGACACGTTCAGCCCGAGCTTCTCGACGTGCACGCGCGCCGGATTGCACTGCTTTTCGGCCTGCAGGTGATAGCGGCCGTCGACGAACAGCAGGAACTGCGGCACGCCGAGCGCCTGCGCCGCCGCCGCGCTGAGGAAGATGCCGGAGCCTGCCGAGCCGTCGAAGCCCGACAGCGCGTAGCGCTGGTTGTTGCGGCGCGGCAGGTACTCGGTAATGAATTCGTCCTGCGACGTGATCACCACGGCGTCGAGCTGCACGGCGTCGAGCAGGCGCGACAGGCCTGCGTGTGTCTCGTCAACGGATGCATCGTAGGGGGGAAGGCCGGAGAAACTGTATTTCAGTTGATCGATCATCGGATGCCCACATTGTTCATTGTTGTCGGAGGGAGCGCGCGCGGCGCGCGAACCCGCGGCCAGCGCGCCCCAAATTACCGCTCGACCAAAGTTACGTCAAGCTTAAATTTATGCCTTACTTAAATCTGCGCGAGCGGCCTTTCGGGTGGTCTTTCCGGCGCGCCGAACAGCGCGCGCGCCGCCGGATGGCTGCCGCCCGCCGACAGCCCCGCGCGGTCGAGCTGCTCGACGATGCGGCCGCGCTCCATCACCGCCACCCGGTCGCACAGGTGGCTGACCACGCCGATGTCGTGGCTGACGAACAGGTAGCCGATGTCGAACTCGCGCTTGAGCGCCGCCAGCAGGTTGAGGATCTCGGCCTGCACGGACGCGTCGAGCGCGGAGGTCGGCTCGTCGAGCAACAGGAGCCGCGGCTCCAGCACCAGCGCACGGGCGATCGCCACCCGCTGGCGCTGCCCGCCCGACAACTGGTGCGGATAGCGGTAGCGAAAGCGCGCGCCGAGCCCCACCAGGTCGAGCACCCGGCTCACCCGTTCGTTGACGCGGTCGAAGCCGTGATGCCGCAACGGCTCGGCCAGCGTCCGGTCGATCGTGTGCTTCGGGTGCAGCGAGCCGTACGGATCCTGGAACACCATCTGCACGGCGCGCGCATGGCCTCGCCCCGGCGGCGCGCCGTCGCGGCGCACCGCGCCGTCGACGTCGAGCTCGCCGCGCCACGCGTCCTCGAGCCCGGCGAGCACCCGCAGGACGGTCGACTTGCCGCAGCCGGAGCCGCCGACCAGGCCGAAGGTCTCGCCGCGCGCGACGTCGAACGACACGTCCGCGACGGCGTCGAACGCGCCGCGCCGCGTGTGATACCGCACCGACAGGCCGGTGCATCGGAGAAGCAGGGTCATGAGGTCAGCTCCCGTTGGCGGAAAGAACGTCGCGCGCGCCGTCGAGCCGCGCACGATCCAGCACCGGCAGCGTCGTGCCGCGCGTCGCGGCGGACGGCAGGCAGTCGAGCAGCCCGCGCGTGTACGGATGACGCGCGTCGAACAGCCGGTCGCCGCGGCATTCCTCGACGACGCGGCCGCGGTACATGATCAGCACCCGGTCGCAGAAGCGCGCGACCATCCGCAGGTCGTGGCTGATCAGCAGCAGCCCCATCCGGCGCGTGTCGATCTCGCGGCTCAGCAGCGCGAGCACCTGGTCGCGCACCTGCACGTCGAGCGCGGAGGTCGGCTCGTCGGCGATCAGGAGCTGCGGCGACGCCGCCAGCATCGCGGCGATCATCGCGCGCTGGCCGATGCCGCCCGACAGCTGGTGCGGATACGCGCCGGCCACGCGCTCCGGATCGGCGACGCCGACCTCGGCGAGCAGCGCCAGCACCTTCGCGCGCGCGTCGCCCTTGCCGAACGCGCGATGCAGCAGCCCCGCCTCGGCGACCTGCTCGCCGATCCGGCGCACCGGATTCAGCGAATACTTCGGGTCCTGCAGCACCAGCCCGATGCCGCTGCCGCGCAAGCGCCGCCAGCCGCGCTCGGACAGCCCGAGCAGGTCCTGCCCGCCGAATTCGAGCCGCGCGGCGCGCACCCGCCCGGGCGCGCGCACCAGCCCCATCAGCGCGCGAGCCGTCATCGACTTGCCCGAGCCGGATTCGCCGACGATGCCGACGCGTTCGCAGCCGATCCGCATCGACAGGTGCTGCACGACGTCGACGTCGCCGCGCAGGGTCGGATAGGTGACCGACAGGTCTTCCACGATGAGCTCACGCATGTTTGGCATCCAGCAGGTCGCGCAGGCCGTCGCCCAGCAGGTTGAAGGCCAGGCTCGTGAGCAGGATCGCCGCGCCCGGCGCGGCCGCCACCCACCACTGGTCGAAGATGTACTGCCGGCCGTTCGCGATCATCGCGCCCCACTCGGACATCGGCGGCTGCGCGCCGAGGCCGAGAAAGCCGAGCCCCGCGGCGGTCAGGATGATGCCGGCCATGTCGAGCGTCACGCGGATGATCGACGACGGCAGGCACATCGGCAGCACCTGGCCGAGCAGCACCCGCCAGGTCGGCAGGCCGAGCGCGCGCGCGGCGAGCACGAACTCGCTGCGCCGCACGACGCGCGTTTCGGTGCGCGCGATGCGCGCATACGCGGGCCATGCGGTCATCGCGATCGCGAGCACCGCGTTCTCGATGCCCGGCCCGAGCAGCGCGACGAACGCCAGCGCGAGCACGAGGCGCGGAAACGCCATGAACACGTCGGTCACGCGCATCAGCACCGCGTTCGCCCAGCCGCCGAAGTAGCCGGCGCAGATGCCCGCGGCCATCCCGAACGGCGCCGACAGCAGCGACACGAGCGCGACGATCGCCAGCGTCGGACGCGCGCCGTGGATCGTGCGCGCCCACAGGTCGCGCCCGAGCTGGTCGGTGCCCAGCCAGTGCGCGGCGCCGGGCGGCGCGAGCCGCTGCGCGATGTCCTGCGCATTCGGATCGCAGCCCGCGAGCGCGGGCGCGAACGCCGCGCACGCGAGCAGCGCCGCCACCACCGCGGCGCCGAACAGGATCGCGGGATTGCGGCGCGCGCGACGCCACGCGCGATAGGCCGCGCCGCAGCGGGCCTGCCAGGTGCTTGCCGGCGCATCGTCCGCCAGCCATGTCATCAGGTTCATTCGGACCTCGGCTCGATCAGATGGGAAAGGAAATCGGCGCACGCGTTCAGCGTGACGAACGCCAGGCCGATCAGCAGCGTGCCGCCCAGCACCGCGGGCATGTCCGCCGCGAACAGCGCGTTCGTCATGTAGAGCCCGATGCCCTGCCACGAGAACACCGTCTCGGTGAGCACCGCGCCTTCGAGCAGCATCGCGTACGACAGCGCGATCACCGTCACGAGCGGCGCGGCGATGTTGGGCATCACGTGCCGCCACAGCAGGTGCGCGGTGGGCGCGCCCTTCGCGCGCGCGGTGAGCACGTACTCCTTGCCGAGCTCCTCGAGCGTCAGCGCGCGCGTGATGCGCGCGATGTACGCGATCGAGAAGAACGCCAGCAGCGCCACCGGCAGCACGAGGTGCCGCACCGCATTGCCGAACGCCTCCACGTTCCCCGCGCGCAGCGTATCGATCAGCATCGCGTTGCTCCACGCGGGCACCGTGTACAGGTACACGTCGTCGAGCCGCCCGGGCCCCGCCACCCATCCGAGCTTCGAATAGAAGACGAGGAGCCCCATCAGCCCGAGCCAGAACACCGGCACCGAGTAGCCGACGAGCGCCACGATCCGGATCGCGTGATCGGCGGCCCGGTTGTGGCGCTGCGCGGCCCACACGCCCGCGGGCACGCCGAGCAGCACGCCGAGCAGGATCGCCAGCGTGGCCAGCTCGAGCGTCGCGGGGAAGTAGGTCAGCAGGTCGACGAGCACCGGTCGGCCGGTGCTCGTCGACTGCCCGAGATCGCCGTGCAGCGCGTCGCGCACGTAGCGGACGAACTGCACGGCCAGCGGCCGGTCGAGCCCCATCGCATGACGGGCGGCCCGGTAGGTCTCGGGCGATGCGTGATCGCCCACCACCTTCAGCACCGGGTCGATCGGCGATGCGCGGCCGATCAGGAACGTGACGAGCAGCAGGCCGAGCGACGTGAGCGCGAGCGCGCCCAGCGCGCGGCCGAGGCCGGTCGCACACCGCCGGACGGCGGATCGGAGCGATCCGCCGTCCGGCGACGCGCCGGCCAAAGTGGAAGCCGGCGCGCGCGTCATTTCGACACCCCCGCGTACTGGATCAGGTCGGGCGTCAGGCCGACCGCGAACCCCTTGACGTTGCCGCGCACCGCCACCTGGCTCAGCTCCTGGAACGTCACGACGATCGGCGAATTGCGCTGGACCTCGCGCTGGATCGCCTGGTAGTCCGCCGCGCGGCGCGCCGGATCGCGCGCCTGCAGCGCGGCCGTGGTGCGCCGGCTCAGCTCGGGCACGAGCCACGCGTTGCGCCACGCGGTCGTGCTCTGCGGATTCGCGTCGCCGTTGTCGACGTTGTACGCGAACGACTTCGCATTCGCATGCGGGTCGAAGTAGTCGGCGCCCCAGTACAGCAGCATCGCCTCATGCGCGCGCGCACGATAGCGCGTGATGACCTGCGCGCCCGTGCCGGGCAGCAGGTTCAGCCTGATCCCGCCCTTCGCGAAGCTGGCCTGCATCGATTGCGCGATGTCGAGAAAGCGCGGCGTGTTGATCACGTCGAGATCGATGCTCAGGTTCTTCACGCCGGCGCGCTCGAGAATCGCGCGCGCCTTCTGCGGATCGAAGCGGTACGGGTTGTCGTTCAGCGCGCCCGCGAAGCCGCTCGGCAGGAACGCCTGATGCACCGTCAGCTGCCCCTTCTGCAGATGGCCGGCAATGCCGTCGTAGTCGACCAGGTAACGCAGCGCCTGCCAGATCGCGGGATTGCGCAGCTTCGCGTGCGTCAGGTTGAGGCTCACGAAATGCACGATCGCCTGCGGCGAGGTCTGCACCCGCACGCCCGGCTTGCCCTGCAGCGCGGCGATCTGGTCGGGACCAAGATCGCGCGCGACGTCCGCATCGCCCGATTCGAGCGCAAGCCGCTGCGTCGCCGCTTCGGCCACGTTCTTCATCAGCACCGTGCGGATCGCCGGCGCGCCCGCCGGGGACAGCGGATTCGCGTCGAGGATCACCACCTCCTTCGGCTTGTACAGCTTCAGCGCATAGCTGCCGCTGCCGGCCGAATGCGCCTGCAGCCACGCATTGCCGAGATCGCCGCGGCTGTCGTGCGCGGCCACCGTCGCCTGGTCGACGATCGACGCGGGCCGCGACGCCAGCAGGTTCAGCACGAACGCCGCGCCGAACTCGCCCTGCCACGCGACGCTGAGCGTCTGCGCCCCCGTCCTGCGCACCATTTGCGCGAGATTCGCGCTCGTCCAGCCGAGCTGCGTGAGGATGAACGCCGGGGCCTTGTTCAGCACGACGACGCGCCGGAACGAATACACGACGTCCTCGGGCCGCACCGGATTGCCCGATGCGAACTTCGCGCCCGGCTTCAGCACGAAGTCGATCGAGCGGCCATCGCGCCCGACGCTCCAGCTCGCGGCCAGCCCGGGCCGCACGTTGTTCGGGTCGGCGGGATCGTACTGCACGAGGTTCTGGTACAGGTTGGCCCCGAGCTCCATGCTCGTCAGCTCGTAGCTTTCGGCGGGGTCCAGGCTCACGATGTCCTCGATGTTCTTGACGACGACGAGCATGTCCCTCGGCGTCACGGCCATGGCTCCCTGCACGAGCAGCGCAAGGCCGATCAGGAAAGTCAGAATGTGTCTCATGATTTGATTTCTCGAATGTGTGTGGTGTCGCGTCATTTCCCCGAGCCGGCGGCGGCCGAGAGAAATGCTTGAACGGCGCCGTGCGCCAACCGCTCGCAGGTCGGCAGCACCGATTCGGCATAGGCATGGCACCGGTCGAGCAGGTTGATCGTCCCGAGCACGTGTCCGTCGTGTATGACGGGCACGTTGATCGCGCTGCCGAGGCCCATCGCCACGATCTTTTCGTGATCCGCATAGAACGCGCGAAACTCGTCCGGCTGCCGGGCGAGAAAACTTCGCTGCTCGACCACCACGCGCGTGTACCACGCGTCGCGCAGCATCGGCTTGCGCCCGGTGAGCGGATAAGCACGCTCGTCGTTGCTGTAGATGCGTTCCGCTTCGCCGCCCGAGGCGACGATGCGCATCGCGGTGAACAGTCGGTGTCCGACCGTCCGTTGAAAAGCGTCTTCCACGTGTTTGAACCAATCGTTTGCCGTACTCATGGCCGTCCTGTGTGCTGTGATGCGCGCACGCGGGCGCCGTACGCGGCACCCGGTTAGAAGAAATGGAACATGCCGAGCCGCACGACGGTCTGCTGATTCGACGTGGACGGCGCGAAGCTGTAGCCCACGACCGGATCGACGCCCGCCGATGCCCTCAGGTATTCCCCGCCCAGATAAAGGCTGGTCTGCTTCGACAGCGCGTACCACAGCCCGGCCGTGAACTGATTCCACGCGTGCTGCTCGAAGGTGTCGCGCTGGTAGCCGCCGTAGAACGTCCAGGTGGGCGCGATTTCGTAGCGCAGCCCGCCCTCGTAGACGTTGAAGGACGATCGGCGGCCGAAGCCTTCGATCGCGTTGTGCGTGACGTCCGCATAGAGCGTCAGCGCCTTGGTCGCCGCATAGCTCGCGCCGATGCCCGCGACCTTGCTCGACTCGACGACGAGCGACGGCGCGACGTCGGTGCGCGCGCCGGTGGCGGGATTGACGGTGGCGGTGGTTTGCCCGAGGAAGCGCGACAGCCCGGTGGCCGCATACGGATCGAGCACCGGCTTGAACAGCGCCGCGTAGGCGACGCCGATCTTGAACGCGCCGCGCGCGTACTGCGCGCCGAACGTGTACGCGCTGCCGTCGTGGACATTGCCCGGGCGGTTGCTGAACGAGTAGAGGCCGCCGAAGCTGAACCCCGAGTAGTCGACGCTCATGAACTTCACGGCGTTGTCGAGGCGCTCGCCCGCCAGGCGGTCGTAATCGCCCTGGTGCGTGCCGTAGCCGGTGCCGTTCAGGCCGACCGCGAACTGCGTGAGGAAGTCGCAGATCGAATCGTATTGACGGCCGAAGGTGATCGTGCCGTAATCGCTCGACAAGCCGACGAAGGCTTGCCGGCCGAAGGCCAGCCCGCCCTGCCCGAGTTGCCCCGTGCCGAGCCGGTAGCCGCCCTCCAGCGTGAAGATCGCCTTCACGCCGCCGCCCAGGTCTTCGCTGCCCTTCAACCCCCAACGGTTGCCGAACATCACGCCGTCGTCCATCTTCAAGTTGTGCGAACCGCCTTCGTTCGTCACGTAGGTCAAACCGGAATCGATCTCGCCGTATAGCGTGACCGAGCTCTGGGCCCGCGCCACCGGCGCGTGACACGCCCATGCCGCCACCGCTGCCGCGACCGCTGCTTTCAACACATTCATGCTTATCTCCAAGCCGTCCTTGCGTTGTGTCTTGCGAATTCCGGAACGGCTCGCCAGCAGCGACATGCACTTGCCCCGCGTGCGCGCTCCGGTGCCTCTGCCAGGGTGTTCGAGCGGCGCGCGTGACAGGCGTCGCGCCGCCCGCAGACCGGCCAACGGGCCTTGCCTGGTCGGCGTCGGACGCATGCCCGCGGGCGATCTGCGGGCCAAGTTTTTACCGGACTAAAATTTTAGTCAAGCTAAAATTTTGACGCGGTTTCGCAGGGATTCGCGCGTGTCACGATCGTCCATAAATCGATAAATAGCCCTTTAAACAAGGGGTATTTCTCATTTCACGCCACTGGAATCCGACGCTGCGAAGACGGATGGAACAGCGCGCCAGACGCGCCGCCCGCTTGACTTTGATTTTAGTGACGCTTAAATTTCAGACGGCAGTCCACCCCGCCCATTCTCTGGAGCCTTCATGCTTTCGCATACCAACGAAGCATTCATGGAAGCCATCACGGCGAAGCGCCGCACGATCGTCGCGCGCGGCGCGCGCCGCCACGCGCAAGACTGGCTCGATGCGCTCGAAGCCCGCCTGTACGTCGCCCTCCCGCAGCCCGTGCTGATCGACCGCACCGATTACGAGCGGCTCGGCGCGGCGGCCCGCGCGTTGTTGTCCGCGCAACTGAAGATCGCCCGGCACCTGGTGAGCACCCAGTCGCGCGAAGCGCTGCTGCGGCGCTTCCGGGTGCCCGACCACATGGCGCGCTTCGTCGACTGGGATAAATTCCAGACGGGCGCGATGACCGTCGCGCGCATGGACATCGTGCCGACGGCCGACGGCTACCAGTTCTGCGAATTCAACGTGCATTCGGCCGTCGGCGGCGCGGAAAGCCACGGCTGCTACCTGCACTTTTGCCGCGCGCTCGGCCTGCCCGCCGACAGCCAGGCACGTTCGCCCGACTACCATCTCGCGCAGATGTACACCCGCATCGCGCAGGCGCGCGGCATCGAGCGGATCGTGATCCTCGATTCCGTGCACCATGCGTCGCTCGGCTATCCGCGCCACGACGATCTCGCCGCGCTGCTGCGGCAGATGAATCCCGGCTGCGAGGTCGCGAATCACCGCGAAGACACCTACCCCGAAGCATGGCTCGCCCGCGAGCTGGGCGAGCGCACGCTCGTGCACCGGATGTTCACGTACGACGAGATCACCGACGGCTGCGCGTTCCTCGCGCGGCTTGCCGACAGCGGCGCGGTGATCACGAACACGTTCGAAGCGGAAATGCGGATGAGCAAGCTATGGCTTGCGCTGCTGTGGGACGACCGGTACGGCGCGCTGCTCGACGATGCCGAGCGGGAAGCGGTCAGGCGCTACGTGCCGCCGACCTACGCGCTGACCGAGGACAACCTGGGCGCGTTCCTCGCCGAGCGTGCGCAATGGGTCTTCAAGTTCAACCACTCGTACGGCGGCGAGGGCGTGCTGATCGGCGCATCCACGTCGGCGGACGAGCTGGAACGCGCGATTCGCGAGAAAGGGATCGAGAACTGGATCGTGCAGCGCTTCGTCGAGGCGGAAACGCTCACCATGCCCTACGACGACAGCGACGCCGTCGCGCCGCACCATCTCGTGCTCGGCCTGTACGTGCACGACGGCCATACCTGCGGCTTCTTCGTGCGCGGCAGCGCGTCGTCGCGCGTGGTCAACCTGTCGAGCGGCGCGGGCAAGATGGCGTGGGGCCTCGTGCTCGACGCGCCGGCGCGTCAGCACTTCATCGATCGGATTCGACAGCTGTAGCCCGGCCGGGGCCGCGTGCGGCTTGCCGCGCGCGGGCCGCCTGCCGGACGTGCAGCGCGGCGAACGCCAGCGCCATCGCCGCGAGAAAGCCCGCCATGACCGCGAAAGTCTGGCCGAACGCCAGCACGAAGCCCGCGCGGTCGTCCGCCGCGCCAGGCGCGCCGCCCAGCCCGTCGAGATAGGCGGCATGGCGGATCCCGACGAGCGCCGTCAGCAGCGCCACGCCGATCGCCCCGCCGAGGCTGCGCGAGATGTTGAAGAGAATCGACGCGGACGGCGCATCGTGCTTGACCGTCGCCGTCGTCGCGAGCACGCCGAGCGGCGTCAGCATCAGCGTGAAGCCGAGCCCGCGCAGCAGCTGCGCGACGACCACCGACGCATAGCTGAAATCCGCCGCGGCCATGCTCCACATCCACGCGCTGACGCACGACAGCAGCGCGCCCACGACGACCAGCACGTGAACGTGCACACGTTTCAGGATGCGCGGGATGAAGCCGAGGATCGACAGTTGCACCGCACCGCCGTACAGGATCACGAGGCTGATCTGCGCGGGCGTGTAGCGCTGCAGCTCGATCAGGAAATACGGCACGAGAAAGTAGGTGCCGAAGACCGCGGCGCCCGTCGTCACGTTCGCCGCGCACGCGATCCGCAGTTGCCGGTTCGCGAGCAGGCCGAGCGCGACGAGCGGGTGCGCGCTCGCCCGCTCGCGCACGACGAACGCCGCCAGCGCGACGAGCGCCATGCCCGTCAGCACCGCGATCTCGCGCGACGCGAACCAGCCGTAGCGGTTGCCTTCCTCGAGCACGTATTGCAGGGTGCCGAGCCCGATCACGATCAGCACGAGGCCCGGCCAGTCGACCCGGGTCTTCTCGCGGCCGGCGGCGGGTTCGTCGCGCAGCCCGCTCATCATCAGCGCGAGCCCCACGAGCCCGATCGGCAGGTTGAGGTAGAAGATCGACGCCCAGCCGAAATGCGCGGTCAGGAAGCCGCCCATCACCGGCCCGAGCATCGGCGCGAGCGTCACCATCGCGCCGAACAACGACATCGCGCGGCCGTGCTCGCCGTCAGGCAGGCGCGTCATGATCAGGCTGTACGCGAGCGGCATCAGCGCGCCGCCCGCGACGCCCTGCAGCAGCCGGCAGCCGACCAGCATCTCGAAACTCGTCGACTGCGCGCACAGCACCGACGCCGCCATGAACATCAGGCTGAACACCTGCGCATAGCGCCGGTAGCCGAGCCGCCGCGACAGCAGCCCGGTCAGCGGCAGCGTGACGATCTCGGCGATCAGGTAGGCCGACGAGATCCACGACGCATCGGCGAGCGGCGCATGCAGCGCCGCCTGGATGGGCCCGATGGCCGCGTTGGTGATCTGGATGTCCATGATGGTCATCAGGACCGCGACGATGCTGCCGATCACACTGCGCCACGCCATGCTCAACGCTCCCCGGAATGCACGTTCGCGCGCCGTGCGAACCATGCGATGCAAAAGGCGGCGCCGATCGCCGCCACCACCGCGCCCATCCAGCCGAACGCGTGCGCGAACACCGTCGCGCCGCTGCCCGGCGACACCACGCGCGCCGCCCATGCCGCATCGATCCCGGCCGCCGCGAGCGTGACGCCGAGCGAGCCGCCGAGGCTGCGCGACATGTTGTACAAAATCGACGCGCTCGCCGCCTGCGCGGGCTCGGCCACCGTCGTCGCCGCCACGCACAGCGGCGCGAGCAGCAGCGACAGCCCGACGCCGCGCGCGATCTGCGCCGCCGCCACGCCCGCGCCGGTGTAGTGCTCGACGAGCGCGCTCCAGCCGAACGTGCCCGCCGCGAACAGGCCCGCGCCGAGCGCGATCGTGATGAACAGCGGCAGCCGCCTGACGATCGCCGGCGTGAACCACAGCACGACGAACTGCGTCGCGCCGGTCAGCATGATGACCTGCCCGATCTGCTGCGGCCCCGCGCCGCGCACCGAGATCAGGAAATACGGAATCGCGAAGTAGCTGGCGAAGGTCGCGCCGCAGGCCAGCGCGTTCGCGCCGCACGCCATCACGAACTGCGGGTTGCGCAACAGGCCGCGGTCGACGAGCGCGCGCGTGCTGTGCAGCTCGCTGCCGACGAAGCCGACCAGCATCAGCCCGGCGAGCGAGAGCAGCGCGACGATCAGCGGCGAATCGAGCCAGCCGAGGCCGCGCCCTTCCTGCAGCACGAACTGCAGCGCGCCGAGCGCGACGGCGAGCGTCGCGACGCTGCGCCAGTCGACCGGCTGCGCGCTCGCATCGGCGGCCGGCAGCCGGCGCAGGCCGGCATGCGTCAGCACGAGCGCGAGCGCGCCGATCGGCACGTTGATGTAGAACAGCGCCCGCCAGTCGAACAGCGCGGCCAGCGCGCCGCCCACGGCCGGCCCGAGCGTCGGCGCGAGCGCCATCGTCGCGCCGAACACCGCGAACGCGCGCGCATGCTCGTCGCGCGGCAGGCGCTGGATGATCAGCACGTACGCGAACGGAATCAGCGCGCCGCTCGCGAGCCCTTGCGCGGCACGCAGCACCGCGAGCCCGGTCATGCCGGTGGCGAACGTGCAGAGGATCGACACGGCGACGAACAGCAGGATGAAGCAGCGCGCATAGCGCGCGCTGCCGAGCCGGGCCAGCAGCATGCCCGACACCGGCAGCATCGCCGCCTCGCCGAGCAGGTAGGCCGACGACAGCCACGCGCCCGCGCCCAGCGGCGCGTGCACGCCCGCCTGGATCTGCGCCATCGCGGCGTTCATCATCTGCAGGTCCATCACGCTCATCAGGACCGCGACGATCCCCCCCAGCACCGCCAGCCAGCCTTGCCGCGCGAACGCCGCATCGCGCGGCGCGGCGCCCGGCGCCGCGTCGAGTTCGAGATCGGCCATGTCAGCCCACCGCTTTCAGCAGGTAGGCGACCGTCGCCAGGTCGAGAAACGCGTGGCCCGTCGAGCTGAACACGGTGGTGCGACGCCGCAGGTCGGCCACCGGCTGCGCCGCGAGGCGGCCGAGATCGAGCGCGTCGCGGTGCAGTCCGCCCGCTTCCTCGATCGCGGTCGGCACGTCCTCGACGATCAGCACCGCGTCGCGCAGCAGCGGGTTCGGCAGCTCGCGCGATTCGGTCGTGTGGCCGCCCATGCAGTTGATGTGCACGCCCGGCCGCAGGTTCGCGAAGCGGCCGATCGGCCGGTCCGACGCGGTGGCCGTGCCGATCACGTCCGCGCCGTCGATCGCGTCGTCGACGGAACGCGCGCGCACGATCGCGACGCGCGGGCCGCACTGCGCCGCCACGTCGCCCGCGAACGCGGCGAGCCGCGCCGGATCGCGCGCGTACAGCCGGATCTCGCGGATCGGACGCACCGCGCAGACGGCCGCGACCTGCTGGCGCGCCTGCACCCCCGCGCCGATCACGGCGAGCACCTCGGCCTGCTCGGCCGCGCAGTAGCGCGTGACGAGCGCCGAGACCGCCGCGCACTTCAGGTTGGTGACGGCCGCGCCGTCGAACAGCCCGAGCAGCTCGCCGGTGGTCGCGGAAAACGCCGCGACGAGCGCGTGGATGCGCGGCAGCACGTCGTCCGGCGCGCGTTCGAAGATGGTCGCAACCTTGTTGATGTAGAGCCCGTGCCGCGCGCTCACCGCCGGCATCGACAGGCACAGGCCCGCGTCGCCCGCCGGCACGATCTCGCGCGGCGGCACCGTGATGTGCCGGTGCCCGCTGCCGCGCACCAGTTCGTCGAGTTCGTCGATCAGGTCGCCGAGCTTCGCGGCCGCGTACAGCGCATCGTAGGAATAAGGCGGCTTCAAGCATGTCTCCGTCAGAAGGGCGGCGCCACGGGCGCCGCCGCAGAATCAGACCGTATCGCGGCCGAACAATGCATCCATCTGTTTGTTGCCGAATTCGACGAGCATGTCGTCGTTCGTTAACTTGAAGAAAACAATCGACTGCCTGGGCTGGTCGAGCAGGACCACGCGGTGCTCGGTCGACAGATACTCGCGGTTCGACCAGTGCGACAGCAGGTCGCCGATGTTGACGAGGAAATGATCGACGTCGCCCAGCCCGGGTGAAACCCATTCCCGGCCGCCGATGCGCACCTCGATGCCCTGCGAGGTCTGGGTCAGCAGCGAAATCAGGCTGCTGTCGGTATGCGCGCCCATGCCCTGATCGTGTTCGATCGGGCCGGTGAAGGCCGGGTAAAGATGCGAGCGCAACGAATCGGCGGACTGGTCGGTGCGGATCGTGAAGAAATCGCGCGGCAGGCCGAGCGAAATCGTGAAGAGGCGCATCAGCCGGTCCGACAGCGCGTCGCAGGCACGATAGTACGCCTTGAGCGCGCCGCGCAGTTCATTTCCGACTGCGCCGTCGGGGAACGGCAGCGCCTGCCCGTCGTCGAGCACGAGCTTGCCCGCGCTGTACTTCTCCACGTAGTCGGACGGCTTGCCCTTCACGCCCATGAACGCGTACGCGTTCTCCTCGAGCAGGCCGCTGTAGCCGTAAGGGGTGTATTCGTCGCTGCCGAACGTGAAGCCGGTCGGCAGCTTGCAGCGCAGCTTCTCGGCGAGCGGCAGCTCGAAGAAGCGCTTCGACGCGGCCTGCGCGCCGACGATCACGTCGCGCGGCACGCCGTGCCCGCAGACGGTGAAGAAGCCGACGCTGCGGCAGGCGTCGTCGATCTGCCGGGCGACGTCGCGCTCGCCGGCCGGGTCGCCGGAGAGCGACGGCGTCAGGTCGATCAGGGGAATCGCGCTCATAGCGGTCTCCAATAGGTTCGGTCGATATCGTCGAGAATCTCGCGCAGGATGCTCACGCGCCCGGCCGGCGCGGACAGCAGCCCGCCCCGCGCGGCGTTGGCCGCCCGGTACGCGTCGTCCTGCAGCAGGATCTCGTGCACCCGGCGCAGGTTCCAGAACGGCACGCCGGGAAACAGGTGGTGGGTCAGATGCCAGGTCTCGCCGTGCATGCCGAAGAAGCAGCGCTCCCACCAGCACGGAAAGCGATTGCGGGTGATCTCCAGCTCGGAGCGGTCCTCGCCGAACAGCCGGTAGTGCTCGGTGATCTCGAGAAACCACGCGAGCACGTGCGACACGGTGAGAAACGGCACCAGCCAGAACCAGACATAGCCGAGCGGCCCGGCGAGCCACGACAGCGCGGCCGCGACGACGGCCTGCGCCGCCGCGAGCCGCGCGAGGTCGCCGCGCTTGCCGGCCATGTACGCGATGCGGCCCGTCACCAGCTCGCGCACGTTGCCGAGCGCATTGCCGAGCAGCAGCGTCTTGAAGAAGAAGCCGCGCAGGAACGCGCGGCTGCTCGTCACCGCCAGCAGGCCGCTCTCGCGGAAGCCGACGTAGTCGGGGTCGTGCTGCGGGTCGCCGAGATGGCCGTGATGCGCGGGCACGTGGATCGCCCGGTAGTACTCGTCGCTCTGGAACATCGCGAATCCCGCCGGCCAGCGCGTCAGGAACCGGTTCAGCCAGCGCGCCCGCGCGAGCGACAGGTGGACGCCGTCATGCAGCAGCGTGACGAGCGCCCGCTGGCGCGAGCCGATCACGAGGATCGCGGCCGGCGCGAGCCACGGCCAGCGCGCGCCGCCCGCCGCCGCAAGCCCGATCGCCGCGTAGTCTCCGAGCACCGCGAGACCGCCGCGCCAGTTGTTCGACTGATAAAGCGGCCGGACCTGTTCGCGGATCGACGCGGCAAACCGGTGCTTGCGATAAGCCGACATCAGTTGCCCACCTCGATCACGTGGTGGATCCGGTTGCCCTTCTTGTAATAGTCGAGCGACAGGTTCACCGTGCCGTCGTGGTCGCGGATCTGCGATTGCGCGATGCCGTAGTAGTCGAGCCATTCGGCGTAGTGCTCTTCCGCGTGGTACTGGTACTCGTAATGGCGGATCGGGCGCGCCGACGCCTCGCCGGGCACGATGCGCCGCGGGTCCGTCGCGCCGTGCGCGACGCCGAACTCCACCTCGTTCGACAGCATCACCATCACCATGTCGGTGTCGAGGTTCACCTTCACGCAGAACGAATAGTCGTCGAGCAGCGCCTGGTAGTGCTCCTCGCGGATCGCCACGTTGTAGTTGGCCGGAATGTTGGTCACCATGTCGCGCGGCGCGACGCCGTGGTCGCGGCAGTACGCGGGCACGTCCGCGATCACCGGGTAGCCGCCCTCGATGTTGCGGTTCGGCCCGTAGACGTTCGCGACGAACGGCGTCGCCGTATCGAAGTGGATGCACTTCGTCGTCGAGTATTCGCGGCCGTCCACCTTGCCGTCGTGCGAGAAGTTCTTGTTGTTCTGGTAGCCGTCGACGTCCATGTACGCGAGCGTGAAATCGCGCTTGGTCACGTTGTAGCGCGCGAATTCGACGTGCTGCATCGCCTTGCGGAAGATGTCCTCGTACAGCGCATAGACGAGATCGCGGTGTGCGTCGAGCTCGAGCTGGCGGCTCGCGAGCAGCGCGCCCGCGCCGTACACGACGACGAAGCCGTTGTCGCGCTCCATCAGGCGCGCGGCGGCCTCGGTCAGGCCGGGCGACGGCACGAAGCGGCCGTCTTCGAACGTGACGTCGCCGGTGCTGACGTCGATGAGGGATTGGCGAAGCTTGTCGGATTGCAGGCGGGTCATGTCGATATCCTTGTCGGTAGCGGCCGCGGCGCGGCTCAGTGGAGGTCCAGCGAGGCGACGGCCTCGCACAGGCGCGTCATTTCCGCGTCGTCGATGCCGGCGCGCACCATCACGCGCAAGCCGGCCTGGTCGCGCGGCACGATCGGGAAAAACACCGGCGAAACATAAAAGCCCTGCCGGTAGAGCTGCTGGCCGGCCGCGATCACCTTGTCGCCGTGGCCGGCGACCAGCTTGATCGGAAAGCCGTTGCCGCTCTGCTCGGTGGCGACGTGGCGGTCGAATTGCGCGATGTGCGCCTGCAGCCGGCGCTGGCGCACGCCGAGCTCGGGGCTGTCGTGCAGCTCGGCCACCGCGAGCGACGCGCCGATCGCGGCGGTGTTCATCGGCTGCGACCACGCGAGCGGGCCGCCGAAGCGCTCGAGCAGCAGCGCCGTGTCCGGCCCCTTCGGGCCGAACATGATCGCCGCGCCGCTCGTGCCGAACGCCTTGTTCAGCGTCGCGACGATGATGGTCCGCTCGTCGAGCTCGCCGAGATTCGAGCGGATGTAGCCCTCGCCCTTCTCGCCCATGATCGACAGCGAATGCGAATCGTCGAAGTACAGGAACAGCCCGTACTTGCGCTGCAGTTCGAGCAGGTCGTGCACGGGCGCGTGGCCGCCCATGCTGTACGTGCCGTCGCACACGTAGGCCACGTTCGGATACTTGCGGCACACGTCCTCGAGCCAGTTCATGTCGTTGTGCGGCGAGGTCAGCACGAGCGTCTCGTCGCCGCACACCGGCTTGTACAGGTTCATCGAGAAATGGCACTGCTTGTCGAACACCATCACCGGCTTCGGGCCGCCGCTCAGGTGCCCGGACGCGACCAGCGGCAGCACGCCCGCGGTGGCGGCGCTCGCCGAGATCGCCGTCACCACTTTCGCGCGGAACAGCGCGGACAGCCGCGCCTCCAGCTCGAGCAGCGCCGGCAGCTGGATCCGAATCCGCGAGATGCAGTGATCCAGCACGCCGTAGCGCTGCAGCGCCGCCATCGCGCCCTCGACGACTGCCGGATGCGAATCGAGATCCAGGTACGAGCAGCAGCTCAGGTTCAGGAAACGATGGCCGTCGTCCGTCTTCAGATAGCCGTCGCCGTCCAGGTTCGCGACGATGCCCGCGAGCCCGGCGTCGCGCGTCGCTTCCCAGAACGCATTGCCGATGCCGATCGCCTTGTCGTTGTTGCGGTAGCGGTTGCGCGGCGCGCGCAGTTCCTCGATCTGTCCCATGTTTTTCCTCGTTGTGATTGCAGTGGCCCGGTCAGTCGTGCGACGGGGCCTCGTTCAGGTCGTCCAGCAGCGCCGTGAGCACGTCGATGAAGCGCTGCATCGTTTCGGTCGGCAGGTCGCCGCGCAGCATCACCCGGATGCCGGCCCGGTCGCGCGCGACGATCGGGAAGAACACCGCGGAGCAATAGAAGCCGCGCCGGTACAGCTCGTTCGACAGGAACACGGCGCGCTCCTGCGTCCCGACTTCGACGACCTTGATGTTCAGTCCGTTGCCGCGCTGCGGCGTGTCGACATGCCGGTCGAACAGCGCGATGTTCTCGCGCAGCTGCTGCTGGCGCCGCGCGAGCTCGTCGCTCCGGTGCACCTTCAGGCTGCCGAGGCTCGTGCCGATCGCGGCGGTGCGCAGGCTCTGCGACCAGCCGAGCGGCCCGGACCGGTACAGGAAGTCGAAGTGCCGCGACGACGGCAGCATCGCGATGCCGCCGGTGCTGCCGAACGCCTTCGCGATCGACGCGACGATGATCGTGCGGTCGTTCAGCTCCGGCAGGCGCGAACGGATGTAGCCCTCGCCGCGCGCGCCTTCCACCGACAGCGAATGCGAATCGTCGATGTAGAGGAACAGCCCGTAGCGCGCCTGCAGGTCGAGCAGCCGGTCGAGCCGCGCGACGCCGCCGACCGAATAGACGCCGTCGCACACGTAGGCGACCCGCGGGTAGCGCTTGCAGATGGCTTCGAGCTCGTCCATGTCGTTGTGCCCGCAGCTCAGCACGAGCGACTCGTCCGCCACCACGGGCTTCATGAACGCCATCGAGAAGTGCGCGAAGCGGTCGAACACCATCACCATCGGCTCGCCGTCCGTCAGGTGACCGGACGCGAGGAGCGGCAGGATCGCGGCGGTCAGCGCGCTGCACGTCACGGCGGGCACGACCGGGCCGCCGAACTGCTGCGCGAGGCCGTGCTCGAGCTCCTCCATCAGGCCGAGCCGGATCCGGAACTCGGCCATCGACAGCCCGGTGATGCCTTCGTCGCGCAGTGCGTCGATGCCGCCCTGGATCACGTCGGGGTGACTGTTGAGCCCCAGGTACGAGCACGAGCTCAGGTTCACGAACTCGCGCTGCGTGTCGAGATCGACGAGCCGGTTCTGCGTGCCGCGCGCGGCCACGCGAATGCCGAGCATGTTGTTGCGGCGCGCGACGTCCCATGCGCTCTCGGCCGCGGGCACCATCTTCTGGTTGTTCCGCCATACGTGCGGGCCGACGATGCCGTCGTGAACGACGTCGCTCATTGCGCGTCTCCTTGCGGTTCGGTGTGCTGACGGATGAAGTCGCCGATACGGGCGATCGCGACGCGCGCCGCGCTCAGCACCGGAAACTGCAGGTGCCACACGTGGTAGAGCGCCGGCCATTCCT
This sequence comes from Burkholderia ubonensis subsp. mesacidophila, assembly GCF_002097715.1. NCBI lineage: Bacteria > Pseudomonadati > Pseudomonadota > Betaproteobacteria > Burkholderiales > Burkholderiaceae > Burkholderia > Burkholderia ubonensis. The sequence continues at coordinate 3,544,585 of NZ_CP020737.1, forward strand.
CGAACGTGACGTCGAGGCCGCTCGCGCGCGCCTTCGCCGCGAGCCGCTCGGCGTCGCTGAACAGGATCTCGCGTTCGCCCACCTGGATCAGGAACGGCGGGAAGCCGGTCAGGTCGGCAAAGAGCGGCGATGCGGTCGGCGTGCGCGGGTCGATGCCGTTCAGGTAGAGCTTGCGCACCAGGTCGACCGTCTCGCGCTCGACCATCGGATCGATGTGCTTGCGGGTTTCGTAGCTCTCCCCCGTCGCTTCGAGATCGACCCACGGCGACAGGCACACGGTCGCGCCCGGCAGCGGCAGGCCCGCGTCGCGCAGCGCGACGAGCGCGGCGACCACCAGCCCGCCGCCCGCCGAATCGCCGACGAACGCGATCCGGCCCGGCGCGATGCCGTCGGCGAGCAGCAGCCGGTAGGCCGCGCACGCATCCTCCACCGCGGCCGGATGCGGATGCTCGGGCGCCCGCCGGTAGTCGAGCTGCAGCGTGCGGCAGCGCGCGGCGCGCGCGACTTCCGCCGCGAGCCCGCCGTGGCTTTTCAGCGAACCGAACACGTAGCCGCCGCCGTGCATGAAGATCACGGCGCGCGCAGGATCGGCGAGCGGCGGCGTCAGGAACTGGCCGGCCACGTCCGCCGACGCGATCGGCTCGATGCGGATGTCGTCCGCGATCGGCGGCCCGAGGTCGTCGTAATGCACGCGCGCGGCGTCGACGCCCGGCGGCCACGGCACGCTCAGCAGGTCGTCCAGGACGGCGTCGACTTCGCGCGGGTCGACGAACGATGCAGGTGTAAACATGATGCTGGCCCTCTTCGGAATGAACTCGGAATGGCGCGACGCGCGGCCGCTCAATGGCCTCGCACGGTGGCGAGCAGGTCTTCGTCGGCGAGCGTCTGCTTGCGATCGGCGATGTCCTTGAAGCGCGAGAACGCCGTGTCGAGCTCGACGTCGCTCGCGAACTCGACGCCGAGCGAGTGCATCACCATCCGGAAGCCGTTGCGGCCCGAGTGCTTGCCGAGCACCAGCCGGAAATCGTCCGCGCCGACGTCGGCCGCGGTCATGATCTGGTAGGTCTGCGGGTGCTTCAGCATGCCGTCCTGATGGATGCCGGATTCGTGCGAGAACGCGTTCTTGCCGACGATCGCCTTGTTCGGCTGCACGACGAAGCCGGTGATCTCCGACACGAGGCGCGACGCGGCCGTCAGGTGGCGCGTGTCGATGCGCGAATGGACGTGGTAGAAATCGGCGCGGGTGCGCAGCGCCATCACGATTTCCTCGAGCGACGCATTGCCCGCGCGCTCGCCGATGCCGTTGATCGTGCATTCGATCTGCCGTGCGCCCTGCCGCGCGGCCTCCACCGAATTGGCGACCGCCATGCCGAGATCGTCGTGGCAGTGCGCGGAGAACACGGCCTGGTCCGCGTTGGGCACGGTGTTCAGGAGCCGCGCGATGATCTGGCCGTACTCGTGCGGCGTCGCATAGCCGACCGTGTCGGGAAAGCTCACGGTGGTCGCGCCCGCGTCGATCACGGCCTCCGCGATGCGCGCGAGGAACTCAGGCTCCGAGCGGCTCGCGTCCTCGCACGAGAACTCGACGTCGCCCGCGTGGCGACGCGCATGGCGCACCGCGCGCGTCGCATGCTCGAGCACGTTCTCCGGGCTCATCTGCAGCTTGTATTTCATGTGGATCGGCGACGTCGCCAGCACGATGTGGATCCGCGACGACGCCGCGCCCGCCACCGCCTGCGCGGTCAGGTCGATGTCGCGCTCCACCGCGCGGCTCAGGCTGCAGATCGTGCTGTCGCGCACCTGCGCGGCGATGGTGCGGATCGCGTCGAAGTCGCCCGCGCTCGACGCCGCGAAGCCGGCCTCGATCACGTCGACCCGCAGCGTTTCGAGCATCAGCGCGATCTCGACCTTCTGCGCCGTGTTGAGGTTGATGCCCGGGCTCTGCTCCCCGTCGCGCAATGTCGTGTCGAAAATGACGATCTTGTCGGTGCTCATCTTGGTCTCCTCGCGTGTCAGTGAGCCAGGTCGACGATCCGGCCGTCCGGCACGGTCTCGCCGCGGTGATAGCGCGCCACGTTCGACGCCACCGCGGGCGTGGCCGTGACGGTCTGCAGCCGGTAGAAGTCGTACCAGCGCGCGAGGCTCGACGTGTCGGCGAACTGGTATTCGATGTGGCGGATCGGACGCTTGCCCGGACGCTGCGCGTCGGTCAGGCTCGGCGTCGTGGCCGCGTGCGCGACGCCGCCGTTGACTTCGTTGAACAGCACGAGCATCACGATGTCGCGCTGCAGGTCCTGACGCACGACGATCGAATAGTGCTCGAGGATCGGGTCGACGAATTCCGCCTTGACCGCGACGTTGTAGTTGTTCGGGATGTTCTCGACGAGCTGGGCCGGCGTGATGCCGCGGTCGCGGCAGAACGCGCGGGTGTCGCAGATCACCGGATAGCCGCCGCTGATGTTCTCGTACGGCCCGTAGAGATTCGCGATGAACGGCGTGGCCGCGTCGAAGTGCACGCACTTGGTCGTGACGAATTCGCGCGCGTCGGTGTGGTCGCCGTTCGGCGTGAAGCTGCGGTTCACGTTGTAGCCGTCGGCGTCCATCGCGGCGATGCGGTCGTAGTCGATCGACGGCATGTCGGCGCGCGCGGCGTCGAACGACGCCGACGCGGCGCGAAACAGCGCTTCGTAATAGCGCCGCGCCATTTCGGCGGCCGCCGCGTCGTGCACGCTCAGGCCGTGCTGCGCCAGCATCGCCTGCGCGCCGTAGCAGACGGCGAAGCCGGCGCCGCGGTCGACGAGCTCGACGAGGCGCTCGGCAAGGCGGCCGTCGGCGGGCGTCAGCACGCCGTCCGCGAGGCGGGTCGGATAAGCGCCGATGTCGATGAAGGCGCGGGTCACATCAGTCGTTTCGAGTGGCTTCATGTTCAGGTACCGGGTGCGGTTGAGTCGAATGCAGGAGACGAGTTCACCCCGCCGGCCCGCTCGCGCGAGCCGGTTCGTCGTCCTAACTTAAAAATCCGCCTGGCGGCGCGGAATCGGTGCGCGGCCTAGCGCGCGGCCTGGCTCGCGTAGAACGCCAGCATGCGGCGCGCCTTGGTGATGAAAGGCGGTGCGATCACTTCGCCGTCGCGAATCGCGAAGCCCGTCTCGGCGGCTTCATACGCGGCGATGGACGCCTGGTACTGGTCGATCAGCTCGTCGCGCACCGAGAACACGCGGTTGATCGGATCGACCTGGCGCGGATGGATGGCCGCCTTGCCGGTAAAGCCGTAGGCCTTCGCGGCTTCGCATTCCTTCTGGAAGGCATCCATGTCGACCACGTCGAACGAGTTGGTGTCGATCGCCGGAATCCGGCGGCGGGACGCCGCGATGCACATCCGGGCGCGCGCATAGTCGATGAACGTGGCGTTCGCGTGGTACATCTCGGCCGCGAGGTCGGCCTGCCCGAAACACAGGCCGTCGCTGACCGCCGCGATCGCGTCGGCGCGGTCCACCGCCTCGACCGTCTCGATGAACGCGTAGATCTTCGGCGGCTTCGGCAGCGTCGCGAACAGCGACCGGTACACCTCGACCTCCTTCGGGTGCGTGATCTTCGTCACCAGCACGTACTCGACGTAGGTCTTGCCGCTCTCGTACAGCGCCTTGAGGAACTGGATGTCGGCAATCCCGTCGTAGCTCGTCAGCACGTTCACGCGCATGCCGAACCTGAGGCCCGCCGCCGTCAGGTCGCCGACGTCCTGCTCGGCCAGGTGCCGCCGCGCCTTGTCCTTCGAATGCGCATGCACGGAATCCTCCAGGTCGAGGATGACCCGGCTGGGCGCAACGAGCCCCGCTTTCTTGCGCAGGTCGTCGATGCGCAGTGCGGGCGTGTACAGAAAGCTGATATCCATGTCGAACCTCGTCGTGAAATCAACCCCGGCGTCCGGGATCGCGAAAGCGTTACTGCGGTTGCGGTTCCGGGCTGCGGCCGAACAGCGCGTTCATCTTGTCCAGCGAGAACTGCTTGTAGACCACCGGCGCGTAGCGCGCCGCCTCCGTCCTGCAGAACTTCGGGAAGCACTCGATCAGCGCATCGTCGTTCGCGAGCTTGAAGAACACGATCGACTGGCGGGCAGCCGCCCGCAGCGCGACGCGATGCGGCGTCGACACGTACACGTCGTTCGACCAGCGCGCCATCAGGTCGCCGATGTTGACGATGAAATGATCGAGGCCGCGCATCGACGGAGTCAGCCATTCGCCCGCGCGGGTGCGCACCTCGATGCCCGGCACCGTATGCGTGAGCAGCGTGATGAGCGTGCCGTCGGTGTGCTCGCCCATCCCCTGGTCGTTGGCGAATGCGGCGTCGACTTGCGGATAGCGCTGCGAGCGCAGCGAATCGTTCGACCGGTCGGTGCGCACCAGGAAGAAATCGCGCGGCAGGTCGAGCGCGATCGTGAGGAGCGCGGTCAGGCGCTGCGCCACTTGCTCGCACGCCGCGAAATAGCGCTTGAGCGCACGGCGCAGGTCCGCCCCTTCGTCGCCCTCGGGAAACGGCAGCGGCGCCGCGTCGTCGAGGATCAACCGCCCCGTGCTGAATTTCTCGACGTAGTCGGCCGGCTTGCTGTCCTGCCCCATGTACGCGAACGCGTTTTCCTCGAGCAGGCCGCTGTAGCCGTACGGCGTGTAGTCGTCGAGCCCCGACGTGATGCCGGTCGGCAGGCGGCTCGAACGCTTCGCCGCGTCGGGCAGCGCGAAGAAGCGCTGCGACGCGCGATAGGCGTCGTCGAACACGGCGCGCTCGATGCCGTGCCCGCACACCGTGAAGAAGCCGACGTCGCGGCACGCGCGGTCGATCCGCATCGCGACGTCGCGCTCACCGGCGGGCCCCGTCGCGGCCGCGCCCAGGTCGATCAACGGAATGTCCTTCATGCTCTCCTCGCAAAGAAATCGGGTCCATCCTGATGCCGGCCGCCGCCCGGCGGGGCGGCGGCACGCGCGGCTCAGCCGAGCGCGAACGGATCGTCGATGCTCTTCGCCGGCTGCGTGAACCAGCGCGGGCCGTCCGCCGTGATGTACGCGTGATCCTCGTGGCGAATGCCGAATTCGTTCGGCACGCACAGCATCGGTTCGATGCTGAAGCACATCCCTTCGTCGAGCACCGTACGGTCGCCGCCGACGAGGTACGGCCCTTCGTGGATGTCGAGACCGATGCCGTGGCCGGTGCGGTGCGGCACGCCAGGCAGCGCGTAGCCGGGGCCGTAGCCGGCCGTCACCAGGTAGTCGCGCACCGCGCGATCGCCTTCTTCCGCCGCGATGCCCATCCTGACGCGCTCGAACGCCACCGCCTGCGCGCGCTTCTCGTGCGCCCAGACGTCGCGCTGCCGCGCGCTCGCTTCGCCGAACACGTAGGTGCGCGTGATGTCGGAGTGATAGTCGTGAAGCTGGCAGCCGGTGTCGATCAGCACCATGTCGTTGCGCTCGAGCCGCTTCGGCGCCTTGACGCCGTGCGGGAACGCGGTGTCCGGACCGAACAGCACGATGCAGAACGTCGAGCCGCGCCGCGCGCCGACCGCGCGATGCGCGGCGTCGATGAAATCCGCCACCTCGTCGGTGCCGATGCCGTCGCGCAGGATCGCGGCGGCCGCCTGGTGCACCCGCAGCGTCATGTCGTTCGCGCGCTGCATCAGCGCCAGCTCCGCCGCCGACTTGCGCAGCCGGCAGCCGCTCGTGACCGGCGCGGCGCTCTTGATGCGGATGCCCGGGGCGCGCTCGCGGATGCCTTCGTACATGAAGTACGGCGCCGACTCGTCGAAACCGAGCGTGCCGTTCGCGCAGCCGGCCTGCTCGATGACGTTCGCCAGCAGCCGGTACACATCGGCGTCCTCGTCCCAGCAATGCATGTCACCGGGAATCTGCAGCATGCCGGTGAACGTGCCGCGCTCGAACGCGGGCACGATGTAATGCAGCGGCCCCGACGCCGGAATCAGCGCGCCCGCCAGCCGCTCGCTGCGGCGCCACGCGACGCCCGTGAAATACAGCAGGTTCGTGCCCGCTTCGATGTAGATCGCGTCCAGCCCGTGCTGCTTCATCAGCGCCTGCGCGCGCGCGACCCGCGCCGCGTGTTCGGCGGGCTGGATCGGCTCGACGCCGCCCGTCATGTCCTTGAGTTTCGCCAGTTCCGCTGCGGCGTTCGATCCGCCGATGCCGATTGCCATGTCTCGTTTCCCTTCTACTTTTTTGAGATAAAAAATGCGGTCTTCCGCCCGAGGTTCGCGGCGCGCTGCGTTACGTCAATGCGGCGCGCTGCGGAATCAGGATAGTACGTTTGAACGTGATGACGGGTGCGCCGTCCTGCTTGGCGCCGGTCGTGCGAACCGTCACGATGCCTTGCCCGGCCCGCGACCGGGACAGCCGCTTGTCGAGGATTTCCGTCTCGGCGTACAGCGTGTCGCCGACGAACACGGGCGCGAGCAGCCGCACCTCGTCCCAGCCGAGATTGGCGATGCCTTTCTGGCTGATCGTGTGCACCGTCATCCCGTTGACGATGTTGAACGTGACGAGGCTCGACACCAGCAGCTCGCCGAATTCGGTGCGGTTCGCGTATTCGCCCTCGATGTGCAGCGGATGCTGGTTCATCGCGATCAGCGATTGCCAGACGTTGTCGGTGGCGGTGATCGTGCGCCCGGGGCGGTGCTCGATCGTCTCGCCGACGACGAAGTCGTCGTAGTGGAACCCCTTGTCCTCGCGATAGCGGTTCGGCGAGATGCGCGTGTAGCCAGCGTGTCTGTCCATGTGCGGTAGAGCCTCGGAAATTATTGTCCAACTTAAATTTTTGATGCCGCGTTCGAGAATCTAGATCAGGCCGAAATTGAGGTCAAGCTAAAATTTTTACCGGACTGAAATTTATGTCCAATGTAAAACGTGTGCGCGGCACGTGAACCGCCCGGGCGACGCTGCGCGGTACAATGCGCCGACCTCGTCTTGCGAACGATCGTGCTACGTGCGATTCGCGGAAAGGAACGTCCTGGCGACTGCACCGCCTCCTCCGCTCGCCTTCCACTCGTTGCCACGAAGGAAATTCATGGATTCAGACATCATGCATATCGGCCTGCGCATTCGCCGCCTGCGCCGGGAATCGAAGAAAACGCTGCTGGAAGTCGCCACCGAAGCCAAGCTGTCGATCGGCTTTCTGTCGCAGGTCGAGCGCAATCTCACGGGCATCTCCATTTCGTCGCTCGTCAACGTCGCCAAGGCGCTGAACGTGCCGCTCGGCGTGCTGCTCGACCAGCCGCGCCAGGAGCAGCCCGATTCGCACCAGGGCAGCCGCGAGTCGTATTCGGTCGGCGAGACGTCGCAGCGCTACGAGCGGCTCTCCACCACCTTCGACGGCAGCCTCATCAACGCCCTCAAGGTCCAGATGACGGAAGGCTACTGCTCGGAATGGGTCGCGCACGGCGGCGACGAATTCGTCTACATCCTGTCCGGGCAGATCCGCTATACCGTCGGCAAGAAGGACTACCTGCTGTCGCCCGGCGATTCGATCCACTTCGACGCGCACAAGCAGCACCGCGTCGCCAACGTGGGCGCCGGGCCCGCGGAACTGATCGTGGTCGGTACGCTGCCGCTGTTCGACGACAGCCGCTCCGAATTCGTGTCCGCGTCGGCCGAATTCGCGCCGCCCGGCAGCGATGCCAAACCGCCGGTGGGCGAGCCGCGCGTGAGCCGCCGCGCGCCGGCGCAAAAGCGCGGCCGCGCCGCGGAGCCGGCGCCGTCGGGCACGGCGCGGCCCGCCGTCAAGAAAGCCAGGGCAGCGGACAAGGCCGCCGCCGCGAAGCCGCGCGCGTCCGCCGCCAAGCGCTCGGCCGACGCCGCCCCCGCACGCAAGACCGCCGCACGCACGAAGAAATAACCCTCGCAGGCCGGCTGCTCCAGCCGGCCTCCGCACCCCGCCCCGCCTCCCTGCCCTCATCTCAAAAATTTTCCTTGACTAAAATTTAAGTGACACTTAATTTTAGCCATACTTAAACCCGTTCCTGACGGACAGACCCGAACCGACACCGGCCCAACACGGCGCGGCGGGCGTCCTTCGCCGCGTGCAACGCGCGGGCGAAGGAAGACGGAACCATATTGAGAGGCAAGGTCGTATGTCGAGTCGAAACGCAGCCGCCCTCCCTTGCGCATGGCCAACGCTCGGAGACATTCGCCAGGCCGCCGCGCGGCTGCGCGGCAAGGTGCTGGAAACGCCGGTCTGGCAGTGGCGCACCGGGCCCGCCGTCGCGACGCTCGCGCCGGCCACCGAAGTCTGGCTCAAGCTCGAGCTGTTCCAGATCACCGGCACGTTCAAGCTGCGCGGCGCGCTCAACTGCATCGAGGCGCTGAGCGCCGCCGAGCGCGCGCGCGGCGTGGTCGCCGCGAGCGCGGGCAATCATGCGGTCGCGGTCGCCTATGCGGCGCGCGTGTCGGGCACGCAGGCGACGCTGCTGATGTCGCGCCATGCGAGCCCCGCCCGCATCGACGCGTGCCGAAGCTTCGGCGCAAACGTGATCCTCACCGAGGACATTCACGAAGCCTTCGCGCAAGCCCGCGAAATCGAGCTGCGCGACGGGCGGGCGATGGTGCCCGCGTTCGACGGCCCGCGCATCGCGGAAGGCACCGGCACGATCGGGCTCGAATTGCTGCGGCAGATCGACGGGCTCGACGCGGTGATCGTCCCCGTCGGCGGCGGCGGCCTGAGCGGCGGCATCGCCGCGGCCGTCAAGCAGCTGGCGCCGCACTGCGCGGTGTACGGCTCGGAACCGGCGGGCGCCGACACGATGCACCGCAGCTTCGCGTCGGGCCGCCCCGAGCGCCTGCTCGCGATGACATCGATCGCCGACAGCCTCGGCGCGCCGCACGCGTCCGCGTATACGTATGCGCTGTGCCGGCGCTATCTCGACGACGTCGTGCAGATCGACGACGCGCAGCTGGCGCAGGCGGTCTACTGGCTGTTCCGCGACATGAAGCTCGCGCTGGAGCCGGCGGCCGCGGCCGCGACCGCCGCGCTGTTCGGGCCGCTGCGCGAACGGCTCGCCGGCAAGCGCGTGGCGCTCATCGTCTGCGGCTCGAACCTGACGCCGGACGCGTTCGCGCGCTATGCGGCGATGGGGATGCCGGCCGCGCGCGCACCGGAGCCGCGCATCGAGGCGGCGGCATAACGCGCGCGGCGCACGCAGCAGCTACCGCCCGCGCCGCCCCGCCGTCCACCCACGTCACTCGCCGATGTCGAGCGCGTGCGCGACCGCGTCGATCCGCGCGCGATGCACGGCGTCCTTGATCTTCGCGGTATCGGCGCCGACACCGCGCGCGATCGCGCCCGCATCGACGCCGCGCGCCGCCACGAGCGCGACGCGCAGCCGCTCGGCCTGCGGATACGGCTGGGTCTCCAGCCCGAGCCGGCCGCGCGCATCGGCTTCGCACGCCTGCACGATCTCGGCGAAGCGCGCCGGCTTGCGCAGCGCGTCGGTGCGCTCGAACAGCCGCACCAGCGCCGCCGCGCCCATCTCCATCACGCGATGCATAGTGCCGTGCTCGCGCGCGACGACGAGCGCGAGGTCGCGGCACTCGTTCGGCACCCGCAGCCGGTCGCACAGCGGCTTCAGCAAATCGACGCTGCGGCCTTCGTGGCCGATATGGCGCGGCAGCACGTCCTCGGGCGTCGTCGCCTTGCCGAGATCGTGGGTCAGCGCCGCAAAGCGCACCGCAAGCGAATAGCCCTGCTTCGCCGCGTGGTCGACCACCATCATCACGTGCACGCCCGTATCGACTTCCGGGTGATAGTCGGCACGCTGCGGCACGCCCCACAGCGCATCGACCTCGGGCAGGATGCGCGCGAGCGCGCCGCATTCGCGCAGCGCATCGAACATCCGCGCCGGCCGCGCCTCCATCAGCCCGCGCGCGACCTCCTGCCACACGCGTTCCGCGACGAGCGCATCGACTTCGCCCGCGTCGACCATCCGCTGCATCAGCGCGAGCGTGTCGTCGGCAACGGTGAAGCCGGAAAAGCGCGCGGCGAAGCGCGCGATGCGCAGGATCCGCACCGGGTCCTCGACGAACGCGTCGCTCACGTGCCGGAACACGCGCGCGCGCAGGTCCGCCTGCCCGTCGAACGGATCGATCACCGGCCCGGCCAGCGAGCCGTCCGGGCTCACCTCGCGCGCCATCGCGTTGATCGTCAGGTCGCGCCGCGCGAGATCGTCCTCGAGCGTCACGTCCGGCGCGTAGTAGAACTGGAACCCGTGATAGCCGGCCGCCGTCTTGCGCTCGGTGCGCGCGAGCGCGTACTCCTCGTGCGTCTGCGGATGCAGGAACACCGGAAAATCCTTGCCCACCGGCTTGAAGCCCTGCGCGACCATCTGCTCCGGCGTCGCGCCGACCACCACGTAGTCGCGGTCCTGCACCGGCACGCCGAGCAGTTCGTCGCGGATCGCGCCGCCTACTGCATAGACCCTCATGGCGTCGGCTCGTAGTCGGCGATCACGTGCGTCTCGCGGCGCGCGCCGTCGATCCACCGCTGCACCGCGGGCAGCGCGGTCACGCGCTCGACGTAGCCGGCCGCTTCCGGCGACAGGCCCGGCGCATACGTGTTGAAGCGCATCACGACCGGCGCGTACATCGCGTCGGCAATGCCGAATTCGCCGAACAGGAACGGTCCGCCCGACGCCTCGAGGCATTCGCTCCACAGCGCGTCGATGCGCGCGACGTCGGCGAGCGCGTCGGGCGTCGCGCCGCGGCCCGGCATCGACGCACGCACGTTCATCCCCATCTGCTCGCGCATGGCCGCGAAGCCCGCATGCATCTCCGCCGACACGCAGCGCGCATGCGCGCGCTCCAGCGGATCGGCCGGCCACATCGGGTGCTGCGGATAGCGCTCGGCGAGCGTCTCGGCGATCGCGAGCGAATCCCAGATCGCGACGCCGTGATCGTCGATCAGGCACGGCACCTTGCCGGACGGCGCGTGCTCGAGAATGCGTGCCTTCGTATCGTCGCGGCGCAGCTCGATGACGATTTCGTCGAACGGGATGCCGAAATGCGCGAGCAGCACCCAGGGCCGCATCGACCATGACGAGTAGTTCTTGTCTCCAATGACGAGTCTCATGACGTAATTCCAGGAAAACGCAGGGGAAAAATCGGCTATCGGCGCGAGCGGAACCAGTCGAAGCGCGACCGCAGCGCCGCGTCGCCCAGATACGCGGGCACGATGCTCTCCAGGCTCACGGGCTGGAGGCCGAGCTCCGGCGCGAGCGGGCCGGACAGCACGTTCGGCACCGACATCGACGCGAGGTTGTCGCGCGTGATCACCGGCTCGCCCGGCAGGCATTCGAAGAACGCCGCCTGCAGCCGCGCGATCGCGTCGGGCAGCCGCACGATCCGCGCCTCGCGGCCGGCCAGCGTGCCGCAATAGCGGACCAGCTCCTCGAGCGTATAGACCTTCGGGCCGCCGAGCTCGTAGGTCTTGCCGTGCGCGGCCGCGAGGTCGAGCGTATTGACGAACGCGCGCGCGACGTCGCCGACGAACACCGGCTGGAACTGCGCGTCGGGCATCGCGAGCGGAATCGCCGGCAGCGTGCGGTGCAGCCGCGCGAACGTGTTGAGGAACGCGTCGCCCGGCCCGAACACGACCGACGGCCGGAAGATCGTCAGCGCGAGCGAATCGGTGGCCGCGACCGCGTGCAGCGCGGCTTCGCCGTCGCCCTTCGAGCGCTGGTACATGCTCGCGCCGTGCGAATTCGCGCCGAGCGCGCTCATGTGCAGCAGGCGCCGCACGCCGGCCTCGATGCACGCGCTCGCGAGCGCGGCCGGCAGCGCGACGTGCGCGCGCTCGAAGCCGGCGCCGTACGGCGTGCCGTGCCCGCCGTGCAGCACGCCGACGAGATTCACGGCCGCGTGTGCGCCGGCGACGAAGCGGGCCAGGCGGCGCTCGTCGAAGCTTTCGAGCTCGACGATCTCGACCGGCAGCATCATCAGGTGGCGCGCATGCTCGCGGCGGCGGGTGCCGATCCGCACGTGCTTGCCGGCATCGATCAGCGCACTCACGAGCCGGCTGCCGATGAAGCCGGTCCCTCCCAACAGCGCGACGGTCTGATCCATGTTCGGGGCTCCCATCAGGCCCGCCCGCGCGCACGCGGATTGCAGGCCCCAAAAGCACACTGCCGCGTCTCGCGCGGCAGTGTGCAGGTTGCAGATCAGGGCGAGATCATGCCTAGCCGCTTCTTCAGCGACTGCGGCTTCCCTTCGAAGAGCGCCGCGTAATACGTCGTGTTCGACAGCACGTTCTTCACGTAGTCGCGTGTCTCGTTGAACGGGATCGTCTCCGCGAAGATCGCGCCTTCGACCGGCTGCGTCAACACCTGCCGCCACTGGCGCGGCCGGCCCGGACCCGCGTTGTAGCCGGCGGTCGCGAGCACCGGCGAGCTGTCGAAGTTGTTGTAGATGTCCGCCAGATACCAGGTGCCGAGCTGGATGTTCGTGTCGATGTCGTGCATCTGCGCGCGCGAGATCGTGCCGAGGCCGAGCTTCTTCGCGACGAGCTGCGCGGTCGCCGGCATCAGCTGCATCAGGCCGCCCGCGCCGGCCGACGAACGCGCGCCCGTGATGAAGCGCGATTCCTGGCGGATCAGCCCGTACGCCCATTCGACGTCGAGGCCCGTCGACTGCGCGTAGCGCTCGACGATGTTGCGGTACGGCGACGGGTAGCGCAGCGTGAAATCGTGCTCGGCCTTCGTGCGGTCGGCGGTATTCACCGCGCGGTCGAGCAGGTCGACGCGCTTGCCGTACTCGGCGGCCGCGAGCAGCTGGCGGTCGGTCATCCCGCGCAGCGGCCAGCTCCATTCGCGATTGCCTTCGAGGCGCAGGTTCAGCGCGTAGAAGCGCTGCGCGAGCGCGAAGCCCGGCACCTTGCCCATCTCGCTGATCTCGGCGTCGGAGACGGTCGTGCGCGGCGGGATCTTCGTGCGCTGGCCGAGCTCCTCGCCGGCGAGCTGGCCGTAGAAGTTGAACTGCCCGGCGATCTGCTCGAATTCCTGGTTCGCCTGCAGCGTGTCGCCGCTCTGCTTGAGCGCGCGCGCATGCCAGTAGACCCACGCCGGATCGTCGCGCAGCGACGGCGGCATCTGTTCGATCGACCAGCGCACCATCGGCCAGTTGCCGACGAGCAGCGCGCTGCGCGTGCGCCATTCGTACGCGGAGTTCGACAGCGGCGCGTTCGCCGATTTCGCATACCAGACCGACGCGAGCGCCGAGCGCTTCACCGCGCCCTGGTAGCCGACCGCGCCCCACGCGATCGCCTGTTCCTGCTTCGTCAGCGACGACGCGAGCGACGTGACCACGCCGGCCGCCTGGTCCGGATCGTTGCGCGCGATGCGGCCGATCGCGATCAGCGCGAGCTGGTGCGACACCGCGTCGGGGCCGACGCCGCGCGCGAGGAACAGCGGCGGCGCGCTCGTCGCCTGGTCGAACGCGACCGGGCGCGGGCCGAGCGCATCGACGATCTTGCCGCCGAGCGTCGTGTAGTTCTGCTCGAACGCGAGCCGCGCCTGCTGCCACACGTCGTCGCTCGCGAACTGCTGGTTGACCGCGAGCGCGGTGATCAGGTCGACGCACGCGTCGCCGTAGTTCTTCGGCTCGACGAGCAGCGCGCGCGCCGCGTCGGCGACGTTCTCGCCGCGCGCGGCCCGCGATTCGAGCGCATAGCACTTGACCTGCGTGTCGTCGTCGAGCACGAAGCGCTTGTACTGCTCGTCGAAATTGCGCCAGTCGTGGCGCGCGCCGAGCACGAGCAGGTAGTCGTTGCGCATGCGGTCGGCGATCGCCTGGCCGTCGTAGCGCTGCAGGAACGACAGCACGGGCGCATCCGGCGCGTCGACGCGCGCGCGGCCCGTGGCATCGAACAGCTGCGGCTTGATCTGGAAATACTCGAGGTACGACGGAGCCGGATAGTTCGGGATCATCGCGGCAAGCTGCGCGGCCTTCGCGGCGTCGTTGCGACGCGCGGCTTCGCGCAGCTGGATGAAGGTCTGGTCGTCCCCGGAGAGCGTATCGCCGGACGGCGCGGCGCACGCGGCCGTGCCCGCGACGACCGCGGCCGCCGAAAGCGTCAGCGCGACCGCGCGATATACTCGAAAAAGGCTGTTCGACATCGTTTTGAATGGAGCACGGAGTGAGCGAAAGCATAGCACGCAACCATCTGGCCGAACGGAAGCAGGCATTGCGCCGGGCGCTGTCCGAGGCCCGCCGCGACGCCGCGTCGCGCCCCGCGGCGAACGACGCGCTCGATGCGCGGCTGCGTGCGTTGCTCGAACGGCTCGCGCCGCGCACGGTGGGGTTCTACTGGCCGCTGCCGGGGGAGTTCGACGCGCGCGCGGCGGTGCTCGCGTGGCGCGCGGCGCAGGCCGGCCGGCAGGTGGCGCTGCCGGTGATCCGCGAGCAGCGCACGCCGCTCGAGTTTCATGCGTGGGACGACGCGACGCCGATGCGCGAGGGGCATCACCGGATTCCGGAGCCGGCCTCCGGCGTGGTCGTGGTGCCGGACCTGCTGCTGATTCCGTGCGTGGGATTCGATACGTGGCTGTACCGGCTCGGGTATGGCGGCGGATATTACGACCGCACGCTCGCCGCGTGGCCGGGCGGGTCGCTGCCGGTAACGGTGGGCATCGCGTACGAGGCGTGCAAGGTCGACGCGCTGCCGGCCGAGGATCACGATCTCGCGATGCACTGGGTCGTGACGGACGAGGAAACCTACGTCGCCGACGCGTGAGCGCGCCGCCGCGCGTCGAAAGATCCCCGAAAGCCGTCCGGCATCGTCATCGTCCGTCAATAAACCGTCGCAATCGGCAGCCTACACTGCCGGGTCACCACGGGCCGCCGTGCGCCCGGCTACAGCGACGCCGCCGCCCGCGCGGCCGTGTCGTACAGCCCGGACGCGTGGCGCAGCAGCTGCGCCGCGTCGCCGATCTGTTCGTTGGTGAGGCCGCTGTCCCTGAGCGTCTCGATCAGGCAGTGTTCGCGCACCTCGCGGTACTTCAGGCACAGGTCGCGCCCGGCCTGGGTCGCGAAGAAGAACACTTCCTTGCCGCTTTTCTCGCTCTTGACGTAGCCTCGGGCGATCAGTTTTTTCAGCGCGTAGGTCGCGACGTGCGTATCCTCGATATTGAGCACGAAGCAGATGTCGGCGAGCTTCTTCTGGCGTTCGCGATGGCTGACGTGATGCAGCAGCGACACCTCGACCGCCGTCATGTCCTTCGCGCCCGCGGCCGACATGCACCGCACCATCCAGCGGTTGAACGCATTGCCCGCCATGATGAGCCCGTATTCGAGCTCGGACAGTTCCGCGCTCGAATCGGAAACCAGGTGTTCGGAAGAGACGATCTTGGTCGGATGACGCTTCATGGGACAGTCGGCGCACGCAGGATGTCAGGGTGTGCCGAGTGTACGTCAGAAGCCTGTGCGCGCCAGCTAGGCAAAAACGCGCACTGGCAAGATGTCGATATCTTCTTGACAATGTACGTTAATATTGCCGCCCGAACCGTGCCAGACCGATGACGCATCCACGCATCTATCCGCTCGGCGACGCCGCGCTTGTCTGCGAGGTGCCGCCCCCCGCCACGCTCGATTGCCAGCGGCGCGTCTGGGCCGTTGCCGAGGCCGCGCGCGCGTGGCCGCACGTCGTCGACGTCGTGCCGGGCATGAACAACCTGACGATCGTGTTCGACGCGCTCGCCGCGTCTGCCGACACGCTGACGGACATGCTGCGCGACGCGTGGGAAACCGCCGACGTCGAGCATGCGCCCGGCCGCGAGATCGAGATTCCGGTCGAATACGGCGGCGCGGCCGGCCCCGACCTGCAGGCGGTCGCCGCGCACACCGGCCTGACGGCCGACGAAGTGGTCGCGCGCCATGCGGCGGCCGAATACGTGGTGTTCTTCCTCGGCTTCCAGCCGGGTTTCGCGTATCTCGGCGGCCTCGACGCCGCGCTGCACACGCCGCGCCGCGCGGCCCCGCGCCTCGAGGTGCCGGCCGGATCGGTCGGCATCGGCGGCGCGCAGACCGGCATCTACCCCGCCACGTCGCCCGGCGGCTGGCAACTGATCGGCCGCACCGCGCACGTGCTGTTCGATCCGTCCCGGCAGCCGCCGACGCTGCTCCTGCCCGGCGACCGGGTGCGCTTCACCATTGCGGGAGTCCACGCGACATGAGTCAGAGCAAAGCGCCGGGCGGCATCGAGGTGTTGCGGGCCGGCCCGCTGTCGACCGTGCAGGATCTCGGCCGCCAGGGCGCGCGCCATCTCGGCGTCGCGCAGGGCGGCGCGCTCGACAGCCTCGCGCTCGAGGTCGGCAACCGGCTCGTCGGCAACCGCCCGGACGCGGCCGCCGTCGAGATCACGATCGGCCCGGCCGCCTTCCGCTTCCCGCGCGCGACGCGCATCGCGATCACCGGCACCGAATTCGGCGCGGCGCTCGATGGCATGCCGGTCCACTCGTGGTGGAGCCTGCCCGTCGAGGCCGGCCAGACGCTGACGATGCCGGCCGCGAAGCGCGGGATGCGCGGCTATCTGTGCATCGCGGGCGGCATCGACGTGCTGCCGATGCTCGGCTCGCGCAGCACCGATCTCGCGTCGCGCTTCGGCGGCCTCGGCGGCCGCGTGCTGCGCGACGGCGACCGGCTGCCGGTCGGCGTGCCGCCGGCGACGCTCGGCTGCCTCGCGGCCGATGCGCCCGAGTTCGGCGTCAAGGCGCCGGCCTGGTGCGGTTTCGCGCGCGTCGACGAGCCGCCGCGCCGCCACCGGCCCGCCCACGCGCACGCGCCGTGGGCGATGCCGGTGCGCGTGCTGCCCGGCCCCGACTACGCGTCGTTCGGCGCGGAGTCGCAGCAGGCGTTCTGGGATGAAGAATGGCTCGTCACGGCCAACAGCAACCGGATGGGCTACCGCCTCGCCGGCGTCGAGCTGACCCGCGAACGGCCGGTGGAACTGCTGTCGCACGCGGTGCTTCCCGGCACGATCCAGGTGCCGCCGAACGGCCAGCCGATCGTGCTGATGCACGACGCGCAGACGACCGGGGGATATCCTAAGATCGGAACGGTGATTCGCGCGGACCTGTGGAAGCTCGCACAGGCGCGCCTGAACCTGCCGATCCGTTTCGTGCGCACGACGCCGAACGCGGCGCGCGACGCACTGGCCGCGGAGCGGGCCTACCTGCGGCAGATCGACGTCGCGATCGCGATGCGCGAGGAAGCGCGCCAGCGCGCGCAGTCGCGCGCGGCGTGACGATGCAGAACAAGCGCCGCATCCAGGCGGCGCGCCACGCAATTGGTGGACGAGGAACATCATGGAAATCGATCTGAACGCCGACCTGGGCGAAGGATACGGATCGGACGAGGCGCTGCTCGACCTCGTTACGTCGGCAAACATCGCATGCGGCTGGCACGCGGGCGGCGCGAACGCGATGCGCGACTGCGTGCGCTGGGCCGTGCAGAAGGGCGTGTCGATCGGCGCGCATCCGAGTTTTCTCGATCCCGAGAATTTCGGCCGCAAGGAAATGCAGCTGCCGGCGAACGACATCTATGCAGGCGTGCTTTATCAGCTCGGCGCGCTATCTGCGATCGCACAGGCCGAAGGCGGCCGCATCGCGCACGTGAAACCGCACGGCGCGCTGTACAACCAGGCCGCGCGCGATCCGATGATCGCCGACGCGGTGGTGTCCGCAATTCACGACTTTGATCCGTCGCTCGCGGTGTTCGGCCTCGCCAACAGCGTGTTCGTCGCGGCCGCGCGGCACGCGGGGCTCGCGGCGATCGAGGAAGTGTTCGCCGATCGCGGCTACCGCGCGGACGGCGCGCTCGTGCCGCGCAGCGAGCCGGGTGCGCTCGTCGACGACGAGGACGAGGTGATCGCCCGCACGCTCGACATGGTGCGCGACCGGCGGGTGCGCGCGGTCAGCGGGGAGTGGGTGCCGCTCAATGCGCAGACGGTCTGTCTGCATGGCGACGGGCCGCATGCGCTGGCGTTTGCGCGAAGGATTCGCGCGGCGCTCGAACAGGCGGGGATCGACGTTGTCGCGCCGGGGGCGCTGCATGCGGACGAAGGCGCGTGACGGGCGCCGTCGCAGCGGCGGCTGACTGGAAACCCGACAGAACCGCAGCGCGGCCATAGCGAATCCGGAAAAGAAAAAAGCGCCCTGGAGGCGCTTTTCCGTTGACCGGACCGCATCGATGGATGCCGGTTCGCCCAGCTGAAGCCGTCTGTCGACGGCGACCGGAAAGACCTGCTCCGGATCAAAATACGTCCGCCGCCGCCCGCTGTTGCATCCCCCGGTCGGACGACGGAACGTTGCTTATCCGCAAGTCGGCCCGCATGCAGTTGATGTCGGACGATGGTTGGCCCCGCCGTGCATGCAGACACTCCGCGGCCGGCACGCGATACACGTGCCGGCAACGCTCACCCCGCGCTTTATATTTGCTACCCCGTAGAACTTTTTCTGTTCTTTTCAATTTTTCAACTTGTGGGATGAAGAATAGAGATTGCCCGAACGAGATGTCAATCGTTTGAAACGCTATTTTCTGACGAATCGAGGGTTTTCCTTACGCCGCTCACGCGGTCCGCAGATCGCCCGTCAAACGGGGAATGATCGGCACGCGGACATCGGCGCGATCAGTTCGCGTCGACCCGGTAACCTTGCTGGCGCAACAATTCGAGCACGCCGCGCGGGCCGCCCAGGTGCAGCGCGCCGATCGCGACGAACAGCGGCCGGTTCGGCGCGGCGATTGCCGTCATCCGCGTAACGAAGCGCCGGTTGCGCTCGTACAGGATCTTGTTGTCCAACGAGGCGGACAGCGCCTTCGAACGCGTCAGGCGCTCGCTCTTCGCGACGGCCCACGCGGCGAGCGCATCGGCGTCGCCGATCCGCCACAGCCGGTGCAGCGCCTTGATGTCGGCGGCGTTCTGCGCGGGCGTCTGCACCATGTCCTGCGCGAGCATCTCGCGCTGCTCGGCGAGCGTGAGGCCGGTGAACGCGCGCATCTGCTCGGCGAGCGTCTCGAGCCCGACCACCCGGCCGCCCTTCTTCTTCAGGTACACGTTCTGCAATTGCGCCTCGGTGCCGTACTCGGTCTGCAGGCCGGCCGACAGCGAGTCGTAGGTCTCGACGACGAGCGCGGCAAGCCACGGCCGCATCTTGCGGATCTCGGCGAGCGCGGCCGCATTGCCGCGCAGCCGGCCGGCCAGCTGCTGCCACAGCGGCTCGGGCAACAGGCGCGGCAGGCACGCGTAGTTGCAGATGCCGTACTTCGATACATCGTCCTGCGATTCGAGCAGGTCGTCCGGCGACAGCTCGAGCGCGAGCGTCGGCGATGCGGCGAGCGCCGCGAGGACGCGCGGCCGGAACGGCTGCGCGGGCGGATAGTCGGACGGATCGCCGACGTGCAGCGTGCCGAGCACGTAGATCGTGACCTTGCCCTTGGTCGCGACGTAAAACGGCATCCGCGCCGGCTGCGCGCGCACCGCGCCGCTCGCGACCGAGCCGTTCGACACCGGCGGCGGGTGGAAGCCCGGCAGGGTCAGGCCGGGCGGCGGCACCTGCGAAGGATGGAGCGGCGCCGTCGCCGGCGCGCGAGCCTCGGCCCGCGCGAGCTCGACGGGCACGGCGAGGCCTGCCGCCATCGCGCACGCACCGGCCAGCGCCGCGCCGGTCACGGTGCGCACGCTCCAGCGGCGTGCGTTGCGGTACGCGCGACGCACGCGCGTACCGCCGATGCGCACACGGCGCGCGGTGGCTCCGCGCGCCGCCAGGCCTTCAGGCATTCGCCTCCCCCACCTCCTCGGCGCGATGGCAGGCGACGCGCCGGCCATCGACGTCGCGCAGTTGCGGTTCCTCGGCCCGGCAGCGCTCGACCGCATACGGGCAGCGCTGATGGAACGCGCAGCCCGACGGCGGATTGAGCGGCGACGGCAGCTCGCCCTGCAGCTTGATCTGCACGCGGCGGTCTTCCTCGAAGATCGCCGGCGTCGCCGACATCAGCGCGCGCGTGTACGGATGCCGCGGCCGCGCGTAGATCGTCGCCTTGTCGCCGAGCTCCGCGACGCTGCCGAAGTACATCACCATCACGTCGTCGGCAATGTGCTCGACCACCGCGAGGTTGTGCGAGATGAACACGTAGCTGGTCTTGAACTGCTCCTGCAGGTCCATGAACAGGTTGAGGATCTGCGCCTGGATCGACACGTCGAGCGCGGACACCGGCTCGTCGGCGACGACGATCCGCGGATCGAGGATCATCGCGCGCGCGATCGCGACGCGCTGCCGCTGGCCGCCCGAGAACATGTGCGGATAGCGCTTCGCATGCTCGGGCCGCAGGCCGACCGTGCGCATGATCTGCGCGACGCGCTGCGCGCGCTCCTGCGCGGAGAGGTTCGTGTTGATCTCGAGCGGCTCCGACAACGTCTGCTCGACGGTCTTGCGCGGATTCAGCGACGCGAACGGGTTCTGGAACACCATCTGCACGCGGCGGCGCAGCTCGGCGATCGTCTGGCGGTCCGCGCCCGCGACGTCCTTGCCGTCGATCGTCAGGTGCCCGGCGGTCGGCGTCTCGATCATCGTCAGCTGGCGCGCGAGGGTCGACTTGCCGCAGCCGGACTCGCCGACGACCGCGAGCGTCCGGCCGCGCCTGAGCGTGAACGACACGCCGTTGAGCGCCTTCACGGTGCCCTGGCCGAACATCCCGCGCTTCACCTGGTAGTGCTTCGCGAGCTGGTCGGCGACCAGCACCGCATCCTCGTCGTGCGCAGCGTGGCGCGTTTCGTTGACAGCATTCATCGTGCGCCTCCCGTCAGGTCGAGGTTGGTCAGATTGAGCGGCTTGATGCAGCGCGCGCGCATCGCGTCGTTGCCCGCCACCAGCGTATCGAGCGACGGACGCGCCTTGCGGCAATCGTCGACGACGTACTTGCAGCGCGGCGCGAACAGGCACCCGGACGGGCGATCATCGCGGCCCGGCACCATCCCCGGCAATGCGGCAAGCCGCCGCGCCCCCTTGTTGTGCTCGGGAATCGCCGCGAGCAATGCTTCGGTGTACGGATGGTGCGGCTGCGCGAAGATGTCCGGCACGCGGTTGGTCTCGATGACCTCGCCCGCGTACATCACCGCGACGCGCTGCGCGACTTCGGACACCACGGCGAGATCGTGCGAGATCAGCACGAGCGCCATGCCGCGCTCTTTCTGCAGCTTCACGAGCAGATCCATGATCTGCGCCTGGATCGTCACGTCGAGCGCGGTGGTCGGCTCGTCGGCGATCAGCAGCTTCGGGTTGCACGCGACGGCCATCGCGATCATCACGCGCTGGTTCATCCCGCCCGACATCTGGTGCGGGAACGAATCGATGCGGCTCTTCGGGTCGGGGATGCCGACCTGGTCGAGCAGCTCGAGCGCGCGGCGGTTCAGCGCATCGCCGCGCAGCCCCTCGTGCAGCTTCAGCACTTCCTTGATCTGGTAGCCGACCGTGTAGCTCGGGTTCAGGCTCGTCAGCGCGTCCTGGAACACCATCGCGATGTCCTTGCCGATGATCCGACGGCGCGCCTTCGGCGACGCCTTCAGCAGGTCCACGCCATTGAACGTGACTTCGTCGGCCGTCACCTTGCCCGGCGCGTCGATCAGGCCCATCAGCGCCATCATCGTCACGCTCTTGCCCGAGCCCGATTCGCCGACGACGCCCACCACCTCGCCCGGCGCGATCGACAGGTTGATCCGGTCGACGGCGGGCAGGCCGTTGAAATTCACCGCGAGATTGCGGATGGTCAGAAGGTTCTCGCTCATGTCAGGCCATCCGTTTCAGTTTGGGATCGAGCGCATCGCGCAGCCCGTCGCCGAGCAGGTTGATCGCGAGCACCGAGATCAGGATCGACAGGCCCGGCATCGTCACGATCCACCATGCGTTGTCGATGTAGTCGCGCGCGGAGGCCAGCATCGCGCCCCATTCGGCGGTCGGCGGCTGCACGCCGAGGCCGAGGAAGCCGAGCGCGGCCGCGTCGAGGATCGCCGACGAGAAGCCGAGCGTCGCCTGCACGATCAGCGGCGCCGTGCAGTTCGGCAGCACTTGCGAGAACATCAGGCGCAGCGTGCCGGCGCCCGCCACGCGCGACGCCGTCACGTACTCCTTCTGCAGCTCGCCGAGCGCCGACGCGCGCGTCAGGCGCACGTACGCGGGCAGCGCGACGATCGCGATCGCGAACATCGTGTTGGTGAGGCCCGGGCCGATGATCGCGACGACCGCGACCGCGAGCAGCAGCGACGGCAGCGCGAGCAGCACGTCCATCACGCGCATCACGGCCGTGTCCGCCCACTTCTGGAAGAACGCGGCGACGAGCCCGAGCACGATGCCCGGGATCAGCGCGAGCACGACCGACACGAAGCCGATCCAGAACGACATCCGCGCGCCGTACATCAGCCGGGACAGGATGTCGCGGCCGGCTTCGTCGGTGCCGAGGACGAACTTCCAGTTGCCGCCGTCGAGCCACGCGGGCGGGATCTTCACGTAGTCGCGGTATTGCTCGACCGGGCTGTGCGGCGCGAGCAGCGGCGCGAACACGGCGGCCACGATCAGCACGAGCACGACGATGCCCGCGCCGACCGCGCCGCGGTTGCGCGAGAAGTTGCTCCAGAACTCGCGCAGCGCGAGCATGCGTCCGCCGACCGGCGCGGTTTCGCGCGGCAGGGTGTTTTGCAGGTTGCTCATGGATTACCTCGTATGGCGGATGCGCGGGTTCAGCACGCCGTACAGCAGGTCGACGACCAGGTTCACGACGATCACGAGGGTCGCGATCAGCAGGATGCCGCCTTGCACGACCGGATAGTCGCGGCGGCCGATCGCGTCGATCAGCCACTTGCCGACGCCCGGCCACGAAAACAGCGTCTCGGTCAGCACCGCGCCGGCGAGCAGCGTGCCGATCTGCAGGCCGATCACGGTGACGACCGGGATCAGCGCGTTGCGCAGCGCATGCACGACGACGACGCGCGCCGGCGACAGCCCCTTCGCGCGCGCGGTGCGGATGTAGTCCTCGCGCAGCACTTCGAGCATCGACGAACGGGTCATCCGCGCGATCACCGCGAGCGGAATCGTGCCGAGCACGATCGCCGGCAGGATCAGGTGGCTGACCGCCGACTTGAACGAGCCTTCGTCCGGCGCGAGCAGCGCGTCGATCAGCATGAAGCCCGTCACGTGCGGAATTTCATATTCGACCGCGATGCGGCCGGACACGGGCGTCCAGCCCAGGTACGACGAAAACACCATGATGAGGATCAGCCCCCACCAGAAGATCGGCATCGAATAGCCGGTGAGCGCGGTGCCCATCACGCCGTGGTCGACGATCGAGCCGCGCCGCAGCGCCGCGACGACGCCGGCCGGCAGGCCGACGGCGAGCGCGAAGACGAGCGCGCACAGCGACAGCTCGACGGTCGCCGGGAAGCGCGCGAAGAATTCGCCCGCGACGCTCGTGTTGGTGATGATCGACGTGCCGAGGTCGCCCGACAGCGCGCGGCCGATGTAGTGGACATACTGCACGGGCAGCGGCTGGTCGAGCCCGAGGCGTTTCATCGCCTCTGCGTGCATCGCGGGATCGACGCCGCGCTCGCCCATCATCACTTCGATGGGGTCGCCCGGTATCAGGTGAATCAGCGCGAACGCGAGGATGGTGATGCCGATGAAGGTCGGGATCACCATGCCCACGCGGCGCAATACGAATCGGAGCATGATGCGTCTCGTATTTTCTTGTGGGAAATGTGCGACCGGCGACGAGGAGCTCGTGGCCCCACGCCGCCGGATGAGTTCAAGCCGGTCTCGGTCTTCGTGACAGCTTACGCCCGTCGCGTTACTTCACGCTCACGCCGTCGAAACGTGCGTAGCCGAGCGGCTCGATGCGCATGTCGACGATGTTCTTGCGCACCGGCTGGTAGACGGTCGAGTTCGCGATCGGCGAGAACGGCACCTGCTGCGCGAAGACCTGCTGCGCCTGCGTGTAGATCTTCGTGCGCGCATCCTGGCCCGTCGTCGAGCGGCCCTTCTGCACGAGGTCGTCGAACGGCTTGTAGCACCACTTCGAGAAGTTGTTGCCCTTCACCGCCTCGCAGCCGAGCAGCGTGCCGAGCCAGTTGTCGGGGTCGCCGTTGTCGCCTGTCCAGCCGATCAGCATCGTGTCCTGCTCGCCGGCGTGCGCGCGCTTCATGTACTCGCCCCACTCGTACGTGACGATCTTCGCCTTCACGCCGATCTTCGCCCAGTCGGCCTGGATCATCTCCGCCATCAGGCGTGCGTTCGGGTTGTACGCGCGCTGCACCGGCATCGCCCACAGCGTGATCTCGAAGCCGTTCGGGAAGCCGGCCTTCGACAGCAGCGCCTTCGCCTTCGCGGTGTCGTACGCGGGCATCTTCAGGCTCTTGTCATAGGACCATTGCGTCGGCGGCATCGGCGCGCTCGCGGCCTGGCCCGCGCCCTGGTACACCGATTCGAGGATCGCCTTCTTGTTGATCGCCATGTCGAGCGCTTCGCGCACCTCGAGCTTGTCCATCGGCTTGTGCTCGACGTTGTACGCGAGGTAGCCGAGGTTGAAGCCCGCCTGCGACGGCATGTCGACGCCCGCGTCGGCCTTCAGCGTCGCGATGTCGGCCGGACGCGGATAGGTCATCACCTGGCACTCGTTGCGCTTGATCTTCTGCACGCGCACGCCCGGATCGGGCGTGATCGAGAAGATCAGCTTCGAGATCTTCACTTCGCCCTTCTTCCAGTAGTCAGGATTGCCGTCGAAGCGGATCGTCGCGTCCTTCGTATAGCTGCGGAAGATGAACGGGCCCGTGCCGATCGGCTTCTGGTTGATGTCGGCGGCCTTGCCGGCCTTCATCAGCTGGTCCGCGTATTCGGACGACAGGATCGACGCGAATTCCATCGCCATGTTCTGGATGAACGGCGCGTTCGGTTCCGACAGCGTGAACTTCACCGTGTACGGATCGACCTTCTCGACCTTCGTGATCAGCTTGTCGAGGCCCATGTCGGTGAAGTACGGGAACGACACCGGGTAGGCCTTGCGGAACGGCTGGTTCGGATCGAGCATGCGCTGGAACGAGAACACGACGTCGTCCGCGTTGAATTCGCGGGTCGGCTTGAAGAAGTCGGTCGTGTGGAACTTGATGCCGTGGCGCAGGTGGAACGTGTAGACCTTGCCATCCGGCGACACGTCCCACTTCTCGGCGAGGCCGGGCTCGACCTTGGTGCCGCCGCGCTCGAATTCGACGAGGCGGTTGTAGACGGTGAACGTGGACGCCGTGAAATCGACGCCGGTCGTGTATTGCGCGGAATCGAAGCCCGCCGGGCTGCCTTCTGAGCAGTAGACGAGCGTTTTGTTCGGGATCTGTGCGAATGCAGAGCCCGCGACGCCGAACGATGCCGCTGCCACGCCTGCAATGGCGGTAACACGCAGGGTGTGCAACAGACGGTTATATTCCATGTTTCCTCCAGGTCTCCAGATCGGAACCGACCCTCCAGTAGGGGCCGGCGTACGCGGATATTACTTGAGCTAGCGATTCTGCAACAAGCTGGAGAAAAAACTCGTCCGGCCGCGCCGGTGCGGGTTTTCATGGATGTTTCCGGCGTGTGACAACGGCACGGGCACGCGCGAGCGGCGGTTCCGGCGATGCAGCGCGTGTTTCCTTCGGCAACTAAACAGCATCCGCGCTGCGGCGGACGGCGGCTCAGCGGCGCGCGTCCAGATCCGCGCTGCGCGCCGGCACGAACGCGACCGCGACGATCGACAGCGCGAGCCCTGCCATCACGTACCAGGTCGGCGCGAGCGGCGAGCCGGTGGCCTTGATGAGCCACGTGACGATGAACTGCCCGAAGCCGCCGAACAGCATCACCGCGATGTTGTAGGCGATCGACAGCCCGGTCGAGCGCACGTTGGCCGGAAACAACTCGGCGATCATCGCACCGAACGGGCCGTAGTAGCCCGCAAGCGCTACCGACAGCACGGCCTGCACGGCGATCAGCCGCGCGATGCTCGGCGCGGCGTCGAGCCATGCGAACAGCGGATACATCAGCGCGAACGTGATCACGAGCGACCACAGCGACAGCCCCTTGCGGCCGATGCGGTCCGACCACGCGCCCGCGAGCGGCGACAGCACGGTAAGCAGCAGGTTGCCGACGATCACCGCGTAGAACGACTGCGCATACGGCAGCTTCAGCTGCTTCACCGCGAAGGTCGGCAGATAGATGATCAGCACGTAGATCGTCACCGTCAGCGCGATCACCGCACCGAGCCCGCACAGCACTTCGCGCGAATGGCGCGTGAACACCTCGCCGAGCGTCGCGCGCCGCGCGCTCTGCTGCGCATGCAGGAACGCTTCCGAATCGGCGAGATGGCGGCGGATGTAGAAGCCGATCGGGCCGATCACGAGCCCGATGATGAACGGCACGCGCCAGCCCCACGCGCGCAGCGCGTCCGGCGTCAGGCCGCGCGTGACGGCCGCGCCGACGAGCGCGCCGATCAGGAGCGCCGCGGCCTGGCTCGACATCTGCCAGCTGCCGTAGAAGCCGCGCTTCGAGAACGGCGCCGCCTCGATCAGCAGCGCGGTCGCGCTGCCGAACTCGCCGCCGGCGGAAAAGCCCTGCAGCAGGCGGCCGAACACGATCAGCAGCGGGCCGCCGACGCCGATCGCCGCATACGGCGGCGCGACCGCGAGCAGGAAGATGCCGGCCGTCATCAGCAGAATCACGAGCGACAGCGCGGCCTTGCGGCCGGCGCGGTCGGCATACAGCCCGAGCACCACGCCGCCGATCGGCCGCATGAAGAACGCGACGCCGAACGTCGCGGTGGCCAGCAGCAGCGACGAATATTCGCTGGTCGTCGGAAAGAACAGGTCGGCGATCACGACCACCATGAAGCTGAAGACCGTGAAGTCGTACCACTCGAGCGCGTTGCCGATGACCGCCGCCGCCACCGCGCGCCGGTTCAGCGCACGCTCGGGCCCGACCGTTTTCGTTGAACCCGCAATCGTCGCCATGCGTGTCTCGCCCTCGTGAAATGGTTCTGTGCGGATGTGCGACGCGGGGTGCCGCTGCGACGCGCCGGTTTGCAGCGAGTGTAGAAAGGCGCGGAACCGATTTCAAGCAATAAAAAACGCCCGCCATCGAACGATGGCGGGCGTGTCCCGGATCGCGCGGAATTGCGGCACCGCACGATGCCGCGCGGGCGTTATGCCATCTTCGTGAACGCGCTGCACCAGCCCTTGGCCACCACCTGCTTGCCGGGGAATGCGCCGCACGGGCCGGATGCCGAGCCCTTCTTGCCCTGGTACAGCATGCAGGCCGCGCAGTCCTGGCCCGCTGCGTATTTCGGATACTTCGCCTTGTCGACCTTCGTGGCGTCCGTCTTGTAGCCGAGCGCCTGCGCGGTCGGGTCGCTCTCGGACAGCATCGGCAGATCGGCAGCCAGCGCTTCGCGCGACAGCGCCATGGCCGAGACGACGCCGACGCTCGTGATCAGGAAACTCCGACGGGAAGTTTTCATGGGGACTCGCTCCAATGTTATCGATTTGAAAGCTGCTCTAGCGACAGCCGTTCAACAGCATAACGCTCGCGCACACGAATGTGCGGCCCGAAATGCCGGAGATAAGAAATTTCGCAAAGTCGCTCCACACGGCCGCCACACCGCCGCCATCAGCCGCGCGAAATCATCCGCGCGCCGTCATCTCGCCAACCCGCTGCGCGAGCGCGAGCGCCGCGGTCAGCCCCGGCGACTCGATGCCGAACAGGTTCACGAGGCCGCGCACGCCATGCTGCGCCACGCCCTGCACGATGAAGTCGGCGGGCGCTTCGCCCGGCCCTGCGATCTTCGGGCGGACGCCCGCATAGGCCGGCTGCAGCGCATCGTCGGGCAACGCCGGCCAGTACGCGCGAATCGGTGCGTAGAACGCCTCCGCGCGCGCCGGATCGACGTCGTAGCGCAGCGTGTCGATCCACTCGACGTCCGGCCCGAAGCGCGCCTGCCCGGCGAGGTCCAGCGTCAGGTGGATGCCGAGCCCGGCGCGGTCGGGCACCGGGTAGATCAAATGCGAGAACGGCGCGCGCCCGGACAGGCTGAAGTAGTTGCCGCGCGCGAGATAGAGCGGCGGCACCCAGCGCGGATCGAGTCCGCGCGTGCGGCGCGCGAGCGCCTGCGCGCCGAGCCCCGCGCTGTTGATCACGCACGCCGCCTCGATCTCGGCCGGCGTGTCGCCGCCGGTGCGCACGACGAAGCGCGCGCCGCGCAGCACGTCGATCGATTCGACCGGCGACTTCAGCGCGCACACGGCGCCGTTGCGTTCGGCGTCGCCGAGCAGCGCAAGCATCAGCTGATGGCTGTCGACGATGCCCGTGCTCGGCGAGAACAGCGCCTCGACGCATTCGAGCGCGGGCTCGAGCGTCTGCGCCTCGCTGCGCGTGAGCGGCATCAGGTCGAGCACGCCGTTCTCCTCGGCGCGCGCGGCGATCGCCTTCAGCTGTTTCACCTGCGCGGCGGACGTCGCGACGAGCAGCTTGCCGACGCGGCGATGCGAGACGTGATGGGTTTCGCAGAATTCGTACAGCAGGTCGCGGCCGTGCACGCACGCCATCGCCTTCAGCGAGCCGCGCGGATAGTAGAGGCCCGCGTGAATCACCTCGCTGTTGCGCGCGCTCGTGCCGGTGCCGATCGCATCGGCCGCCTCGAGCACCAGCGTCTCGCGGCCGCGCGCGGCGAGCTCGCGGGCGATCGCGAGCCCGACGACGCCCGCGCCGATCACCACACAGTCCGTCTGCTCCATGGCTTTTCGCGTCGTTATCGCGTCGAGGGAGAGAAGACGATTGTACGTCCCGGCCCGTACGCATGCAGGACACATGTGTAGCCGGATGTATCTCGCCGATCCCGCGTCGCCGACAACAACGTCTCTCCCTGTATCCCGATTGTCAGAACCCGATCGGGCGGCGCTTCGTCGCGCCTTCGTCCGCGCGGATGTCGCGCGCCTCGATCGCATCGCGCCCGTCGAGGCGCGCGGCGCCGAACGCGTGCAGCAACGCACGCCGCATCGTGCGCGGCGGCGTCGCGGCGAGCACGTCGAGCGCGTCGTCTCCGAGCGTGTCCGGAAACCGCCGGCCCCATGCGTGCGACGAGCGGATCTCGTCGTAAATCGTCTGCGCGATGCGGCGCGCGCCGGCCGCGTCGGGCGGCGCGATCTCGTACACGTTCATCCGGTTCAACAGCGGCTCCGGAATCGCCTGCGCATCGTTCGCGGTCGCGACCCAGATCACGTTGCCCGCATCGATCGGCACCTCGGCGAATTCGTCGACGAACGCGCGCGCGGTGTCATGCTCGAGCAGCGCATACAGCGCGCCGAGCGGATCGTATTGCGCGTCGCTGCCCGCCTTGTCGATCTCGTCGACCGCGATCACCGGGTTCGCGTAGCTGCCGTTGACGAGCGCATCGAACACCCTGCCCGGCTTCGCGTTCTTCCACTGCGACGACGCGCCCGACAGGATCCAGCCCGCCGTCAGCGAACTCATCGGCACGTAGTGATACGACGTGCCGAGCAACTGCGCGAGCGCCTTCGCGAAATACGTCTTGCCGATGCCCGGCGGGCCGAGCAGCAGGATCGGCATCAGTTCGAGCCGGTCGTCCGTTTCGAGGCACAGCGCGACCTGCTTGCGAACGTCGCCGAGCGGCTCCGTGAAATTGGGCAGCGCCTCGCCCAGCGCGTCGAACGACGGCATGCGGTTCGGCTTCACGCAAAAGCGCAGGTTGCCGGTCTTGAGCATCCTCTCGTAGGTGGCGCGCAGTGCGTCGCTCGCGCCGTCGTTCAGGTCGTTCAGCGCCGTCTCGACCTGCTCGAGGTCGTACACCGTGCTGAAGGACGCCACCGCCAGTTCCTGTTTCACCATCGCCGTCGTCATACCAACCTCGCACCCGCTTGCTTGCCGCCCCATCAGACCCCTTCGATTTCAGTGTAGCGGTCCAGCATCCCGGTGCAAGCAAGCAGCCGCGCGCGTGTGCTGCTAACAGCGGGCGGGCGCGCAACTTCCGCTTCTTCGGTGCGCGCGCCGGTCGCGAACTCCACGCGTTTTTTGCTTGAAAACGCGCAATGCGCACTTACCTTTCAAGCAGGACCGCATCGCACGACACACGCGTCGCGCCACATCCGGTCGCATCGCCGTCGATGCCGATCGGGCGTAAGATGTGCGTCCGTTTCCCGCTACACCGCGATTCCGGAGAGGCTTCATGCTGAAACACGGCCTGGCCGTCCTGCTGGCGAGCGCCGCGCTCGCCGCCCATGCGCAGAGCCCCGCGCCCGCCGTCGTCGCATGGGAGATCCAGGTGGTGCGCGACGGTCAGACGATCGACACGTTCCAGCAGAAGACCACCGTGGGTCAGACCCGCACCGACACCCATCGTTATCCGTCCGCCGTGCCCGTCGGCTGCGGCGACAAGGCGCGCGTCGTGCCGACCGAGCGCTCGCGCTCCGTCACCGTCGCGCCGCTCGCGCTCGACACGAATGCGATCTCGCTCGCGCTCGACGTGCAGGAAACGCTCGACGACCCGGGCGCAAAGCCGAGCGACCCATGCCTGCCGAGCTCGCCGCGGCAAATCGTCGCGAGCCATCCGGGGCTGTCGGTCGGCGGCGACAACTGGACCGACTGGACGCTCGTCGAGCAGCGTCCGCAGCTCGTGTACCGCGTGCGCGCGCACGTCAGCAAGGACTGAGCCGACATGCACGCGCCCGATGCCCTGTCCGTCCCGTTCGCCGAGCCGCACGCCGCACCCGACGAACTCACCGCGGTGAGCTGGAACCTGCACAAGGGCCGCTCGCCGCTCGGCTTCACCGCGTGGAATGCGATGCGCGACTGGATGCAGTCGACGCACGCCGACGTGTATTTCCTGCAGGAAGCCATGGCGCGGCGGCTGCCGCGGCCCGTGCTCGCGCCCGGCTTCGGCGCGCCGATGAACGATGCGTACGACGACGTCTGGCATTGCCAGGCCACCGAGATCGCGCATGCGCTCGACTGGCAGATCGCGCTCGGCCCGAACGTGTTCAAGCCGTCGTGGCGGCACGGCAACGCGATCCTGTCGCCGCATCCGCTCGACCTCGGCGGACGCTGGGACATCTCCGCGCACCGCTTCGAGCGGCGCGGCCTGCTGGTCGCGCGCGCGACGCTCGCCGGCGCGCGCCCCGTCACGCTGCTGTGCGCGCATCTCGCGCTCACGCGCGCCGCGCGGCTGCGCCAGATGCACTGGATCGCGCACTGGATCATGCGCCACGCGAAGGACGGCCCGCTCGTGCTGGCGGGGGACTTCAACGACTGGCGCAACGATTCGATCCCGCTGTTCGGCGAGATCGGCCTGACCGAGGTCGCGACGCTGCTCGGCGAGTCGGGACGCACGTTCCCGGCGTTTTCGCCGGCGCTCGCGCTCGACAAGATGTTCGTGCGCGGGATGACGCCGCTCGAATGGAACGCGCCGTCCGGCGAGACCGCGTGGCTGTCCGACCACCTGCCGTACATCGCCCGCCTGCGCCTCGATCCGCCGCAGACCTGACCGACGCGGCGGCGCCCGCGCTACAGTAGCGGCTCGTCTCCGTGCCCAAGCCCGCGCCGCCATGACCTACCTGCCGATCCTGCTGCAAATCGCCGCCGTCTACCTCGTCGCGCTCGTCACGCCGGGCCCGAACATCTTCATGATCTCGCAGCTGTCGATGTCGGGCCGGCGCAGTCTCGGCGCCGTGTCGGCGCTCGGCGTCGGCACCGCGTCGGTGACCTGGGCGACGCTCGCGATGCTCGGCCTCGCGGCCGTGCTGCACCAGGTCGAGTGGCTGTACGACACGATCCGGATCGGCGGCGCCGTGTACCTCGTCTATTTCGGCTTCAAGCTGCTGCGCGCGAGCACGCGGCGCGATCCGGCCCCGGACGCTGCGACAGCCGCCTCCGCGACGCTGCCGCCGCCGGATGCGCGCGCCCATCTGCGTGCATATCGCACCGGCCTCGTCACGTGCCTGACGAACCCGAAGTCGTGCGCGTTCTGGACCAGCGTGTTCGCGGCGATGCTGCCCGCGCACGTGCCGCTGTGGTTCGACGGCGCGGCGCTGCTGACGATCGGCACGATGTCGGTCGGCTGGTACTGCAGCGTCGCGTACCTGTTCGCGAGCCCCCGCGCGCAGCGCGGCTACCGGCGCGTGCGCCGCCCGCTCGACGCGCTGTGCGGCGCCGCGCTCGTCGGCCTCGGCGCGAAGCTCGCCGCCGAGCGATGAAAGCATATCGAAAGGCAACGTTGCGCCAAATCCGCGCATCCGCCGGGGGCAAGCGCGCGATTGGCGCAGTCAAGGTAAAATAAATAGTTCTTCAAACGTCTGTCATCGAGAAGGCGCGTGTTCGGCGCGCCGGCCGGCCGATCCCCGGATCGGGTCGACGCCCTCGTTTTTCGCCCATTGCACGCGTTAGCTACGCGCGTCAGTTTTTACAGTCATGAGCAAATACGACACCGCCACCGTCCAATCCGTCCACCACTGGACCGATACGCTTTTCAGCTTCACCTGCACCCGTGAGGCGAGCCTGCGCTTCAACAACGGCGAATTCACGATGGTCGGCCTCGAGGTCGACGGCAAGCCGCTCGCGCGCGCCTACAGCATCGTCAGCCCGAACTACGAGGAGCACCTCGAGTTCTTCAGCATCAAGGTCCAGAACGGCCCGCTGACGTCGCGCCTGCAGCACCTGAAGGTGGGCGACACGGTGCTGATCGGCAAGAAGCCGACCGGCACGCTCGTCGCCGACAACCTGCTGCCCGGCAAGACGCTGTGGATGCTGTCGACCGGCACGGGCCTCGCGCCGTTCATGTCGATCATCCGCGATCCGGACATCTACGAACGCTTCGACAAGGTCATCCTGACGCACACGTGCCGCCTGAAGGGCGAGCTCGCGTACATGGACTACATCAAGCACGACCTGCCGGGCCACGAGTACCTGGGCGACATCATCAAGGAAAAGCTCGTCTACTACCCGACGGTCACCCGCGAGGAATTCGAGAACGAAGGCCGGATCACCGACCTGATCTCGACGGGCAAGCTGTTCACCGACCTCGACGTCCCGCCGTTCTCGCCGGAACACGACCGCGTGATGCTGTGCGGCAGCACCGCGATGCTGAAGGACACGACCGACCTGCTGAAGCAGGCCGGCCTCGTCGAAGGCAAGAACAGCGCGCCGGGCCACTACGTGATCGAGCGCGCGTTCGTCGACTGATCTACCCCCGAAACTTGCGCACCATCAAAGACCGGAGCTTTCGCTCCGGTTTTTTTTCGTCCGCGCTTGGCGAATTCGTAACAATCGACGACCATCTATCTCAAATAGTTACATTTGGACGCGGCGCTTGCGGCGGATCGTGTGTCAGTGTTTTTCCTACAACAGTTTCATCAGGTTTGTTCACATTTACCCTGAAATGTCCCGTCCGTCATGCCTTCCGACGAAGTTTTGAGATACTATGCGCGGCGCGCGGTTGCAATTCGGATGCGCATTGAAGGGTCGGATCAAGGTGTTACAAGATGTAAATTTTGTTACCCTGACAGGCGACATTTTCCGTCCGGCAGCTGCCTTTTCGGCGGCTTCCGGCACACGCCGCCGACCGGTGTCTGAATCGCCTTCTGACAGCAGGGAGAGTCATGGATACGTCGCTTAACGCGCCCGAGAGCGCCCACGCCCCGTCGCCCTACACGACCGCCGCCAGCCGCGATGCGCTCGCTGCGCGGATCACCGAACTGTCCGCCGCATTGTTCGCCGCCGACGAAGCGGCCCGCCGCCATCTGGCCGGCGAGCTGCACGACGGGCTCGGCGCCGAACTCACCGCCGCGCGCTTCGCGCTCGCGAACATCGACACCTGGCTGCCCGCCGACGCGCCCGAAGGCTGCCGTCGCGCGCTCGAGCTCGCGCAGCGTGCGCTCGACGCCGCGACGGACGCAAATCGCCGGCTGATCGACGCACAGGACACGCCGGCGCTCGACGGGGGGCTCGTGCGCGCGCTGTCGGCCTGGATCGACGGCCATGCGGAACACACCGGCCTGCGCACGAGCTTCGTGTGCGCCGCCGACGCGCGCCTGCCGCAGCTCGCCGGCCCGGGCGCGCTGGCAATCTTCCGCGTCGCGCAGGAAGCGCTGTCGAACGTCACGAAGCATGCGCGCGCGACGTCGGTCGACGTGCGAGTCGAAGCGGACGGCACGCACCTGTCGCTGATCGTCGCCGACGATGGGACCGGTTTCTCGCGTGCGCACCGCCACGGCTACGGCCTCGCCGGCATGCGCGCCCGCTGCGAGGCATTTGGCGGCGGCTTCGAGCTGGCCTCGCCGGCCGCCGGCCGCGGCACCCGGCTCGCCGCGCGGTTCGCGTGGGACGCGCTGCTCGCGGCGCCGGCAACGGCGCGCCGCGCTGCCTCGATTTCGTGAGGGCGCCATGAGTCTGAACATCCTGCTCGTCGACGACCACGCGATCGTCCGGCAAGGCATCCGGCACCTGCTGGTCGACCGCGGCGTGGCCCGCGAAGTCACCGAGGCGGAAACCGGCGGCGAAGCGATGGCGGCCGTCGACAAGCGCGAATTCGACGTGATCCTGCTCGACATCTCGCTCACCGACATGAACGGCATCGAGGTGCTCAAGCGCGTGAAGCGCAAGCTGCCGCGCACGCCGGTGCTGATGTTCTCGATGTACCGCGAGGACCAGTACGCGGTGCGCGCGCTGAAGGCCGGCGCGGCCGGCTACCTGTCGAAGACGGTCAACGCCGCGCAGATGATCTCCGCGATCCAGCAGGTCGCCGCGGGCCGCAAGTACGTGAGCCCGGCGATGGCCGAGGCGCTCGCCGAATACGTGTCGTTCGAGAACGAGCCGCTGCCGCACGAGAAGCTGTCGGACCGCGAGTACCAGACGCTGTGCATGCTCGCGTCCGGCAAACGGCTCACCGACATCGCCCACACGCTGTCGCTGTCGGTGAAGACGGTGAGCGTCTACCGCACGCGGCTGCTCGAGAAGATGCGGCTGTCGAACAACGCGGAACTGACCTTCTACGTGATGAGCAACCAGCTCGTCGACATGGCGCCCGCCTCCGGCGCCTGACGCCCGCGCGCCCCGCGTGCAAGCGCTTGTTTTAGCGGGCGATTCCGCCGCGCGATGCTGCGCTGCGGCGGGTCGTCCCGGCCAAATCGGCTAAAATACCCGGTTTTTCACTCACTCAGCGCCCCCGCGTTTGCGCGGGCCGGCGATCTCATCCGCAATGTCTCTCTTCCGCAAGAAAAACGTCGATCGCATGATCGCCGGCGCGCACGCCGCCGGGCTCAAGAAAGCGCTCGGCGCGATCGACCTCACCTTCCTCGGCATCGGCGCGATCATCGGCACCGGCATCTTCGTGCTGACCGGCACCGGCGCCGTGCAGGCCGGCCCCGCGCTGATGCTGTCGTTCGTGATCGCCGCGATCGCGTGCGGCCTCGCGGCGCTGTCGTACGCCGAGTTCGCGTCGACGATTCCGGTCGCCGGCTCGATCTACACGTATTCGTATGCGACGCTCGGCGAGCTGGTCGCGTGGATCATCGGCTGGGACCTGATGCTCGAATACGGGCTCGCCGCGTCCGCCGTGTCGGTCGGCTGGTCCGGCTACCTGCAGTCGCTGCTGCAGGGCTTCGGCGTCACGCTGCCGACCGTCCTGACCGCCGCGCCCGGCGCGGTGCCCGGCGTGGCCACGTGGTTCAACCTGCCGGCGTTCCTCGTGATGCTCGTGATCACGACGCTGCTGTCGATCGGCATCCGCGAATCGACCCGCATCAACAACGTCATGGTGTTCATCAAGGTGTCGGTGGTGCTGCTCGTGATCGCGGTCGGCATCTTCCACGTGACGCCGGCGAACTGGCAGCCGTTCATGCCGCACGGCTGGAACGGCGTGTTCGGCGCGGCTGCCGTGATGTTCTTCGCGTTCATCGGCTTCGACGCGGTGTCGTCGGCGGCCGAGGAAGTGAAGAACCCGAAGCGCGACCTGCCGATCGGCATCATCGCGTCGCTCGCCGTCTGCGCGATCCTGTATGTTTCGGTCGCGGCGGTCGCCACCGGCATCGTGCCGTCCGCGCAGTACGCGAGCATCTCGCACCCGATCTCGTACGCGCTGCAGGTCGCCGGCCAGAAGTGGGTCGCGGGCTTCATCGATCTCGGCGCCGTGCTCGGCATGCTGACCGTGATCCTTGTGATGAGCTACGGCCAGACCCGCATCATCTTCGCGATGTCGCGCGACGGCCTGCTGCCGGCGATGCTGTCGCGCGTGCATCCGCGCTTCGCGACGCCGTTCCTGACGACCTGGCTCGTCGGCCTGTTCTTCGGGCTGATCGCCGCGCTGGTGCCGCTCAACGTGCTCGCCGAGCTGATCAACATCGGCACGCTCGCCGCGTTCTCGATGGTGTCGGTCGCGGTGCTGGTGCTGCGCCGCACCCATCCGGAGCTGCCGCGCGCGTTCCGCTGCCCCGGCGTGCCGGTCGTGCCGATCCTCGCGGTCGCGTCGTGCCTGTTCCTGATGCTGAACCTGGAGCCTGTCACGTGGATCGCGTTCGGCGTGTGGCTCGTGATCGGCCTCGTGATCTACTTCGCGTATTCGCGCCGTCATTCGAAGCTCGGACACGGTCACGAAGTGCACTGAACGCCGCCGATGCGCGCGCCCGCCGCGCGCATCGGTGCGACGCCCCCCAGAGCCGGATGCCGGCCCTGCGCGCGGCTCTCCCTTCCCCGCCGCAATCCGCTGCCGCGCCCGCGGCACATCACACCCCGCCGCGTCGTTCCCGCGCTCGATTTCTATCCGATCGTCGTGAAGTTTTGCCCATTCCTCCGGATTCGCCCGGCCGAGCCGCGTGGCGCCTGCACGCGCTCGCCGCGCGGTTCATAATCCCGCCATCGAACGGCGGCCCGCACCGGCGGGACCGTCCAGCAACAGGAAACGGATGATGGAAAGCGTCGATCTCGATGTATTGAAAACCAGCGCGCGCTGGATCGAAGAAGGCCGCCGCGTGCTGCTCGTGACGGTCGTGAAGACGTGGGGCTCGTCGCCGCGCCCCGAAGGCGCGATGCTCGCGGTGCGCGACGACGGGCTCGTCGTCGGCTCGGTGTCGGGCGGCTGCATCGAGGACGACCTGATCGCCCGCGTGCATGCGAGCGGCATCGCGGCCGACGCGCGGCCGGAAGCGGTGAAGTACGGCGTGACGGCCGAGGAGGCGCACCGCTTCGGGCTGCCGTGCGGCGGCACGATCCAGCTCGTGCTGGAGCCGCTGACGCGCGACAGCGGGATTGCCGCGCTGTGCGCGGCGGTCGAGGCGGGCCGCCTCGTCACCCGCACGATGACGCTCGCGACGGGCCGCGCGTCGCTGTCGCCCGCGCAGGCGACCGACGGCGTCGCGTTCGACGGCGAACGGCTCGTGACGATCCACGGCCCGCGCTACCGGATGCTCGTGATCGGCGCAGGACAGCTGTCGCGTTATCTGTGCCAGATCGCGGTCGGGCTCGACTACCAGGTGACGGTGTGCGATCCGCGCGACGAATACACGGACGCCTGGGACGTGCCGGGCACCCGCGTCGTGCACACGATGCCCGACGACACCGTGCTCGAGATGCAGCTCGACGCGCGCTCGGCGGTGATCGCGCTCACGCACGATCCGAAGCTCGACGATCTCGCGCTGATGGAGGCGCTGAAGACGCCCGCGTTCTACGTCGGCGCGCTCGGCTCGCGGCGCAACAACGCGGCGCGGCGCGAGCGGCTGCGCGAATTCGACCTGAGCGATACGGAACTGGCGCGGCTGCACGGGCCGGCCGGCATCTACATCGGCAGCCGGACGCCGCCGGAAATCGCGATCTCGATCCTCGCCGAGATCACGGCCGCGAAGAACCATGTGTCGCTGCCGACGATCCTGCAGGTCGAAGGCGCGAAGGCCGCGCGCGAGATCGCGGCGCGCGGCGGCGAGGCCTGCGGCATCTGAGCCGCGGCCCTGCGGCGGCCGCTAGACGAGCCCCGCGGCGAGCGCCGCCGCGACCGAGCCGGCCACCAGCACGACGCCGACCGTGCGGCGTTTGTTCAGCTCGGTCCACAGCAGCACGCCGGTCAGCGACAGCAGGATCAGCGAGCCCGCGATCGTATCCATCAGCAGCACCCAGCCGAGGTTCATCCCGACGCCGCGATGCAGGTTGTTCAGCGTCGTCAGGAACGAGTTGCCCGTGCGCTTCACCGAGACGTAGCCGTTGCCGACCCAGTATTCGGCCTGCAGGTTCTGGTGCGGCCCGAACAGCCCGAACTGCCAGTGCTCGGGCTGCATCACGCGCCGGTCGCCCCATGCGACGGGCTGCGCCGGGTCCTTGCGCACCCGGCCCGGGCGGCCGTCGAAGCGCAGCTCGCGCGCCAGCCACTTCGTCATCGCGGCGGGCGTCGCGGGCGCCGGGTTCGGCAGCGCGAGCTGCATCTCCTCGACCTGCGGCTCGCCGGTCGGGATCTTCAGCGGCGGCGCGCGGTGATTGAGCACGATGCCCGTCACGCCGAACAGCAGCCCCAGCACCGCGCCCCACAGGCCGACCCAGCCGTGCACCTTGCGCAGCCACTTGATGAAGGTCGCGCGGCGCGAACGCTGGCGGCGCGCGGCGAGCTCGTCGCCGGTCAGCGGGCGCGCCGCCGCAGGATGGGGCAGCACGTTGACGCCCGCTCGGGGCATACCCGCCTGGGGCGTATCGATCGTTTCGGGCGCGTTCACGCAGGGAATTCCATTCGTTCAAAACGACGGGCGGCGCGCCGGTCAAGCGCGCCGCCCGCGAGGCATGAAAATGAGAATGGATATCATTACATAAATTGCAGCCGGGCTCAATCGGCGGGCCCGCGCAGGTCCGGCCGCGTCAGCGCAGCCGCGGCAGCGGAAAGTCCGGCGGCGTGCCGCCTTCCGCTGCGTCGGCGCGCTCGAGCGCGTACAGCCACGCGAGCAGGTCAGCGACCGCCTGATACAGCTGCGGCGGGATCCGGTCGTCGAGATCGACCTGCATCAGCAGCGACACCATCTCCGGCGCGGTGTGCACGTAGAGCCCCGCATCGCGGGCGCGGGCGACGATCATCTCGGCGACCGCCCCGTAGCCCTTCGCGATCACGCGCGGCGCGGCGTCGCCGCCCTTCGCGTCGTAGACGAGCGCGGCCGCGCGCTTGCGGGACGACCCGCTCATCGCGCGCCTCCGTCGTCGCCGCTGCCGCCGCCGCGCGCATAGGCCGCCGCGGCCGCCTTCGCGGCGATCGCGTCGAAGCCGTCCGGTGCGCCGTCGACCGCGCGGATCGACAGCCCGCCGACCTGCAGCCCCGACGCCTCCAGCCGCTGCCGCAGCGCGCCCTCGTGCCGCGCGAGCCGGCCGGCGCCGGCCTCGTTCGCGCGCAGCCGTGCGACGAGCTGCTCGCCGTTCAGCACCAGTTCCGCATCGACCATGCCGAGCGACGGCAGCGTGAGCGTGAGCCGCGTGCGCCACGCGATGCCGTCGCCGGCGTCGTCGCCGCGCGCCGCGTGCCCGCCCGAGTCGTCGGGCTCGATCGTCCAGTCGAGCCGCGCGCCCGGCCACGCTTCGCCGATCCAGCGGAACTGGTCGGTCGCAAGCACGTCGAGCTGCTGGCGCACGAGCGGCACGGCGGCCGGATGCACGGTCGCGGGCGCCGCGCCCTGCGCGTCGGACGATGCCGCGTCGGCCAGCGCGGCGCGCGCGGGGGGCCAGCGGGACTCGGCGGCTTCGGGGCGCGCGTCGGCGGCGAGGCGAGCCTGCGCCGTGTCGGGCCCGAGGAAGTCATGCGCGGTTGGGCGCGGCGGCACCCCGGCCGGCGCGCCCTGCCCCGGCGCCTGCTGGGCCGCCGCGCGAGGCGCGGGCGACGGCAGCGGCAGGCGCGCGTCGAGCAGGTCGTCGAGCGCCCTGTCGGCCGCCGGCGGATGCGCGTCGGCGGGCGCGAGCAGGCGCGCCTGCGGCTCGCGCGCGAGCGCCGCGAGCGGCCGCTGTCCGGCCAGCCATTGTGCGAGATGGGATTCGTAGAACAGGCCGCTTTCGCTCACGGCCTGCGCGAGCGCGGCGCGCAGCGCCACGACCGGCGGCGTGGCCGACGCGTCGTGCGCCGCCTGCGCGGCCGATGCGGCCTGGCCGGACGGGAACGCCGCCTGGCGCGCCGCGTCCTGCGGCGCGGCCGCGCGCGCGCCGCCCGGCGCCTGCGCGGCCGGATCGGCCAGCAGCATGGTCGGATCGGCCAGCAGCGGCGCCTGGCCGACGACTGCCGGCGTCGCGTCGCCGCCGAAACGGGAGATCGCGTCGAGCACGAGCCCGACTTCGGACAGCGCCGTCTGCGCAGACGCTGGCGGGATCGACGCCGCGGGCGGCGCCGGCACCTGAGCCGCCAGGGAAGCGCCGGCGGCCTGCGCGCCGACCTGCGCGGCCGCCCCGCCGCCGGACGGCGGCGACACGACGCCGGTCAGCAGGCTGTCGAGGCGACTGGCCAGCAACGCGGCGGCTACGGTGTCGATACCGGTCATGATCGGAACCTGCTCACCTATGCAACATCGATGCGAATGCGGAAAACGCGCAAACCGGCGGCGCCGGGCGCGCGCGATCCGCGCCGTCAGCCCCGCGCGCGGTACAGGTCGGTCAGCACTTTGGTCGAGCGCTGCGTCTCGAACAGCGCGGACAGCCGTGCGATCTCCGGGCTCGCGAGATCGCGGATCGCGGCGTCGTCGGCCAGAATGCGGCGAATCAGGTCGAGCTTGCGGGCGAGTTCGTCCTCGCCGAGCGCGATGCCCTGCCCGGCCTCCTTCAGCCCGTCGACGAGCCGCAGGTATTCCTCCTGCAGCCCCGACAGCGCGTTCCAGTCGGCGTCGCGCGCAGCGTGCAGCATCCGGCCGGACACGGCCGCGATCGCCTCGTAGCGCGCGAAGTACTCGTCCTTCCGGTTCATCTTTGCTGGTCCGCGGCCTGTTGTGCGGCCATCCGCGCGACTTCCGGGCCGATGCCGATCCACGCTTCCTCGAGCGTCGCGAGCAGCCCGTCGACCTCGACCAGCATGGCCTCGCTGCCCTGCGCGTTCGCCTGGAGCAGGCGCTTGCCGATGTAGGTGTACAGCGCATCGAGGCGCGCCGCGATCTCGCCGCCCGCTTCGCGGTTCAGCGACGTCTGCAGGCCGCTCTCGACGATGCTGATCGCCTTGCCGATCGCCTCGCCGCGCGCCGGGATGTTGCCCTGCTGCAGATGCATGCGCGCGAGCGCGATGGCCTTCCGCGCGCCCTGGTAGAGCATCGCGATCAGGCGATGCGGGGACGCGCCCATCACCCCCGTCTCGACGCCGACGCGCGCGTACGCATTGGCTCCAGCGTGTCCTGGGGAAAACATGCGCTTCTCCTTGTTGATGCGTTGGATCTGGATAGCCTGCGCCCGCAGCGCGGCTGACTCCCGGAGTTATCGGAAAGGAAGTTAAAAGCTTTAGGCAGAACCGAGGGCCGCCGGATGGCCGCCCTCCGGGATCGCCGGCCGCCGGAGCGCCGGCCGCCGGGTGGCCGGCCCGTCAGACCGGCATCTGCATGACTTCGTTGTACGCGGTCACGAGCTTGTTGCGGACCTGCAGCCCGAACTGGAAGCCGATGTTCGCCTTCTGCATGTCGACCATCACGTCGTTCAGCGAGATGTTCGGCGCGCCGACCTCGAACGCGTGCGCCTCGCCGAGCGCGTGCTGCTGATCGCCGCTGATCTTGTCGAGCGACGCCTTCATCGCGCTCGCGAAGGTTCCGGCGGTCGCCGCGCCGGACCCGGCGACCGCCGCGGTCGGGCTGGCCGTGCCGTTCGCCGCCTGCGCCGCCATCGCCTGCATCTGTTGCAATACCGAACCGATTCCGCCGACGTTCGCCGTCATGCTGTCTCACCATCAAAAAAGAGGGCCCGTTCGGGCCGGGCCGGGCGGGCCGTCGGCGCGACCCGCGCGCGCCCGCCATACCGGATCGCGAAAAAGCATAGCAGCGCACCGTCCGGCAAAGCCGCGAAAGTACGGGGGAAACCCGGCTCTTTTCGGGCGATCGGATCGGGGCCGGCATCACGATAATCGCATCGTGTCATTGTCCGCCCGCTCGTCCGAGCGGCTCAGTCGTCCCGCTCCGGAGAACCTCGACGCATGGATTCGCAGGCCAATTCGCTGATCAATCCCGACGCCCGCACTGGCCTTGCCAGCCCGGCGCCCGGCGCCGCCGCGGCCGCGGCGCTGCCGGGGGCTGGCGGCGCAGGCGTGGACTTCGGGCTCGGCGGCTTCGCTGAACGGATTCCGGGCATCGCGCGGATGCGCGGCAACCCGAAGCTGCCGTTCATCATCGCCGCCGCCTTCGCGGTCGCCGTGCTCGTCGCCCTCGTGCTGTGGAGCCGCGCGCCCGACTACCGCGTGCTGTACAGCAACCTGTCGGACCGCGACGGCGGTGCGATCATTGCTGCGCTCCAGCAGGCAAACGTTCCATACAAGTTCGCCGACGCCGGCGGCGCGATCCTCGTGCCGGCCAACCAGGTCCACGAAACGCGCCTGAAGCTCGCGGCGCTCGGGCTGCCGAAGGGCGGCTCGGTCGGCTTCGAGCTGATGGACAACCAGAAATTCGGCATCAGCCAGTTCGCCGAGCAGATCAACTACCAGCGTGCGCTTGAAGGCGAGCTGCAGCGCACGATCGAATCGATCAACGCGGTGCGCGCCGCGCGCGTGCATCTCGCGATCCCGAAGCCGTCGGTGTTCGTGCGCGACAAGGAGGCGCCGAGCGCGTCCGTGTTCGTCGACCTCTATCCGGGCCGCGTGCTCGACGAGGGCCAGGTGCTGGCGATCACGCGGATGGTGTCGTCGGGCGTGCCCGACATGCCCGCGAAGAACGTCACGATCGTCGACCAGGACGGCAACCTGCTGACGCAGCCGGCGTCGGCGAGCGGCCTCGACGCGAGCCAGCTCAAGTACGTGCAGCAGGTCGAGCGCAACACGCAGAAGCGCATCGACGCGATCCTCGCGCCGATCTTCGGCACCGGCAACGCGCGTTCGCAGGTGAGCGCCGACATCGACTTCTCGCGGCTCGAGCAGACCTCGGAAAGCTACGGCCC
This sequence comes from Burkholderia ubonensis subsp. mesacidophila, assembly GCF_002097715.1. Lineage (NCBI taxonomy): Bacteria > Pseudomonadati > Pseudomonadota > Betaproteobacteria > Burkholderiales > Burkholderiaceae > Burkholderia > Burkholderia ubonensis. The sequence goes on from NZ_CP020737.1 coordinate 3,587,741, forward strand.
GAACGGCTCGCCGCAGCAGAGCGCGATCCGCAGCCAGCAGACCAGCACCGCGACCGAGCTCGCGCAGAGCGGCGCGTCGGGCGTGCCGGGCGCGCTGTCGAACACGCCGCCGCAGCCGGCCTCCGCGCCGATCGTCGCGGGCAACGGCCAGAACGGCCCGCAGACGACGCCGGTGAGCGACCGCAAGGATTCGACGACCAACTACGAGCTCGACAAGACGATCCGCCACGTCGAGCAGCCGATGGGCAACGTGAAGCGGCTGTCGGTCGCGGTCGTCGTCAACTACCAGCCGGTCGCCGATTCGAAGGGCCACGTGACGATGCAGCCGCTGCCGCCCGCGAAGCTCGCGCAGGTCGAGCAGCTCGTGAAGGACGCGATGGGCTACGACGCGAAGCGCGGCGACTCGGTGAACGTCGTCAACAGCACGTTCTCGACCGCCGGCGACCCGTACGCCGACCTGCCGTGGTACCGCCAGCCGGACATGATCGACATGGCGAAGGAAGCCGCGAAGTGGCTCGGCATCGCGGCGGTCGCGGCGGCGCTGTACTTCGCGGTGGTGCGCCCGGCGATGCGCCGCGCGTTCCCGCCGCCCGAGCCGGCCGCGCCCGCGCTGCCGGCGCCGGAAGACGCGGTCGCGCTGGACGGCCTGCCCGCGCCGGAGAAGGCCGCCGCGAACGACGACGCCGACGCGCTGCTGCTCGGTTTCGAAAACGAGAAACACCGCTACGAGCGCAACCTCGACTACGCACGCACGATCGCCCGTCAGGATCCGAAGATCGTCGCAACCGTCGTGAAGAGCTGGGTGAACGATGAACGCTGAAGGCTTGACCAAGAGCGCGCTCCTGCTGATGTCGATCGGCGAGGAAGAGGCCGCGCAGGTATTCAAATTCCTCGCGCCGCGCGAGGTGCAGAAGATCGGCGCCACGATGGCCGCGCTGCGCAACGTCACGCGCGAGCAGGTCGAGAACGTGCTGAACGAGTTCGCGAAGGAAGCCGAACAGCACACCGCGCTGTCGCTCGATTCGAACGACTACATCCGCTCGGTGCTGACGAAGGCGCTCGGCGAGGACAAGGCCGGCGTGCTGATCGACCGCATCCTGCAGGGCAGCGACACGAGCGGCATCGAAGGCCTGAAGTGGATGGATTCGAGCGCGGTGGCCGAGCTGATCAAGAACGAGCATCCGCAAATCGTCGCGACGATCCTCGTGCATCTCGACCGCGACCAGGCGTCCGAGATCGCGTCGTGCTTCACCGAGCGGCTGCGCAATGACGTGCTGCTGCGGATCGCGACGCTCGACGGCATCCAGCCGGCCGCGCTGCGCGAGCTCGACGACGTGCTGTCGGGCCTCCTGTCCGGCAGCGACAACCTGAAGCGCAGCCCGATGGGCGGCATCGGCACCGCGGCCGAGATCCTGAACTTCATGACGTCGGTGCACGAGGAAGGCGTGCTCGAGAACGTCCGCCAGTACGATCCGGACCTCGCGCAGAAGATCATCGACCAGATGTTCGTGTTCGAGAACCTGCTCGACCTCGAGGACCGCGCGATCCAGCTGCTGCTGAAGGAAGTCGAGTCGGAAACGCTGATCATCGCGCTGAAGGGCGCGCCGCCCGCGCTGCGCCAGAAGTTCCTGGCGAACATGTCGCAGCGCGCGGCCGAACTGCTCGCCGAGGATCTCGACGCACGCGGCCCGGTGCGCGTGTCCGAAGTCGAGACGCAGCAGCGCCGCATCCTGCAGATCGTGCGCAACCTCGCCGAGGGCGGCCAGATCGTGATCGGCGGCAAGGCGGAAGACGCATATGTCTGATCCGGCGAGCGACCGCGTGGGCGACGTCAGCGCCTACCAGCGCTGGGAGATGGCGTCGTTCGACCCGCCGCCTCCCCCGCCGCCGCCCGACACCGCAGCCGCGGCGGCGGCCGCGCTCGCCGAGGAATTGCAGCGCGTGCGCGACGCCGCGCACGCGGAAGGCCTGTCGACCGGTCACGTCGAGGGCCAGGCGCACGGCTACCAGGCCGGCTACGAGCAGGGCCACCAGCAGGGTTTCGAGGCCGGCCAGGCCGAGGCGCGCGAGCAGGCCGCGCAGCTTGCGGCGCTCGCCGCGTCGTTCCGGGAAGCACTGGCCACCGCCGAGCACGATCTCGCGTCCGATGTCGCGCAACTCGCGCTCGACATCGCGCAGCAGGTCGTGCGCCAGCACGTGAAGCATGACCCGGCCGCCCTCGTCGCCGCGGTGCGCGACGTGCTCGCGGCCGAGCCGGCGCTGGCGGGCGCGCCGCACCTCGCGGTGCATCCCGCCGACCTGCCGGTTGTCGAGGCATACCTGCAGGAAGAACTCGACGCGCTCGGCTGGAGCGTGCGCACCGATGCGACGATCGAGCGCGGCGGCTGTCGCGCGCACGCCGCGACGGGCGAAGTCGACGCGACGCTGCCGACCCGCTGGCAGCGCGTCGCCGCCGCGATCGGCAAGGTCAGCGCATGGTGACGCCCACGCCCGAATCGTTCGCGCATGACGGCATGACGCCGCTCGAGCGCGAACTCGCGCTCGCGTCGTTCGGCCCGGACACGCCGCGCGACCCCGCGCCGGCCTCGGCGGCCGCCGACGCCGCACCGCGCGCGCCGCACAACCCGCACCTCGCGCACTGGCGCACCCACCTGAACGGCCTGGCGGCGCGCAGCCACCACGCGCTGCCGCTGCGCCCGTGCGGCCGCCTCACCCGCGCGGCCGGCCTCGTGCTCGAGGCGATCGGGCTGCGCCTGTCGGTCGGCGCCGAATGCACGATCGAATTGCCGCCCGGCAGCACGCTGCCGTTGGCGGAGGCGGAAGTGGTCGGCTTCGCCGGCGACCGCCTGTTCCTGATGCCGACCACCGACGTCGCGGGCGTGCTGCCCGGCGCGCGCGTGTGGCCGCTCGAACGCGCGCCGGTCGCCGATCCGCTCGCGGGCGCCAAGCGCCTGCCGGTCGGCTGGGAAATGCTCGGGCGCGTCGTCGACGCGTCGGGCCGCCCGCTCGACAACCTCGGCCCGCTCACGTCGAAGGTCGACGCACCGCTCACCGCGGCGTCGATCAACCCGCTCGACCGCGAGCCGATCCACCACGTGCTCGACGTCGGCGTGCGCGCGATCAACGCGCTGCTCACCGTCGGGCGCGGCCAGCGGATGGGCTTGTTCGCCGGCTCCGGCGTCGGCAAGTCGGTGCTGCTCGGCACGATGGCGCGCTACACGAGCGCCGAGGTGATCGTGATCGGCCTGATCGGCGAACGGGGCCGCGAAGTGAAGGAATTCATCGAGCAGATCCTCGGCGAGGACGGGCTCGCGCGCTCGGTCGTGGTCGCGGCGCCCGCCGACGTGTCGCCGCTGTTGCGGATGCAGGGCGCCGCGTACGCGACGGCGCTCGCCGAATGGTTCCGCGACCAGGGCAAGCACGTGCTGCTGCTGATGGATTCGCTGACCCGCTACGCGATGGCGCAGCGCGAGATCGCGCTCGCGATCGGCGAGCCGCCCGCGACCAAGGGCTATCCGCCGTCGGTATTCGCGAAGCTGCCCGCGCTCGTCGAGCGCACCGGCAACGGGCCCGAAGGCGGCGGCTCGATCACCGCGTTCTACACGGTGCTGACGGAAGGCGACGACCAGCAGGACCCGATCGCCGATTCGGCGCGCGCGATCCTCGACGGCCACATCGTGCTGTCGCGCGCACTCGCCGAGGCCGGCCACTATCCGGCGATCGACATCGAGGCGTCGATCAGCCGCGCGATGACCGCGCTGATCGACGAGTCGCACCTCGACCACGTGCGCCAGTTCAAGCAGATGCTGTCGCGCTACCAGCGCAACCGCGACCTGATCGCGGTGGGCGCCTACGCGCCCGGCCGCGACGCGCAGCTCGACCATGCGATCGCGCTTTACCCGCACATCGAAGCGTTCCTGCAGCAGGGCTTCCGCGAATGCGCGCCGTACGACGCGAGCCTGGCCGGACTCGATGCGCTGTTCAACCACGGAGGCTGACGCTAAATGGCACAAAGCTTTCCCCTGCAGATCCTGCTCGATCGCGCCAACGAGGATCTCGACGCGGCGACCCGCCAGCTCGGCGTCGCGCAGCGCGAACGCACCGACGCGGCCAACCAGCTCGACTCGCTGCTGCGCTACCGCGACGAATATCACGCGCGCTTCTCGCAATCCGCGCAACACGGGATGCCCGCCGGCAACTGGCGGAATTTCCAGGCCTTCCTCGACACGCTCGACACGGCGATCGCCCAGCAGCGCAACGTGCTGGCCGCCGCCGACGCGCGCATCGACGAAGCCCGCCCCCACTGGCAGCTGAAGAAACGCACCGTCGGCTCGTACGAAATCCTGCAGGCGCGCGGCGTCGCGCAGGAAGCGGTCCGCACCGCGAAGCGCGAGCAGCGCGAGGCCGACGAGCATGCCGCGAAGATCCTGCGGATGCGGGCCGACGCGGCAAAGTCGACGTAACCGTCCAACGCAATCGAACGAGAGATACGCCATGCCCTCCCTGTCCCTGCTCGGCGCACTGATCGATACTGCCGGCTCCGCCCTCAAGGCCGGCCGCAAGGCCGCCGCGGACGCGTCCGCGGCCGGCAATTCGGCCGATGCAACCCCGTCGGCGCTGCCGTTCGCGCAGACGCTGCAGCAAAGCGTCGCATCGCAGCGCACGTCGTCGGCGCAGGCCGACGCGTCGTCGACGCCGAGTTCGCCGTCGACGTCATCGACCTCGCCGTCGACCGTCACCGGTAACGCGAAGCCGTCCGGCTCGTCCGACGACAAGACCCACGACGACGCCACCGCGGCCGTCAACCCGGATGCGGCCGCACTCGCCGCCGCGGCCGCCGTGCAGGCGCAATTGCAGGCGCGTCCCGACAGCGCGCCTGCCGCGACCGACGCGCCGTCCGCCGACCCGCTGTCGCGCGCCGGCGACGCGGCATCGGCGGCCCTCGCGGCAGCCGCGAACGCGACGAAGGGCAGCGCGCAACCGGCAGCCGCGACCGACGAACCGGCGACGAGTCGCGACGCGCTGCATGCCGCGCTCGCGAAGCTCACCGGCGACGCGAACGCCGCCGCTGCAACGGCCACGGCCACAGGCGCGGCCGCGGGCGCGGCGCAGCCGGCGACGGCAACCGCGGCCGCCGTGCCGCTGGCGCCGAAAGCACCGACGTTCGACAAGACGCTGACCGACGCGAAGGGCGCGGTCGCCGCGCAGCAGGCACCGGCCCAGCCGTCGCCCACGCAGTCGGCCCAGGCCGATGCGGCCAAGCCCGATGCGGCACATGCGCTCGCGGCGACGCAGGACGCCTCCGCTCCGGCCGGTGCGGCGCTGGCCGCCGCGACGGCCGCCGCGCAAGCGAACGCGCCGGTGGCGGCGGCCGCGAACGGCATCGCCGCCGCGAACACGCACGTGCTCGCGCCGCACGTCGGCACTGCCGACTGGACGGAAGCGCTGAGCCAGAAGGTCGTGTTCCTGTCGAACGCGCACCAGCAGAGCGCCGAGCTGACGCTCAATCCGCCGGATCTCGGCCCGCTACAGGTCGTGCTGCGGGTCGCGGACAATCATGCGCACGCGCTGTTCGTGTCGGAGCACGCGCAGGTGCGCGACGCGGTCGAAGCCGCGCTGCCGAAGCTGCGCGACGCGATGGAAGCCGGCGGCCTCGGCCTGGGCAGCACGACCGTCAGCGACGGCGGCTTCGCTTCGCAGCAGCAGAACCCGCAGCAGTCGTTCGCCGGCGGGCAAGCGGCGCGGCGCGGCGGCGGCGCACCGTCAGGCGCCGATGCGACGCTCGACGCCGCGCAACCCGCGGCGACGGTCGCGACCGCAAGCCGCGCCAGCCTCGTCGATACGTTTGCCTGAGCATCCGCGCGCGCCGCTCAGCGGCCGTGCAGCGCCGCCGCAGCCGCGCGTGGCGCACCCGCCCGGCGCGCGGCGACGATGAAGTCCACCGCGCGCTCGCCGATCATCACCGACGGCGCATTCGTATTCCCGCCGATCAGCGTCGGCATCACCGACGCATCCACCACCCGCAGCCCCTCGACGCCGCGCACGCGCAGCTCCGTATCGACGACCGCGCGCGCGTCCGTGCCCATCCGGCAGGTGCCGACCGGGTGATAGATCGTGTCGGCATGCTGAACGATCGTCGCGCGCAGCTCGGCTTCCGTCTGGTCCGCCCGCGTGTACAGCTCTCGCCCGCCCTGCGACGCGAGCGGCGCCTGCGACAGGATCCGCCGCATCGCCTGCGCGCCGCGCACCAGCAGGTCGAGATCGCGCGCATCGCTGAAGAAGCGCGGATCGATCAGCGGCGCGTCGCGCGCGTCGCCGCTCGCGAGCGTCACCGTGCCGCGGCTCTTCGGCCGCAGCGCGCACACGTGCAGCGAATAGCCGAAACCCCAGTGCATCTTGCGATTGTGATCGTCGACGAGCGCTGTGCAGAAATGCAGCTGCAGGTCGGGCCGCTCGAGCGATGGATCGCTCTTGATGAAGCCGCCCGCCTCCGCGACGTTGCTCGTCATCATCCCGGTGCGGCTCGAGAAGTAGCGCGCGAGCGCGGGCGTCATCTTCGCGAGCCCGCGCACGCACACGCCGACCAGCTCCGACGAATTCACGCGCGTGTTGATGATGAAGTCGATGTGGTCGATCAGGTTCGCGCCGACATCCGGCGCATCCTGCACGACCTCGATGCCGTGCCGGCGCAACTGGTCGGCCGGGCCGATGCCCGAGCACATCAGGAGCTGCGGCGAGTTGAACGCGCCGGCCGACAGGATCACTTCCGCGCGCGCGCCGAGCGTTTCCACGCGCCCGTTGCGCGCGATCGTGACGCCGACCGCGCGCTTGCCGTCGAAGCCGACGCGCAGCACCGTCGCATCGGTGATCACATGCAGGTTCGGACGGTTGCGGCCGTAGATATATGCACGCGCGACGCTGCAGCGCGAGCCGTCGCGATGCGTGACTTGGTAGAAGCCGACGCCTTCCTGCGTCGCCCCGTTGAAATCGTCGTTGAGCGGATAGCCGGCCGCGTGCGCGGCCTGGATGAATCGTTCGGAGAACGGATTGCGAAAGCGCAGGTCGGACACCGTGAGCGGGCCGTCCGCGCCGTGCCATGCGTTCGCGCCGCGCTGGTTGCCTTCCGCGCGCCGGAAGTACGGCAGCACGTCCTGCCAGCCCCAGCCCGTCGCGCCGAGCTGCGCCCATTCGTCGTAGTCGAGCGGATGGCCGCGCGTATAGATCATCGCGTTGATCGCGCTCGAGCCGCCCATCCCGCGCCCGCGCGGCTGGTAGCCGCGGCGCCCGCCGAGGCCCGGCTGCGGCACGGTCTCGTAGCCGTAGTTGGTGCCGAGCTTGAACGGCACGAGCGCCGCGATGCCGACCGGCATGTTCACGAGCAGGTTGCGCTCGGTGTGCGCGCCCGCTTCGATCAGCGCGATCGTCGCGTCGGGGCAGGCGTCTGCGAGCCGGCCCGCGAGGCTCGCGCCGCCGGAACCCGCCCCGACGATGAGGTAGTCGTATTGCATGCACGTCTCCTTCGTGTCACGAATGGCGCCCGGCGCGGCCGCGCGGTCCTGATCTTGTAGTGTTCGGGCATTGTAGGAATCGCCGCCGCGCACGCGACGCGCGGATTCAAGAGCGATTCCTCTAAACGCGTGCGTGAACTAAATTTAAGATTAGTGGATTCGCTTGGCGCGACGCCCCCGGCCTCCAGAAGCCGATCTGTCGCGAAATGGGAGTGACCGTCATGCAGCGACACGTTCTGCAGGCCGTGCGCCGACCGGGTGGTCCGGCCGCGCCGCCCCTGCCCGGCATTTCAATTCAAACGGCGCCCGGTGCGCGCGCATGCGCCGCGATGCGGACGACGCGCGACGATCGAACGGAACGGGTCGCGCCGGCGTGTTTGGAACGCGGATCGGCGGCGCCGCCCGGCAAGCGCTTGAAGCTGCCGGCAACGATCTCGCGATGCATCGCGCCGGTGCATGCGGCGACGCCGCACGCAGTGTTTTGCAGGTCCGTTTCGCGCGCTGCAACGCAGCGCAAACAGGCGGCACGCGTCGCCGCCAACCGCCTGTCGATGCCCGCCGAGCGTCGCGCGGATGCGACGCTCGCAGCCGCGCCCCCACCCCGATCCGCCACGCCGCACGCGTCGAGCGAGCGCCTGCGGTCCGACTGCCGGCCGACGCGCCACGCCCCACCGGAGGAGACGACATGAAGAACGACCTGCCCGAATTCGCCGCACTGACGTCGCTGCTGCACGACCAGCGCGCCGCCTACCTGCGTGCGCCGTATCCCGACTGGGAGACCCGTGCGAAGCATCTGCGCGCGCTGCGCACGCTGCTGATCGACCATGCCGACGCGCTTGCCGACGCGATCAGCGCGGACTTCGGCCATCGCGCGAAGCAGGAGGTGCTGCTGTCGGAAATCTGGATGGCGAAGGAAGAGATCGACGAGGCATTGAAGCACGGCAAGCGCTGGATGAAGCCGCTGCGCAAGCCGATGAACAAATGGCTGCGGCCCGCGCGCGCGAAGGTGATTCCGCAGCCGCTCGGCGTGGTCGGCATCGTCGTGCCGTGGAACTACCCGGTGCTGCTCGCGGCCGGCCCGCTGATCTGCGCGCTCGCGGCCGGCAACCGCGCGATCGTCAAGATGTCCGAACTGACGCCGCGCACGTCCGCGCTGTTCGAGCAGCTGATCGCGAAGACCTTCTCGCGCGACCACGTCGCGGTCGTGAACGGCGACGCGGAAATCGGCGCCGCGTTCAGCGCGCTGCCGTTCGACCACCTGCTGTTCACCGGCTCGACGCAGGTCGGCCGGCACGTGATGCGCGCGGCGGCCGAAAACCTCACGCCCGTCACGCTCGAGCTCGGCGGCAAGTCGCCGGCGATCGTCGGGCCGAACGCGCGCTTCGACGCGGCGGTCGACGCGATCGTCGCGGGCAAGACGCTGAACGCCGGCCAGACCTGCATCGCGCCCGACTACGTGCTGCTGCCGCGCGGGATGGAAGCCGCGTTCATCGAGCGCGCGCGCACGCGGCTCGCGAAGATGTATCCGGATTTCTCCCGCAACGCCGATTACACGACGATCGTGTCGGACCGCCATTTCGCGCGGCTGCAGCAGCTCGCGAGCGACGCGCAGGCGGCCGGCGCGCAGTTGCACCCGCTCGCGGACGCGTCGTCCGATTCCGCGTCGCGCCGCTTCGTGCCGTGCGCGGTCACGCAGGTGCCGGCCGCATCGCAGCTGATGCAGGAAGAGATCTTCGGCCCGCTGCTGCCGCTCGTGCCGTACGAGCGGCTCGACGAGGCGATCGCCTACGTGAACGCGCGGCCGCGGCCGCTCGCGCTGTACCTGTTCGACGACGACGCCGGCACGGTCGAGCGCGTGATGCGAGAAACGATCTCGGGCGGCGTCTCGGTCAACGAAACGCTGATGCACATCGCGTGCGGCAGCCTGCCGTTCGGCGGCGTCGGTGCAAGCGGGATGGGCGCGTATCACGGCTACGACGGCTTCGTGACGTTCTCGAAGATGAAGCCGGTGCTGACGCAGGCGCGCCTGAACGCGCGCAGCCTGCTCGCGCCGCCGTACGGCACGCGCTTCGCCGCGCTGATCAAGCTGATGCTGAGGTTCTGAGCGACGCGGGCCGCGCGAGCGCGTCGGGGACGTCCGTCACACGGGCCAGAGCGGCCCTTCCTGCATCGCGCCGATCTGCTCGCGCAGTTCGAGCACGCGCGCTTCCCAGTAACGATGCGTGTTGAACCACGGGAACGCGGCCGGAAACGCCGGATCGTCCCAGCGCCGCGCGAGCCACGCGGCGTAGTGGATCAGGCGCAGCGTACGCAGCGCCTCGACCAGATGCAGCTCGCGCGGCTCGAATTCGCAGAAGTCCTCGTAGCCGGCGAGCAGGTCGGCGAGCGCGCGCGACGCGCCCGCGCGGTCGCCGGGCAGCAGCAGCCACAGATCCTGGATCGCGGGTGCCATCCGGCTGTCGTCGAAGTCGACGAAGTGCGGCCCCGCGTCGGTCCACAGCACGTTGCTCGGATGGCAATCGCCGTGCGTGCGCAGCAGGCGGAGCTCGCCCGCGCGCTCGAACGCGGCCTCGACGCCCTCGAGCGCGAGCGTGACCGCCGTCTCGTAGGCCGGCCGCACGTCATCCGGAATGAAATCGTGCGCGAGCAGATAGTCGCGCGGTTCGTAGCCGAACGTGCGGATGTCGAGCGTGGGACGCGCGACGTACGGCTGGGTCGCGCCGACCGCGTGGATGCGGCCGATGAAGCGGCCGAGCCATTCGAGCGTGTCGGCGCGATCGAGTTCGGGCGCGCGGCCGCCGCGCCGCTCGAAGATCGAGAAGCGGAAGCCGTCGAACGCATGCAGCGTGCGGCCATCGAACGCGCGCGCGGGCACCGCCGGAATCTCGCGCGCGGCGAGCTCGGCGACGAATGCGTGTTCCTCGAGGATCGCGTCGTCCGACCAGCGCGCCGGGCGATAGAACTTCGCGACGATCGGCGGGCCATCTTCGATGCCGACCTGGTAGACGCGGTTTTCGTAACTGTTGAGGGCGAGCAGGCGCCCGTCGGTGCGCAGGCCGGCCGGCATCAGCACGCTGTCGAGCGCGTCGAGCACGCACTCGGGCGTGAGGCCGGCAAACGGCGGCCCGGCTGGGGCGGAAGGAGCGGGAGTGACTTCGTTCATCCCCCGCATTGTGCCGCCAGCCGGGCCGAATGACGAGCGTTCGGTGCGGCGTGCCCGCTCAATGGACGGCCGCGCCGGCCGGCAGCACGGATTCGCCGGTGTCGATCAGGTCCTCGAGAAAGAACGGCTCGGTGTTGAGTTCCTTCGACTCGCCCGGCACGCCCGCGTACCAGGTCACCATCGCCATGTCGCCCAGGATGCGCTGGACGATGCCGCGCGCGCCCTTCGGCACCGCGATATGGGTAGTGCAGACAATCGACCCGACATGCATGATGTTTCCCCACTCGTTCTTGAATCTTGAGATCCGGCCAACCTGCGCGGCCGGCAAATGCACGACACGCGCCGCCGCTACGATGGCGGCCGCGCGTATCCCATTGTTCACGGTTTATCGAAGCGCGAAAAGCGGAAGTGGCGGGCAAAGCGCCGCGATTTCGTCGCATGTCTCCAATCAACCACTGCGGCGGCCGCGCGCTTGCACGGGCGCCGCCCCCATCATACCCTGTCGAGTGTGACCGGCCGGCGATCCGGGCGGCGCGTGACGCCCGCGCACCGATTGCCACGCAGGCCGTTGTTGCGGTACCTTCGACGTTCATCCGCTTTCCTGCGCATTTCGCCCACGATGCCTTCGCAACCGTCCGCCCTGCCGATTTCACGGTCGCCGCTCGACGCGCGACCGCGGGCGTGCGCGCATCCTGCGGCGCCTCCTCCCCCTGTCGCACCGCCGCTCGTCGGCGCGGCGCCGCCTCCTCCGGCGGCGTTCGCCGGCTGACCGCCGGCGCCGTTCCGTCTTCCATTCGCCTGCCTGCCGTTCGTGCGTCGTGACGCACGGCGCGGCGCGCGTGCGCGTGGAACGTTCTCATCCGTTCGACAGGTGGATTCACATGGTTTCGTTCAAACGCGCGCTCGCCGCGCATGGGGCGACGTCGCTCTTCGTCCTGCTCTGGAGCAGCGGCGCGATCTTCGCCGAACTCGGTCTGCGGCACGCGTCCGCATTCGTCTTCCTCACCGCGCGCTTCGCGCTCGCGTCGCTCGTGCTGCTCGCGTTGTCCGCCGCGCGCGGGCGCTGGCTGCCCGCGCCGGGCGAGCGGCGCATTGCGGCCGTGACCGGAGTGCTGCTGATGGGCGGCTATTCGATCTTCTATCTGCTCGCGCTCGAACGCGGGATCGCGCCCGGCGTGCTCGCGACGATCCTCGGCGTACAGCCGATCCTCACGCTCGCGTGGGTCGAACGGCGCTGGCAGGCCACCCGCATCGCCGGGCTCGCACTTGCCCTTGCCGGGCTCGCGCTGGTGGTCTGTCGCGGCGTCGGCGGCGCCGACGTGCCGGTCGCGGGAATCGCCTGCGCGCTCACCGCGCTCGTCGCGCTGACCGTCGGCGCGCTGCTGCAAAAGCGCGTGCGCTCGGCGCCCGTCGACGTGCTGCCGCTGCAGAACGCGATCGGGCTCGCGCTGTGCGCGGCGATCGTGCCGTTCCGGCCGATCGCATTCGACGCGACCTGGGCGTTCGTCGTGCCGCTCGTGTGGCTCGGCATCGTGATCTCGGTGGTCGCGCAGTTGCTGTTCTACCGGCTGATGCAGCGCGGCGATCTCGTCAACGTGACGAGCCTGTTCTATCTCGTGCCGGTCGTCACCGCGCTGATGGATGCCGTCTGGCTCGGCAATCGCCCCGAGCCGCTCGCGCTGGCCGGGATGGGCGCGATCATTGCGGGGCTCGTGCTCGTGTTTCGTTCGCCTGCACGCCGCGCGTGATCCGACGGGCTGCCCGCCCGGCGACACAGAAAGGAAACGGAAAGATATTCGCAGGACAACCGTCGAATTCGCGTTCGAATCGGTGTTTTCTTGAGATTTCTGCTGCTTTTTTAATGGTTCGGATAGCGAAAAGCGTGCGGCGTTTCCTATACTCGTACTGACCACCCCTCTCGCAATCGGGTCGGAGCAAAACGAGACTGCCCATGCATGGGTCCGGAGCAAGTGCCGAAGCACCCGCTCCGGTCGACAAGGAGACACGCATATGACCACCTACTTCACGATTGGTGACTTCATCCTGCTGATCCCGATGGCGCTCGCCGGCGCGCTGTTCCTCGGCGCGGTGCCATGCGCAACCAACTTCCGTCACAACCTGCTGCGCGTGCTGGGCGCGATGCTCGGCGTCGGCGTCGCGGTGCTGCTGGTCGAAGGGCTGCCTGCGCTGATCTAGCGGCGCTGCGTGAACGCCGTTCCGCCGCATCGGCGGAACGGACTGTCCGCACGATGCGGCGGCTGCGTCGCGCGCCGCATCGCATACCGGTCAGATCGCCTGATCGGTGGACGGCTTTTCCCACAGATTGATGCCGCCTTCCGTCGCGTAGCGATCGATCTCTGCGAGTTCGTCTGCCGAGAACGCGAGATTCTTCAGTGCTCCGACGTTTTCCCGCACCTGTTCCGCGCGGCTTGCGCCGATCAGCGCGGACGTCACGCGCCCGTTGCGCAGCACCCACGCGAGCGCCATCTGCGCGAGGCTTTGCCCACGCCGTTCGGCGATCGCATTCAGCTTGCGCACGTGCTCGAGGTTTTCCGCGCTCAGGTGGTCTTCCTTCAGTGAGCCGCCGCCCGGTCGGTTGACGCGCGCGTCGGCCGGCACGCCTTTCAGGTACTTCGACGTCAGCAGCCCTTGCGCCAGCGGCGTAAACGCGATGCTGCCCGTGCCGGTCTCGTCGAGCGTGTCGAGCAGTTCGTGCTCGACCCAGCGGTTCAGCAGGTTGTAGGCCGGCTGATGGATCAGCAGCGGCACCTTGTACTGCGCGAGCAGCGCGGCCATTTCACGCGTCTTCGCCGCCGAATACGATGAAATGCCGATGTACAGCGCCTTGCCCTGCTGCACCGCGGACGCGAGCGCGCCGGCCGTTTCCTCGAGCGGCGTATGCGCGTCGAAGCGGTGCGAATAGAAGATGTCGACGTAGTCGAGCCCCATCCGCGCGAGGCTCTGGTCGAGGCTCGCGAGCACGTACTTGCGCGAGCCGCCGCCGCTGCCGTACGGCCCCGGCCACATGTCCCAGCCGGCCTTCGTCGAGATCAGCAGCTCGTCGCGATACGGCCGGAAATCCTCCTTCAGGAGCCGCCCGAAGTTGATTTCGGCGCTGCCGTACGGCGGCCCGTAGTTGTTCGCGAGATCGAAGTGGTTGATGCCGAAATCGAACGCGGTGCGCAGGATCTCGCGTTGCGTCGCGATCGGCGTCGCATCGCCGAAGTTGTGCCACAGGCCAAGCGACAGGGCGGGCAGTTTGAGCCCGGATCGGCCGCACGTGCGGTATTGCATGTCGGCATAACGTTCGGAAGCTGCTTCGTAGGCCATGGGTATTCCCGTCAGGACGTCGGAGGGCGGACGCGCGCCGGCACCGTGCGAGGCACGCCGGCGGCGAAGGAAACGTACGACGGGTATGGTAGCGAACGCGGCCGATGCGCGCACGGCGATGGACGCGGCCGCGACGCTCGCCTACACTGCGGCGTCTCGAATCACCGTTCCAGCGAGGTTTGTATGACCCGGGTCATCTCGGTTGCGCTGCTCGTCGGCGGCGTCGTGCTGCTGTATTTCGGCGGGCAGTCGTTCCACTCGATCAACGACGACGTATCGCGCTTCTTCACCGGTTCGCCGGCGACGAAGACGATCCTGCTGATCGCGGGCGGCGCCGTCGCGTCGCTGATCGGCCTGATCGGCCTGGCGATGCCGGGCGGCAAGCGCTGACGCGTTCGCCGCGGCGACGTACCGTTCCTTGCAGCGGCCGCACGGCCGGCGGCGCGCAATCCGCCGGCGCCACAGCGAAACGGGCGGCCGGGCCGCCCGTTTTCCACTCCGCCCACCGCGCATGCGCGGCTGACGGCTGCGCCGTCGACGCCCGCGACGCGCCTAGAACTGCACTTCCGGCTTCGCCGCCGAACGCGTACCCGGAATCGGCCGGTTGCTCTCGCCGTGATAGGTGTACACGAGCGAGAACTTGACCTGGTCCGAGCGGTTCTGTCCCGCCGAATGCAGCGTGTTGCAGTGGAAGAACACGACGTCGCCGGCGTTCAGCGGCGGACACACGGCCGCGTCGATCAGCCTCCGGTTCTCCGGCAGGTCGCTGCGGAAGAATTTCGCGTCGTCGAACGCTTGCGCGCCGAATTCGGCGGTATGCGAACCCGGCACCAGCCACAGCGCGCCGTTCTCGTTCGTTTCCGCCCCCAGCGCCAGCCATACCGACACCATGTCCGCGCGTTCGAACGACCAGTAGCGGAAATCGCGGTGCCAGCCGGTGAGGCTGCCGTACGCGGGATGCTTCGTCATCATGCAATTGTGATGCGCGCGCGACAGCACGGGCCGCTCGCCGAAATACTCCCGCATCCACGCGCCGATCTCCGGCGCGATCGCGCGCTCGGCGAACGCCGGATCGCGCGTGTACGCATCGAGCAGCCGCCGCACCGTGTGGCCGCCGGGCGCATGCTTCGACTCGGGCGCGCCCGGATAGCGCAGGTCGGCCTCGAATTCGATCGGCTGCGCGGCCTCCTGCAATTGACGCTCGGCGACACGCTTCAGCACTGCGCACTGCTCGGCGCTCACGAGCCCGCGGGCGACGACGAAGCCTTGCTCGCGCAGTTCCGCCACCTGCGCGCGAATCGAATCCGACTGCAATGAAGACATGGGACGCTCGAAATATTTCTTGTGAATGTTTCGATTGTAAATCGGCGCCGGATGAGTCGCGCAGCACCATTGTCGTGCGCAGGGAATTGCCATTCGGCAATTTGATCCAGAGCAAGGGAACTGTGCGCGTCCGCGATGGCCTCAGCGACAGGCGGTATGTAATGCCGGCCTTGCGGCACAAGGGTTATCCGCGACTTTTGCCCGTCATGAATCCCCTGTAGCCTGACGCAGCCTGTCAGTTCTGGCGGGCGCGGCGCGCAGCCGCTTCGGATACGATGCGCTGCGCCATCCGAGGCCGTTACATACCAGTGCGTTCGTCAAGGGCGCCATCCATTCGAGCAAAGCATCACAATCTACATGCCATTCCGTCTGACTTCCCGTCTCAGCCGCGCTGCGAAGCACGTCGTGCCGTCCGTTCCCCTTCGCCCGCTGCGCCATCACCGCGCGCGCGCGCAGGCGCTCGCCGTGCGCACGCAACAGCCCGCGCGGCTCGACGGCATCCGCGCGTGGTTCCACGCGTTCTTCTCGCTGATGAGCACGCAGGCGCTCGCGCGCCGCACCGGGCTGCGCTCGCTGCTGCAGAAGCCGTCGTCGCTGCGCGCGCTCGCGCTGCGCCGCGCCGGCGGCCCGCAGCGCCGGGTCAACCGTCCGCGCCGCCTGGCCGCCAGCACCGGCTGGTTCGCGTTCGCGGCGCGCTGATCGCCGCGCGGCAAGCCGCCGCACGCCAACGTCGCCGCGACGGCAGCAATAAAAAACCCCGGCCAGGCCGGGGTTTTTCGTTTGGGACGGGCGGCTAACGCTTACGCGACGCGCACCGCCGGCTCGACGCCGGCCGCTTCCGCGAGCGCGAGCGCCTTGTCGGTCGCTTCCCACGAGAATTCCGGCTCTTCGCGGCCGAAGTGGCCGTAGGCGGCGGTCTTCTCGTAGATCGGGCGCAGCAGGTCGAGCATCTTGATGATGCCCTTCGGACGCAGGTCGAAGTGCTCGCGCACGAGCTTCGTGATCGTCGCATCCGACACGCGGCCCGTGCCGAACGTGTTGACCATCACCGAGGTCGGCTCGGCAACGCCGATCGCGTACGACACCTGGATCAGCGCGCGCGACGCGAGGCCGGCCGCGACGATGTTCTTCGCGACGTAGCGGCCTGCATAGGCAGCCGAACGGTCGACCTTCGACGGATCCTTGCCCGAGAACGCGCCGCCGCCGTGCGGTGCTGCACCGCCGTACGTGTCGACGATGATCTTGCGGCCCGTCAGGCCGCAGTCGCCCTGCGGGCCGCCGATCACGAACCGGCCGGTCGGGTTCACGAGGAACTTGATGTCGCCCTTGATCAGGTCGGCCGGCAGCGTCGGCTTGATGATTTCCTCGATCACGGCCTCGCGCAGCGCGGGCAGCTCGATGTCCGGCGCGTGCTGGGTCGACAGCACGACGGTATCGATCGAATCCGGCTTGCCGTCGACGTAGCGGATCGTGACCTGCGACTTCGCATCCGGGCGCAGCCACGGCAGGCGGCCGTCGCGGCGCAGGCTCGCCTGGCGCTCGACCAGGCGGTGCGACAGGTGGATCGGCAGCGGCATCAGTTCCGGCGTTTCGTCGCACGCGTAACCGAACATCAGACCCTGGTCGCCCGCGCCCTGGTCGAGGTTGTCGTCGTGCGCACGGTCGACGCCCTGCGCGATGTCCGGCGACTGCTTGTCGTACGCGACGAGCACCGCGCAGCCCTTGTAGTCGATGCCGTAGTCGGTGTTGTCGTAGCCGATACGCTTGATCGTGTCGCGCGCGATCTGGATGTAATCGATGTTGGCCGTCGTGGTGATTTCACCGGCCAGGACGACAAGACCCGTGTTGCACAGCGTTTCGGCTGCAACGCGCGAGTATTTGTCTTGAGCGAGGATGGCGTCGAGAATCGCGTCCGAGATTTGGTCCGCGACCTTGTCCGGATGGCCTTCGGAGACGGATTCGGACGTAAAGAGATAATCGTTTGCCACTTTTTGAGGCTCCTTGTGTGGTTACGGTTGGCTTCACGTAGCCAGCTTCTAGCAGCCTGAAGTGGCGACGCTTTAGCGGATTACCAGTACCGGGCAGCGCGCTTAGCGCCAGCCGGCTTCGCCCCGCAAGTTGTCAGTTAACTCGGCGAAGCCCGTATTATAGCGGCTTTCCAGAATTGTCACAGAGCGTCGCCCGTGCCGCATGTTCCGCTGTCTTTCAACCCTGTTCTCAATGCGCCGGCCCGCCGGAATCACGGAGGTTTCGTATGCTAGGCCGCCTCGGCACGCATCTCACCATCGGCTTCCTGAAGCTGCTCGCGCTGCTGCCGTACGGCTTGACCGCGCGGCTCGGCGACGGCCTCGGCTGGCTGCTCTACCAGATTCCCAGCCAGCGAAAGCGCATCGTGCACACCAATCTGGCCCTCTGCTTTCCTGAGTGGAGCGACGCACGCCGCGAGGAAGTCGCCGGGCAGCACTTCCGCCACGCGATCCGCAGCTACGTGGAGCGCAGCTACCAGTGGTTCGCGTCGGAACAGGCCTACCGCAAGCTGTTCACGGTCGAGAGCGAGATCGACCTCAGCGATCCGGACATGCCGCCGACCCTGCTGCTCGGTTTCCATTTCGTCGGCATCGAAGCCGGCTCAATGGCGATCAATCTCGCTCTCGGCCGCATGTGCGGCTCGCTCTACACGCCGATGAAGAACCCGGAAATCGATGCCGCAGCCAAAGCCGGTCGCAGCCGCTTCGGCGCGGAACTGGCGGGCCGGGCCGACAGCGCGCGCGTCGTGCTGCGCTGGCTGCGCGACCGCAAGCCGGTGATGCTCGGCGCCGACATGGATTACGGGCTGCGCAATTCGACGTTCGTGCCGTTCTTCGGCGTGCCCGCGTGCACGCTGACGGCGGTCGGCCGGCTCGCGAAGACGGGCCGCGCGCAGGTGGTGCCGTTCATCGGCGAGGTGCTGCCGAACTACCAGGGCTACCGGCTGAAGGTGTTCAAGCCGTGGGACCACTATCCGACCGGCGACGACGATCTCGACGCGCGCCGGATGAACGCATTCCTCGAAGAGCAGATTCCGCTGATGCCCGAGCAGTACTACTGGGTCCACAAGCGCTTCAAGACCCGTCCGCCCGGCGAGCCGAGCCTGTACTGATCCGGCGCGCACGCCCGACTGTCACGTCCGCGCGTGCGCCCGCACCACCTTCGGCATGCCTTTCGCGCGCGCCTGCCAGAGGTCGTAAGCGGCCTGCTGGGCCAGCCAGAGATCCGCGCGCCCGCCGTTCTCCACGCCGAGCCACCCTTCGATGCGCAGCGCCATTTCCGGCGAAATGCCCGCGTGACCGTTCAGCACGCGGGACAGCGCCGCGCGCGTCACGCCGAGCTGGGCCGCGGCCTCGGTAACGGTCAGGCCGAGCGCCGGAAGCACATCCTCGCGCAGCGCTTCGCCCGGATGCGGCGGATTGAAAATGCGTGTCATGCCTTTGAGCAACCTCAGTGGTAGTCCTGGTAATCGACCAGGACGGCGTCCGGCCCGTCGAACCTGAAGGTCAATCGCCAGTTGCCGTTGACGCTGACCGCGTAGTGGCTGACGAGCGAACCCTCGAGCCGGTGGAACCGCCATCCCGGCACGTTCATGTCCAGCGGCGCGCTCGCCAGGTCGAGCCGGGCAAGCTGCCGCCCCAGCCTGGGCGCATGATCGGGCCGGATGCCCGCCTTGCTCCCGCTGAGAAAAAACGCTTCCAGCCCCTTGTGTTGCCATGACTTGATCATGGACCTCCTACACTCGAGTCGCGATGGCCGCCGGCCTCGCCTGTATAGCGTATAGCCTCACTATACGCACCGTCCGCCTGACATGTCAAACGCGCCGGGATCGATGAATCACTTGCCGCACGCACAAGCACGCCACGCCCAGCCAGCCTAAAACCGCCGTCCGCCCCCCGACAAGACGGCCGATCGGCCATCGCGACACGCTCCGGCCGCCCGCACGAACCGCGTCGCACCCCGGCCGCACGGGACGGCCATGACGGCTGCATGTATCATTCGCGCTTGAGATCAGCGTGACGCAAACGGCCTTCCGGCACCGCGCCGCGACGGGCCTGCCGCGCTGAGCACCCTGTTTGCAATGGAATCCCGGGACCCGTGAAGCTTTCGTTCACCAAGATGCATGGCGCCGGCAACGACTTCGTCGTGCTCGACGGCTACTCCCGCGCGCTGCCGCCGCTCACCGAAGCGCAGGTACGCGCGCTCGCCAACCGCCACTTCGGCGTCGGCGCCGACCAGCTGCTGCTCGTCGAGAAACCGACTATCGACGGCGCGGACTTCAAGTATCGGATCTTCAACTGCGACGGCGGCGAGGTCGAACACTGCGGCAACGGCGCGCGCTGCTTCGTCAAGTTCGTGCTCGACAAGCGCCTGACCGACAAGCGCAGCGTGCGCGTCGAAGTGATGAAGGGCCTGATCACGCTGACGATGCAGGAGAACGGCGAGGTCGTCGTCGACATGGGCGCGCCCGTGTTCGAGCCGGCGCAGGTGCCGTTCGAGGCATCCGGCCTCGCGGGGCGCCCGGAAGGCCGCGACACGCTCTGGCCGCTCGACGTGGACGGCGCCACGCGCTGGATCTCGACCGTGTCGATGGGCAACCCGCACGCGGTGCAGATCGTCGACGACGCCGAAGCGTATCCGGTGCTCGCCGAAGGCCCGCTGATCGAGCGCCACGCGCGCTTCCCGCAACGGGTCAACGCCGGCTTCATGCAGATCGTGTCGCGCTCGGAAGTGAACCTGCGCGTCTACGAGCGCGGCGCGGGCGAGACGCTCGCGTGCGGCACCGGCGCATGCGCGGCGGTCGCGGCCGGCATCCGGCGCGGCCTGCTCGATTCGCCCGTCACCGTGCACACCCACGGCGGCACCCTCACGATCAGCTGGGACGGCGCGCGCGACGAAGCCGCGCCGCTGATGATGGCGGGCCCCGCAGCGACCGTCTTCGACGGCGAGATCGACCTGGCCGCCTGACCCATTCACTGTCCTGATTGAACGCTCCCGTCCCATGAACGATCGCGAAGTCGCTGACTACCTGCTCGCCAACCCCGAATTCTTCGCGCAGCACGCCGAACTGCTCGCCACGATCCGCCTTGCGAACCCGCACGGCAAGGCGGCGATCTCGCTGCAGGAGCGGCAGATGGAAATGCTGCGCGACAAGAACAAGCATCTCGAGCGCCGGCTCGCGGAACTCGTGCGGTACGGCCACGAAAACGACAGCCTGTCCGCGAAGTTCAGCCGCTGGACCGCGCGCGTGATCGCCGAGCGCGATCCGTACGCGCTGCCGCGCACGATCGCCAACGGCCTCGCCGACGTGTTCGACGTGCCGCAGACCGCGCTGCGCGTGTGGGACGTCGCCGACACCTACGCGCAGGCCGACTTCGCGCGCCAGGTCGGCGAGGAAGTGCGCCTCTTCACGAACGGGCTCGCGACGCCTTACTGCGGCGCGAACACGGGCTTCGAGGCCGCGCAGTGGCTCGCGCCCGCGGTCGCCGCGTCCGCGAACGCAACGGACGGCGGCGACACGGCCCCGGCCGGCGACGGCGCGGCCGCGTCGGTCGCGCTGCTCGCGCTGCGCGCGCCGCAGGCCGGCGCCGACGCGCCCGCATTCGGGCTGCTGGTGCTCGGCTCGCCGGACTCGCGCCGCTTCCACGAAGGCATGGCCACCGACTTCCTCGCGCAGATCGCGACGCTCGCAAGCGCCGCGCTGACGCGCCTGCTGCCGCACTGATTCCCGCGATGTCCGACGATCCGATCGCCGCCTACCTGTCGAACCTGAAGCACGTCAGGCAGCTGTCGGATCACACGCTGCGCGCGTACACGCACGAGCTCGGCGAGCTGAAGAAGCTCGCCGCCGGCCGGCCGCTCGAAGCGCTGAGCGCCGTCGACATGCGCGGCGCGGTCGCCCGCGCGCATGCGGCCGGGCTGTCCGCGCGCTCGATCTCGCACCGGCTGTCCGCGTGGCGCGCGTTCTACCGCTGGCTCGCGCAGCGCATCGAGATGCCCGCGAACCCGGTCGCCGCGGTGCGCGCGCCGAAGCGCGCGAAGACGCTGCCGAAGGCGCTGTCGGTCGACGACGCGACGGCGCTGATGGACGCGCCGCTGCCCGGCACGACCGAAGGCCTGCGCGACCACGCGATCCTCGAGCTGTTCTACTCGTCCGGCCTGCGCCTGGCCGAGTTGATCGGGCTCGACGTCAGGTACGCGCAGGCGGACGGCTACCGCTCGGCCGGCTGGCTCGATCTCGCCGAGGCCGAGGTGACCGTGCGCGGCAAGGGCAACAAGGAGCGCAAGGTGCCGGTCGGCCGCAAGGCGATCGACGCGCTGAACGCGTGGCTCGCGGTGCGCGGCGAGTTCGTGAAGCACGATCCGCATCCGCTGTTCCTGTCGGTGCGCGGCAACCGGATGTCGCCCGGCGTGGTGCGCGAGCGCGTGAAGCGCGCGGCGCTCGCCGCGGGCATTCCGGCGCACGTCCATCCGCACGTGCTGCGCCACTCGTTCGCGACGCACGTGCTGCAGTCGAGCGGCGACCTGCGCGCGGTGCAGGAGCTGCTCGGCCACGCGAGCGTCGCCGCCACGCAGGTGTATACGTCGCTCGACTTCCAGCACCTCGCGAAGATTTACGACAGCGCGCATCCGCGCGCGAAGAAGCGCGACTGACCCACGCTTTCCGTTTTTACCCGCCGCGCCCGACGACCGGACGAAGTCCCCGCGGGGCGCGGCCCAATCCGATCCAGCCATGCAAACCGTCACACTCAAACCGTCCAAGGACAAGTCGCTGCTGCGCCGCCATCCGTGGATCTACGCCAACGCGATCGACCGCGTCGACGGCAAGCCCTCGCCCGGCGCGACCGTCATCGTGCGCGCGCACGACGGCCGCTTTCTCGCGCGCGGCGCATACAGCCCGCATTCGCAGATCCGCGTGCGCGTGTGGAGCTTCGACGAGAACGAGCCGATCGACCACGCGTTCTTCAAGCGCCGCGTGCAGCGCGCGGTCGCGCATCGCAACACGATGGTCTCCGGCACCGGCGCGGTGCGGCTCGTGTTCGGCGAGGCGGACGGGCTGCCGGGCCTGATCGTCGATTACTACGTGGAAGACTCGGGCGCCGCGTCGCCGCGCGGCCAGCTCGTCTGCCAGTTCATGGCGGCCGGCGTCGAGGGCTGGAAGGAGGCGATCGTCGCGGCGCTCGTCGGCGCGACCGGCTGCCCGAACGTGTACGAGCGCTCGGACGTGTCGATCCGCGAGAAGGAAGGCCTCGAGCAGACGACCGGCGTGCTCGCCGGCGACCCGCCGCCCGCGACGCTGATCACGAACGAGAACGGCGTGCGCTACCACGTCGACGTGCCGAACGGCCACAAGACCGGCTTCTACGTCGACCAGCGCGACAACCGCGCGCTGGTCACGCAGTACGCGAACGAGCGCGACGTCCTGAACTGCTTCTGCTACACGGGCGGCTTCTCGCTCGCCGCACTGAAAGGCGGCGCGAAGCGCGTCGTGTCGATCGATTCGTCCGGCGACGCGCTCGCGCTCGCGCAGCAGAACGTCGTCGCGAACGGCTTCGACCCGGCGCGCGCGAGCTGGCTCGACGCCGACGCGTTCAAGACGCTGCGCCGCCTCGTCGACGAAGGCGAGCGTTTCGACCTGATCGTGCTCGACCCGCCGAAGTTCGCACCGACCCGCGACAGCGTCGACCGCGCCGCGCGCGCATACAAGGACATCAACCTGAGCGGCTTCAAGCTGCTGCGTCCGGGCGGCCTGCTGTTCACCTACTCGTGCTCCGGCGCGATCGACATGGACCTGTTCCAGAAGATCGTCGCGGGCGCGGCCGCCGACGCGAAAGTCGACGCGCGCATCCTGAAGCGCCTCGGCGCGGGCGTCGATCACCCGCTGCTGTCCGCGTTCCCGGAAGGCGAATATCTGAAGGGCCTGCTGTTGCAAATCGTCTGATCGCCCCGATCTTCACGCGCAGCCGCTCCCGCCGGCCGGTTGGCCGAACGGCGGGGGCTTGACAGATATGTTTCAATGAATGGTTGTGCGCCCGGATTGCCGGGCGCGACGCACATCCTGGTTTTGACCCCGATTCACGAACCACAGGCGACCGACATGGCCACTCCCGTCACCATCCTCACCGGCTTCCTCGGCAGCGGCAAGACGACGCTGCTCAAGCGCATCCTGAACGAACAGCACGGCATGAAGATCGCCGTGATCGAAAACGAGTTCGGCGAAGAGAACATCGACAACGAAATCCTCGTGCAGGATACGAACGAGCAGATCATCCAGATGAGCAACGGCTGCATCTGCTGCACGATCCGCGGCGACCTCGCGCGCGCGCTCGGCGATCTGGCCGCGAAGAAGCGCGACGGCAAGCTCGACTTCGACCGCATCGTGATCGAGACGACCGGCCTCGCGAACCCGGGCCCGGTCGCGCAGACGTTCTTCATCGACAGCGAGATCGCCGACGACTTCCTGCTCGACGCGATCATCACGCTCGTCGACGCGAAGCATGCCGACGCGCAGCTCGACGAGCACGAAGTCGTGCAGCGCCAGGTCGGCTTCGGCGACCGCCTGTTCATCACGAAGTCGGACCTCGTCGACGACGAGACGCTTGCCGAGCTCAAGCACCGCCTCGTGCACATGAACCCGCGGGCGGCGATCAAGGTCGTGAACTTCGGCGACGCGGACATCAAGGAAATCTTCGACCTGCGCGGCTTCAACCTGAACGCGAAGCTCGAGATCGATCCGGACTTCCTCGCGGAAGACGAGCACGCGCACCACGGCCATGACCACGATCACGCGCATTGCGACCACGATCACGGCCATTGCGACCACGATCACGCGCACGGCCATCACCACCACCATGCGCACCACGACGACAAGATCAAGTCGTTCGTATACCGCAACGACCGCCCGTTCGATCCGAACAAGCTCGAGGACTTCCTCGGCGGGATCCTGCAGATCTACGGCGAGCGCATGCTGCGCTACAAGGGCGTGCTGTACATGAAGGGCGTCGACCGCAAGGTCGTGTTCCAGGGCGTGCACCAGATGATGGGCAGCGACCTCGCCGCGAAATGGCTGCCGATCGAGAAGAAGACCAACAAGATGGTGTTCATCGGCGTCGATCTGCCGCAGGACCTGATCACCGACGGCCTCGACGCCTGCCTCGCCTGACGGCGCCCGCGCCCCGTTCCGCCGCCGCTCGCCAACAACCGCCGGCGGCGGGCCGGGAGCCGCTTCCTGCAAGGGTTTTGCCGTCATCGCTTTTTCGCGGTTTGCAGGTTATATTTTAAAGATATCGGCGTTGCCGACGGGGATCGACCCGATACGGCGCAGACTTGCGATTCAGTTACAATACGTGCCCGCTGGAGTACGGTAAAAGACAGGCCCGGTTCTTGCAGAAGCACATTGCCGGGCATCGCAACAGCTCCGCATCCGGCCGGGCCGCGACCGATGCGATCTGCCGCGCAGCAAACCGGTTCGCCGCGTGTGCAAGTCAGCGCCAGGCCTGTCCTGGTATTTGAGGACCGGTTTTTCCAGAGGCTTTCGGCCCCGCAGTCGCCAAACGCAAATGATTGCAAGCGCAGTTGCGGGTAATCCCAAAGTGCAGGCAATATGTTTCGTTTGCCGCACATTGAAGAAGCAAGCAGATGACGAAGAAACTCTTGACCGAAGCCGAAATCCTGAAGATGAGCGACAAGGATTACATGAATGAGGATCAGCTCGCCTTCTTCAAAGCTCGGCTCGAACAATTGCAGGCGGAAATCCTCCACAATGCGGGCCAGACGACCGAGAACCTCCGCGAGACGGTGATCGTGCCCGATCCTGCCGATCGCGCGACGATCGAGGAAGAGCACGCGCTCGAGCTGCGCACGCGCGATCGCGAGCGCAAGCTGCTCAAGAAGGTTCAGCAGTCGCTCGCCCGCATCGAATCCGGCGATTACGGCTGGTGCGAGGAAACCGGCGAGCCGATCGGCATTCCGCGCCTGCTCGCGCGGCCGACGGCCACGCTGTCGCTCGAGGCGCAGGAGCGCCGCGAGCTGCGCCAGAAGCTGTTCGGCGACTGAGCAGGCGGCGTTCCGCCCAGACACGCTGCTTCACGAAAGCGCGCGGCCTCCCGCGCGCTTTTTGTTTTTCCGGCCAGGCGAATTCCGCCCCCGCTCTTGATATCCCGGCGCACGCCCTAAAATGAAACGCATGCGCGCCGGGCCGCTCCCCGGCGCACCGCGATTCACGCGGCGGCGCGGCGCGCCGTCGCCTCTTCCCCGTTTTTCTCAAGGAACGCAGATGGAGCAATTTCACGGCACGACCATCGTTTCGGTCCGGCGCGGCGACAAGGTCGCCCTCGGCGGCGACGGCCAGGTGACGCTTGGCAACATCGTCATGAAGGGTGGCGCGCGGAAAGTGCGGCGGATCTACAACAACCAGGTGCTGGTCGGCTTTGCGGGCGGCACCGCCGATGCGTTCTCGCTGCTCGACCGCTTCGAGGCGAAGCTCGAGAAGCACCAGGGCAACCTGACCCGCGCGGCCGTCGAGCTCGCGAAGGACTGGCGCACCGACCGGATGCTGCGCCGCCTCGAGGCGATGCTGATCACGGCCGACGCGACGACGACCCTCGTGATCACGGGCAACGGCGACGTGCTCGACCCGGAAGGCGGGATCTGCGCGATCGGCTCGGGCGGCGCGTACGCGCAGGCCGCGGCCCGCGCGCTCGCCGAGAACACGGAGCTGTCGCCGCGCGAGATCGTCGAGAAGTCGCTCGAGATCGCCGGCGACATGTGCATCTATACGAACCACAACCGCATCATCGAAACGATCGAGTAAGGACAGCACCATGAGCACCATGACCCCTGCCGAGATCGTCTCGGAACTCGACAAGCACATCATCGGCCAGGACAAGGCGAAGAAGGCGGTGGCCGTCGCGCTGCGCAACCGCTGGCGCCGCCAGCAGGTCGCCGATCCGCTGCGCACGGAAATCACGCCGAAGAACATCCTGATGATCGGGCCGACGGGCGTCGGCAAGACCGAAATCGCGCGGCGCCTGGCCAAGCTCGCCGACGCGCCGTTCATCAAGATCGAAGCGACCAAGTTCACCGAAGTCGGCTACGTCGGCCGCGACGTCGACAGCATCGTGCGCGACCTGATCGATATCTCGGTCAAGCAGACGCGCGAAGCCGAGATGCGCAAGGTGCGCAGCAAGGCGACCGACCAGGCCGAGGACCGCATCCTCGACATCCTGCTGCCGCAACCGCGCGCGGTGGGCTTCGGCGCGAGCGCCGAGCATGCGAACGACGACAACAACGCGACGCGCCAGACGTTCCGCAAGCGCCTGCGCGAAGGCCAGCTCGACGACAAGGAAATCGAGCTCGACCTCGAGCAGCCGACGATCGGCATGGACATCATGGCGCCGCCGGGGATGGAGGAGATGACCGAGCAGATCCGCTCGATGTTCTCGAACCTCGGTTCCGGCAAGAAGACGCGCCGCAAGGTGATGATCAGCGAAGCGCTGAAGCTGCTGACCGACGAGGAAGCGGCGAAGATGCTGAACGAAGAGGAAGTGAAGACGAAGGCCGTGCAGAACGTCGAGCAGAACGGCATCGTGTTCCTCGACGAGATCGACAAGATCACGTCGCGCAACAACGAAGGCAGCGGCGGCGAAGTGTCGCGCCAGGGCGTGCAGCGCGACCTGCTGCCGCTCGTCGAAGGCACGACGATCAACACGAAGTACGGGATGGTGAAGACCGATCACATCCTGTTCATCGCGAGCGGCGCGTTCCATCTCGCGAAACCGAGCGACCTGATTCCGGAGCTGCAGGGCCGCTTCCCGATCCGCGTCGAACTGGAATCGCTGTCGGTGAAGGACTTCGAAGCCATTCTCGTCGCGACCGACGCGAGCCTCGTCAAGCAGTACCAGGCGCTGCTCGCGACCGAGGACGTGCAGCTCGAATTCGCGGAAGACGGCATCCGCCGCCTCGCGGAGATCGCGTACGCGGTCAACGAGAAGACCGAGAACATCGGCGCGCGGCGCCTGTACACGGTGATCGAGAAGCTGCTCGAGGAAGTGTCGTTCGCGGCCGGCAACCACGCCGGCGAATGCGTGACGATCGACGCGAAATACGTCGAGCGCGCGCTCGGTGAGGTGTCGCAGGACGAGGATCTGTCGCGCTACGTGCTGTAAGCGCCATGCGGCATCGAACGGCAAACGGGCGGCTCCGGCGGGGTCGCCCGTTTTTTCATGGGCGCGCGCGATGCCGTGTCGGCACCTGCAAACTGGAACGCGGCCGATAGCCAGTCCACGAGGGATTCCCTAGAATCGGGATGCCCTCATCCACGAACCGGCGCCACCCTCGCCACCATCCCATGATCATCTACCCATCCGTCGCCGGCCGATTCGTGCCGGCATTGCGCGCACTTTCGCGTGCCGACATCCTGTCGGTCATGCGGCGGATCAAGCAGGATTCGCTGCGCCGCTACAACGTCGCGTTTGCGTTCGCGTGGCTGGGCTCGCTCGCGGGTGCGGCACTCACGGCCGTGCCGATTTATGCCGGAATCCACTTTGTCGTGCGCTGCGCGTCGGGCAAGCCGTGGCCAATCGCCATCGCCGTCGTGATCGGCGCGATCGCGCCGCTGCTCGGAAACGTGTTCTACTCGGCGCTGATCGCGCTTCTGCTGAAGCGCGAAGTCGTCGCCTGCATGGCGCGGGACCGGCACCCGCCCGGATGAATCGCCGGGCGATCCGGCCGATCCCGGCCCGGCTTACTGCCGTACCGGCTTCTTCGCGAGCTTGCGCTGCAGCGTGCGGCGGTGCATGTTCAGCGCGCGCGCCGTCGCCGAGATGTTGTTGTTGTTCTCCGCGAGCACGCGCTGGATGTGCTCCCATTCGAGCCGGTCGACCGACAGCACGACCGGGTGCTCGAGCGCTTCGTCCGCCTGCACTTCGCTCGCGTTGGTCTGCAGCGCGGCCAGGATCGACTCGATGTTCGCCGGCTTCGCGAGGTAGTTGTCGGCGCCTTCCTTCACGGCCTGCACCGCGGTCGCGATGCTCGCGTAGCCCGTCAGCACGAGAATCCGCGCGTCGGGCTGCAGGTCGCACAGCGGCGCGATCAGGCTCAGCCCCGAATCGTCGCCGAGATGCAGGTCGACGGTAATGAACTGGAACTTGCCCGCCGCGGCGAGCTTGAGCGCCGTCTCCTTGTCGTGCGCCTGCTGGACCGCATAGCCGCGGCGCTCGAGGCCGCGCGCGAGCGTGCCCGCGAACACCTCGTTGTCGTCGATCACCAGGAAGTTGTTGTCGCTCATGTGGTTTCTCCGTCTACATGTTGGTTGGGCGGCGAACTACGCCGCATGGCGCGTCGCCGGCAGGCGCAGCACGGCCCGCGTGCCGCGGCCCGGGGAAGCACCGCCCGGGCGGCCGCCGGAGCGCCCGGCTCCGTTGGCCGCGTCCGGCACGTGACCGTCGAACGCGCCGCCCGGCACGCCCGCGGCGGCGGCCGCCATGCGCGGCTTCGCATCGGACAGCTCGATCTGGCCGCCGAGCCGCGCCGCCGCGCTGAACGCGAGGTACAGGCCGACCCCGTGCCCGCCCTGCGTGCTGTCGACCGGCATCGCGCCGAGCGACTCGCGCAGCAAGGCCGGAATGCCCGGGCCTTCGTCGCATACTTCGAATTCGATCTCGTCCGTATTACCGTCGTGCGCGACCTTCGCCGCGAGCGTCACGTGCTGCGGGCTCGCGCGCGCGGCGTTGTCGAGCAGGATCGTCAGAATTTGGCCGGCCGCGACGGGGTCGTCGAGCGCGACGCCCGCCGGCCGCGCGCCGAGCAGCTCGAACTGCACATGCGGATGCCGCAGCCGCCAGTGCTCGACGAACGTGTCGAGCCAGTCGTCGACGGGCTGGCGGCTCGCCGGCGCGCTCGCGCGGCTGCGCAGGCGCGCGAGCGCCGACGTGCAGAGCGTCATCTGCTCATCGAGCACCTTCAGGTCGGCGTCGTAACGCGCGAGGCCGGCATCGGTGCGCGCGGCGTCGCGCAGCTCCTCGGTCAGCATCGCGATCGTCGACAGCGGCGTGCCCATCTCGTGCGCGACCGTCGCCGCCTGCACGCCGAGCGCAACGGCCCGCTCGTCGCGCAAGAGCCGCTGCTGCGCCTCGCCGAGCGCCGAGTCGCGCTGGCGCAGCGCGTTCGACATGCGCGCGACGAACCACGCGATCAGGCCCACGCTGACCATGAAGTTCACCCACATCCCGGTGCGGTAGTAGTCGAACAGGTTCGCCGGATTGTCCATGTTGAGCGGCACCGAATCGAAGCCGAGCGCCGCATAGCAGGCGACCGCGAACGCCGCGAGCCAGATCATCAGGTGCCACGGCAGCACGGCCGCCGCGATCGCGAGCGACGGCAGGTACAGCGACACGAACGGGTTGGTCGTGCCGCCCGACAGGAACAGCAGCGCCGACAGCGCGCCGAGATCCACCCACAGCTGGCCGAGCAGCTCGAAATTGGTCTCGGGCCGCGCGCGCAGCACGCGCACCCAGGTCAGCGCGTTGAAGACGATTTCGAGCGCGATGACCATCAGCATCGCCGGCAGCGGCAGATGCACGCCGAAATAGGTCTGGACGACGCCGATCGTCGCGAGCTGGCCGATGATCGCGAGGTTGCGCAGCCAGAACAAGTGGCTGAGATTGACGCGGCCGGTGGTGGTAATTCGTTGCATCCGCCCAGTTTACCCGTTTAACCGGGGGTGACTCTAGCGGGGGCCAGAACACGGGCACACAACATCGCGTGTCCATGCCCGCCCCCGATCAGCCCCCTGACGATCCGCCGCTATGCCGGCTTTCCCGCGACGCGCCGGGCGATCTCGTCGGCAAGGCATTCCGGACACAGGCAACGCGCGCCGCTGGCCGGCTGCGCGCCGTCGGGCAGCCCGGGCATCGACTTGCACCAGCAGTCGAACGGTTGCGTCCGCGCGCCGCAGTCGAAGCTGCGGCCGCAGCGCGGGCAGCGCGCGCTTCGCGGGGCGGAGCGGCGATCGTCGGCGGTTTCGGTCATGACGGGCGGCAGAGAACGGGCGTGACGGCGCCCAACGAAACAAGCATAACGCGGCGGCCGGATTTTGCGGGTCGGCCGAACCGCCAACGTCGAGGGCCGACAACGACGATCCAACGCGAAAACGGCCGCGTCGCGCGCCCTCCCCGGCGCTGCATCCACCCTCGGCTCTCCCGCGCCGGCCGGGCCGCGCAGCCCGATCGCCCGATGCGCCGCCCCGCTGCCGCCGCCCGTCCCCGCCCGCCCAAAATCCCGATGCTGCGCTGCGCCACTCCTGTACAATTCGCCCTGTTTCAACCGTTCCCAGCCAGAGCCGCCGCCATGTCCGAGCCCATCGACCTCTCGCAGATCGCCCCCACGCTGAAAGCTGAAATCCTCGCGGAGGCGCTGCCGTACATCCGCCGCTATCACGGCAAGACCGTGGTCATCAAATACGGCGGCAACGCGATGACGGAAGAACGGCTCAAGCAAGGCTTCGCGCGCGACGTGATCCTGCTGAAACTGGTCGGCATCAACCCGGTGATCGTCCACGGCGGCGGCCCGCAGATCGACCAGGCGCTGAAGAAGATCGGCAAGCAAGGCACCTTCATCCAGGGCATGCGCGTCACCGACGAGGAGACGATGGAAGTCGTCGAGTGGGTGCTGGGCGGCGAAGTGCAGCAGGACATCGTGATGCTGATCAACCACTTCGGCGGCCACGCAGTCGGCCTGACGGGCAAGGACGGCGGCCTGATCCACGCGCGCAAGCTGCTGATGCCGGACCGCGACCATCCGGGCCAGTACGTCGACATCGGCCAGGTCGGCGAAGTCGAGGCGATCAACCCGGCGGTCGTGAAGGCGCTGCAGGACGACGCGTTCATCCCGGTGATCTCGCCGATCGGCTTCGGTGAGGACGGTCTCTCGTACAACATCAACGCCGACCTGGTCGCCGGCAAGCTCGCGACGGTGCTCAACGCCGAGAAGCTGCTGATGATGACCAACATCCCGGGCGTGATGGACAAGGACGGCAACCTGCTGACCGACCTGTCGGCGCGCGAGATCGACGCGCTGTTCGAGGACGGCACGATCTCCGGCGGCATGCTGCCGAAGATCTCGTCGGCGCTCGACGCCGCGAAGAGCGGCGTGAAATCGGTGCACATCGTCGACGGCCGGATCGAGCACTCGGTGCTGCTGGAAATCCTCACCGAGCAGCCGTTCGGCACGATGATCCGCTCGCATTGAGCGCGCGCCGCCAGCCCCCTTCCCCCGACCTGCCGGCCGCCCTGCGGCGCCGGCGCATCTCGCGCAGCCGGCCCCGCGCCGGCGCGCCGGTGTGGCTGTTCGATCTCGACAACACCCTGCACCACGCATCGCACGCGATCTTCCCCGAGATCAACCGCGCGATGACGCAGTACATCATCGACGCGCTCCAGGTCGAGCGCGCCGAAGCCGACCGCCTGCGCACCGACTACACCGTGCGCTACGGGGCGGCGCTCCTCGGCCTCGCCCGCCACCACCCGATCGATCCGCACGACTTCCTGCGCGTCGTCCACACGTTCGCCGATCTCCCTGCGATGCTGCGCGCCGAGCGCGGCCTCGCCCGGATCGTCGCCGCGCTGCCCGGCCGCAAGTTCGTGCTGACCAATGCGCCGGAAAACTATGCGCGCGCGGTGCTGCGCGAGCTGCGCATCGAGCGGCTGTTCGAGCGCGTGATCGCGATCGAGCACATGCGCGACCGCCGCACGTGGCGCGCGAAGCCCGATCACACGATGCTGCGCCGGACGCTGCGCGCCGCGCACGCGCGGCCGGCCGACGCGATCCTCGTCGAGGACACGCGCAGCCACCTGAAGCGCTACAAGCGCCTCGGGATCGGCACGGTGTGGATCACCGGCCATCTGCCGGGCCACCTGCCGGGCACCGGCCGCCCGCATTATGTCGACCAGCGGATTCGTTCGCTAAAATCGCTCCGACTGGGCACTCGATCGGGGCGACAAAAATGCAGCCGACTCACCCGCAGGACCAAGCGGTAACGGACGACCAGGCGACACCCACCCGCACCCGCGTGCGCCCGAAGCCGGGCGAGCGCCGCATGCACATCCTGCAGACGCTCGCCGCGATGCTCGAGGCGCCGAAGCGCGAGAAGATCACGACGGCCGCGCTCGCGGCCCGGCTCGACGTGTCGGAGGCCGCGCTGTACCGGCACTTCGCGAGCAAGGCCCAGATGTTCGAGGGCCTGATCGAATTCATCGAGAACACGTTCTTCGGCCTGATCAACCAGATCGCGGCGAAGGAGCCCGACGGCGTGCTGCAGGCGCGCGCGATCGCGCTGATGCTGCTCAATTTCGCGGCGAAGAACCCCGGCATGACGCGGGTGCTGACCGGCGAGGCGCTCGTCGGCGAGCATGAGCGGTTGGCCGAGCGGGTCGAGCAAATGCTCGAGCGGATTGAAGCGTCGATCAGGCAATGCTTGCGGCTCGCGCTGCTCGATGCGAACGCGCGCGATGAATCGCCCGCGACGGGCGCGGCGGCGCTGCCCGCCGGTTACGACCCGGCGGTGCGCGCGAGCCTCGTCGTCAGCTACGTGCTCGGGCGCTGGCACCGCTACGCGAAAAGCGGCTTCGCGAAACCGCCGACCGAACACGCGGACGCCCAACTGCGTCTGATCCTGCAGTAGGCGACGAGGCCGCGAGCGAACCATCCGCGGCCCGCCGCCGCGCGTGAACCCGCCGCGCCGCGCGGCCCCGGCCCTCGTCAGTCGCCCGCTTGAGGGTACGACGCGCGGAACATGAATGCCTCTGCGGGCGCCGCGCCCGCGTCAACCAGCTCGAGTTCGACGCGCGCCAGCGTCCGCTTCGACGCCAGCGCGTCGAGCCACTGCGCGGCGAGCCGCGGCAGCACATGTTGCTCGATGAAGCCGATCAGCAGACGCGCCCCCGTTTCCTGCACGAGGCAGCGTTCGACGATGTAGTCAAGCACCGTCGGCGCATAGCTGAACGCCACGCCGTGTCCATCGGCCATGCGGGCGACCACGCGGTCCAGATGCAGACGCACGATTTGCGAGAGCGTCGCCTGCGCGAGCGGCCGGTACGGCACCACGGTGACGCGGCCGAGGAACGCGGCCGGGAACGTCTTCAGCAAGGCCGGCCCGAGCGCCGCGCACAGCGCGTCCGCGCGGGGCGCAAGCGTCTCGTCCGAACACAGGCTTGCGATCAGGTCGGAACCGGCGTTGCTCGTCAGCAGGATCGTGGTGTTGCGGAAGTCGATGTAGCGCCCGTCGCCGTCCTCCATGTAGCCCTTGTCGAACACCTGGAAGAACATCTCGTGCACGTCGCCGTGCGCCTTCTCGATCTCGTCGAGCAGGACCACCGAATACGGCCGGCGCCGCACCGCCTCGGTCAGGACGCCGCCCTCGCCATAACCGACGTAGCCGGGCGGCGCGCCCTTTAGCCCGGACACCGTGTGGGCCTCCTGATACTCGCTCATGTTGATCGTGATCAGGTTCTGCTCGCCGCCGTACAGCGCCTCGGCCAGCGCCAGCGCCGTCTCGGTCTTGCCCACGCCGGACGGGCCCGCCAGCAGAAACACGCCCAGCGGCTTCTTCGGGTCCGTCAGCCCTGCGCGCGCGGTCTGCACGCGCTCGCCGATCTGCAGCAGCGCATCCGGCTGCCCGATCACGCGGGCCGCGAGCGTGTCGGGCAGCGTGCGCACCGCGGCGACCTCGTCGGTGACCATCCGGCGCACCGGAATGCCGGTCCAATCGGACACGATGGCCGCGACGATCGCCTCGTTCACTTCCGGGAACACGAACGCGGTCTCGCCCTGCTGCTCCGCGAGCGCCCGCTCGAGCGCTTGCAGCCCGTCGTCCGGCACGCCGTCACCGGCCTCCCGCGCGGCCTCGCGCGCGCTCAACAGCGCCTGTGCGGCGGCGGCCTGCGCCCGCCAGCGCGCCTCCACATGCGCCGCCTCCCGCTCCAGCTCGACGATGCGCGCCTGCGCGCGGGCCAGCGCGTCCGCGTCGCCCAGACCGATGCGCCGCTCATGATCGAGCAGATCGCATTCGACTTGCGCGGCCTGCAAGCGCTGGCGCACATCCTGCAGTTCGCGCGGCGGCGCGTGCTGCGACAGCGCCACGCGCGCACAAGCGGTGTCGAGCAGGCTGATCGCCTTGTCCGGCAGTTGCCGCGACGGAATGTACCGATGCGACAGCGTGACCGCCGCGCGAATCGCCTCGTCGAGCACGACCACGCCGTGATGCTGCGAGAAGGTACGCGTGAGCCCGCGCACCATGTCGATCGCCGCCGCCTCCTCCGGCTCCGGCACCTGGAGCACCTGGAAACGCCGCGTCAGTGCCGGGTCCTTTTCGATATGGCGCTTGTATTCGGCCCAGGTCGTCGCGCCAATCGTCCGCAGCGTGCCGCGCGCCAGCGCCGGCTTCAGCAGGTTTGCAGCGTCGCCGGTGCCGGCCTGGCCGCCCGCGCCGATCAGCGTGTGGATCTCGTCGACGAACAGGATGACGGGCACGACCGATTTCGTTGCCGCCTCGAGCACGCCCTTGAGGCGCGCCTCGAATTCGCCCTTCATGCTCGCGCCGGCGAGCAGCGCGCCGACGTCGAGACTCAGCAGGCGCACGTCGGCCAGCTTCGGCGGCACGTCGCCGTCGACGATCGCGCGCGCGAGCCCCTCGACCACGGCCGTCTTGCCGACGCCCGCCTCGCCGGTCAGCAGCGGATTGTTTTGACGCCGGCGCAACAGCACATCGATCATCGTGCGGATCTCGAGCTCGCGGCCGACGACCGGATCGATCTCGCCTGCCCGCGCGCGCGCGGTGAGATCGCTGCAGTACTGCTCCAGCGGCGAGCCGCCGGCCGCCGCCGGCGCGAGTGCGCCGGCCGACTCGCCGGGTACCGCGCCACCGAAGTCGGTGCCGTCGTACGGCGCATCCGCGGCCTCCGGCGAGCCGTCGATCCACGCGGGCAGCATCTCGCTCAGGCTGTCGAGCGGGATCTTGCCGAACGCAGGCGAGACCGACAGCAGCACACGGCGCAACTCGGGCGTCTTGACGAGCGCGGCGACGAGCCACGCACCGCGGATCCGCCGGTCGCCGAAATCCAGCGAGGCCAGCACCCACGCGCGCTCGACGGCCGTCTCGATATGGTGCGAGAAATCGCTGATCGAACTCGCGCCGGCCGGCAGCGCGGCCAGCGCGCGCAGCACATCCTGGTCGAGCGCCTCGGCGTCGATGTCGCAGTGCCGGATGATCCGCTGCAGATCGCCGTCGGGGGCCTGCAGCAGTTGATGCAGCCAATGCACCAGCTCGACGTAAGGGTTGCCGCGCAGCTTGCAGAAAGTCGTGGCGGATTCAACGCTCCGGAATAGCGAATGCCCGAGTTTGCCGAACAGGGCTTGCCTTGAAATTGTCATAAGCTCGATCTGGAAATATAAGTGGCGCCGCGCATGAAGGACGGGACGAATGTCGTCACGCCCCATTCCGTCGTCGCAAACACAAACGAAAAACGGTCGACATTAACCTCCACACAACCCACAAATCAATCGGACAAGTATTATTTTTCCATTCTCCCTTCCGCGGAAAACCCGCTGGCGCCGCCCCATGCCGGCATCGCCGCGCCGGCCTCCGCGCGCGCCGCGCCCCAGCGCGCAGCCCCGCCGCCATGCGCTCCGTACCGCGAACGCGGCCGCCCCCCCACCCTGATTGGCGCACCGGCAGCGCCGCGGCGCCCGAAACCCTGCCTCGCATATTTAGAACAATTCCCATATACCTCAAAATTAATGCACGATAAGATTCCCGTTTAAACCATCGGTCGAGATTTTCAGCCCCATCGACATCCGCGGCTTATCCAGAATTAATCCGATGCAGCCCCTTCATTTATCTCGAATTAATTCAGCGAATTCGCGATGCCGCCGCACCGCAAAGACTTCCGCTTTTTACTGGCCAACCGTTATGTCGAAAATCAGCGAGAACGCGGCTTGCGCGCCTGACTACGCACCGCTCGACAGCCTGCCTGCCGATCCCGCGCCGACGCCGTTCGCGAAGCTCGTCCGGCGGGGCGGCCGCGCGCCACGCACGCCGCTGCAACACGCGCTCGGCCCGGCCCGCTGCGCGTATTCGGCGTCGTCCGGCGCATTCGCTCCGTGGCAGGACAACGCGAACGTGCTCGCCGATCACGTCGTCTTCTCCATCGACGTCAACGGCGACATCCGGCTGGAAAACCACTGCGAAGCACTCGCCTGCCGCGTCGGCGCCACCCTGGTGCCGCGGCACGGAACGTGTGCGATTCCGTTCGGCGCGACGATCACGGTCGGCGTGGACGAGCTGACCGTCGGCTTGCCGTCCGCCGCCGTTCCGCAGGACGACGCCCCGACGCCCGTCGACCTGATCGCGCTGGGCAATGCGCTGCCCCGCAGCGAGCCGGCCGGGTTCGTCGACCTGACCGCGCTGGCGGGCGCGGAATCGGACACCGAGCGGCTCGCCGTATTCGACGACGAGCCGCTCGGCGTCGTCGCGCCGGTCTCGCCCGATACCGACAGCGGCGATCCGCTCGAGACGCTGCTCGCCGAATACCGACGGGCGCTGATCCACCGAGAGCGGGACCCTGCGCACGCACTGAAGGAAATCGAGCCGCCGCAGATCGCCGTCCCGCTGCCTCCCGATCCATTCCTCGACTCCGGCCGCTATTGGACGGGCTCGCTGTTGAGCGATCTGCTCGACACGCGCCAGCGGATCGATTTCGTGCTCGAGGGCATGAATCCGTTCCTCGCCGAGCAGCTTTTCGTCGACGACGCGCGGCACGACGTCCTCCACCTGCTCGCGCCGGCGCAGCGGCAGCGTCCGCACTTCTCGTCGGCGGCGCTGCTCGCGCGCCGCGAGCACCACCTGATCAGCGTCGACAGCCACCTCCCGATGCTGAATACCATCACCGACACTTCAACGACCGAACGACATGACGACGAACGCCCCTGATCCCGCGCCCGCCACCGACCGCCCGGCGCCGCAGAACCTGCTGCACGCCCGGTCGCTCGACACCCTGAAAGAGCAAACCATCGAAGCAGTTCGTCAGCGGCCCTCCGACACGTCGGAGCGCTGGCTGCTGTTCCAGTTGCTGTGCATCGACGGCGACTGGGAACGCGCGCTCAAGCAGTTGCAGACCTGGGCGACCCTCGAGCCCGAGGGCGCGTCGCGCGCGCAACTGCATCGCGGGCTCATCCAGAGCGAGCTGTTCCGTACCGAGGTATTCGCCGGCACGCGCACGCCCGGCTTCGTCGACGAGGCCACACCCGTCTGGGTCGACCAGTTGCTGCAGGCGAATGCGCGCCTCGGCGCCGGAGACGTGGCGGGCGCCGACGCGCTGCGCCGGACCGCGCTCGACGAGGCGCCGGCCAGTCGCGGCGAAAGCCCCGAAATGGGCGGCTTCGACTGGCTGACCGACAGCGACACACGACTCGGCCCCGTCTGCGAAATGGCGGTGGCAGGTGGCTACCGGTGGATTCCATTCGCCCGGATCAAGTCGCTGGCGCTGACCCCGATCGGCACGCTGACCGATCTCGTCTGGCGGCCGGCCACGCTCGTCCTGCGCGACGCCACGGTCCTCAGGGGCTACGTGCCGACCCGCTACCCGGGCTCGGAACACGGCCCCGCCGCGCTTCGGCTCGCGCGCGAAACCCACTGGCAGGACGTCGGCGAAACCAACGTGATCGCGCTTGGACAAAAGACCTGGACGACCGACCGCGGCGACTGGGGCCTGCTGGATATCAGCGGCTGCCGCTTCACGGATGAAGACGCAGATGGCACGGCGTCCTGACGACCTGCACCGGCCCGCCTACCTGCCGTCCTTGCTCGACCGGCTGCAGGACGACGCGCCGCACGCACGCCACGAGGCGCCCGGCGCGTATGCGCCGAACGGCGAAGGCATGCGCCGCATCATTCAGCGCGATCTCGCGCTGCTGCTCAACGCCACCAACCTCGACGGCGAACTGGACACCGTCCGCTACCCGCAGGCCGCCGCCTCGGTCGTCAACTACGGTGTGCCACCGCTGTCGGGAAGCTACCTGAGCGACCGGAACTGGGAAACGATCGAGAAGCTCGTTCGCACCGCGATCGTCCGTTTCGAACCGCGCCTGCTCCCGGATTCGATCGCAATCCGGCCAGTCGCAGGACGCGAGGCCTCCAGCTACAACAAGCTGACGTTCGAGATTCGCGGGCTGATGCAATGGTCGCCGTACCCCCTCGAATTCCTGATCCAAAGCACCTTCGATATCGAATCGAACAAGGTGACGCTCGATCCGGGCGCTCGCATCGAACACTGATATGGACCCCAGATTTCTCGACCACTACAATCGCGAACTGACCTACATGCGGGAGCTATCCGCGGAGTTCGCCGCGCAGCACCCGAAGATCGCCCGCCGGCTCGGCATGCAGGGCATCGAAACGGCCGATCCCTACGTGGAACGGATGATCGAGGCGTTCTGCTTCATGTCGGCCCGTACCCAGCTCAAGCTCGACGCCGAATTCCCGCGCTTCACACAACGCCTGCTCGAGGTCGTGTATCCGAACTACGTCGCGCCGACGCCGTCGATGGCGGTGGCGCGGCTGCGCCCGAGCCTGCGCGAAGGCAATTTCAGCAAGGGCTTCACGGTGCCGCGCCACAGCGTGCTGCGCTCGTCGATCCCGCCGGGCGAGCAGACGGCCTGCGAATTCCGCAGTGGTCATGAAATCACGCTTTGGCCGATCGAGATCGTCGACGCGAAGCTGACCGCCGTACCGCCGGATCTTCCCGACCTGGAGCGCAGCCTGCTGCCGCACATGCGGCTGCGCGGCGCGCTCCGGCTGCGGTTGCGCACGGTCGGCGAGATCAAGTTCTCGCAGATCACCGGGCTCGACCGGCTGTCGCTCTATATCGGCGGCGACGAACGGATCGCCTCGCATCTGTTCGAACTGATCCATGCAGGCAGCGTCGCCTCGGTCGTCCGCGCGCACGGCGCCGCCCGAGGCGATTGCACGGTCGTCGCGAAGCATCCGGTCGATTTCGAAGGTCTCCGTCCCGATCAGAGCCTGCTGCCGCAGGTGTGGAATACGTTCCACGGACACAACCTGCTGCATGAGTACTTCACCTGCAGGCAGCGCTTCCATTTCTTCGTGCTGACGCAGCTGCAGGCCGGCCTGTCCACGATCGACGGCAAGGAAGCGGAAATCGTGCTGCTGCTCGACCGGCTACCGGACGAACTGGCGACGCATGTCGATGCGTCGAGCTTCCAGTTGTTCTGCACGCCGATCATCAACCTGTTTCCCCGGCGCACCGACCGGATCGAGATCAACCGGGCGCTGACCGCGTTCCACCTGATTCCGGATCGCAGCCGTCCGCTCGACTACGAGGTCTTCTCGGTGTCTCGCGTGTTCGGCCAGAAGGCCGAGACCTCGACCGAAGTGACGTTCAATCCGCTGTACCAGACGCTGCACAGCGATATAGGCAATTACGGACGCTACTTCTCCATTCTGCGCGAGCCTCGCACGATGTCGGCCAATGCGCGCAAGTACGGCACGCGCAGCCAATACGTCGGCACCGAGGTGTTCGTCTCGCTCGTCGACCAGGCCGAAGCGCCGTACGCCGACACGATCCGCTATCTGTCCGTCGATGCATGGCTGACCAATCGCGACCTGCCGCGCCTGATCCCCCGCAACGGGTTCAACGACCTCACGATGCAGGACTCGGTGCCGATCGAGGGCGTGAGTCTCGTGCATCCCCCGAGCACGCCGCGCGAGCCGTACGCGACGGGCGAGACCGCATGGCGGCTGATTCGCCAGTTGAGCTTCAACTACATGCCGCTCGCGGAGCTCGACCATCGCGACGGCGGCCAGGCGCTGCGCAACATGCTGCGGCTCTTCGTCGGGACGAGCGAGCACGAGCAGCGCACGCAGATCGAAAGCCTCGTCGGCGCGCGCACCGAACCCGTCGTGCGGCGCCTGCCCGATCACGGCCTGCTCGTATACGGGCGCGGCGTACGCTGCGAACTGACGGTCGACGAGACGGGCTTCTCGGGCGTGAGCCCCTATCTGTTCGGTCTCGTGCTCGAGCAATACCTGTCGCGGCACGTGTCGATCAACGTCTTTACCGAGACGGAGCTGCGCTCGATGCAGCGTGGCCTCGTGACGCGCTGGAAGCCGCGCATGGGCGGACGGGGAGCGGTGTAGCCCATGGACAGAATCGATTCAATGCCGGTCAAGGACGGCTCGCCGCTGCACCCCGATTCGCTGCGCATGTGGTTCGACGAGCGCACGCCGTGGCAGGCGGGCTTCCTCAGCCTGCTGCGCACGATCAGCGCGCGCGACGCGACCCAGCCGCTGCCCGGCACGGCCCGCCTGCCAAGGGAGGAGCCGTTCCGCGTCGGTCAGCAGCCGTCGATGGCGTTCGCGCCGCGCGAGATCGCGGCACTCGACGTGCGAGGCGGCCGGCTCGACGTCCGGCTCTTCGGGCTCGGGCTCTGGGGGCCGCAGGGCCCGCTGCCGCTCCATATGACGGAGCTGGCGTACAGCCGTGCGGAGAGCCATCAGGACCAGACGCTCATCGCGTTCGCCAACCTGTTTCATCACCGGGCGCTCACGCTGTTCTACCGGGCATGGGCGTCAGCGCAGGCGACCGTCTCGCTCGACCGGCCGGAGGACGAGACCTTTTCGTTCTACGTCGGCAGTCTGATGGGCACCGACCCCGCTGAAGCGGCATGCACGCACCCGCCGCCGCATGCGCGTTATGCGGCCTCCGCACACCTGGTGCGCGAGGCGCGCAATCCGGACGGTCTGGCCGCGACGCTGTCCCATTACTTCGGCGTGCCCGTGGCGGTCGACGAATACGTGCCGCACTGGATTCGGATTACCGGCCCGGAACGCTGCCTGCTCGGCGCGCGTGCGCCGTCGACCATCATGGGCGAGGGCGCCCTGCTGGGCGACACGATCCCCGATTGCCAGCACAAGTTCCGTCTCGTGGTCGGGCCGCTCGATCTCGACCAGTACCTGCGCCTC
The DNA here is from genome assembly GCF_002097715.1 of Burkholderia ubonensis subsp. mesacidophila. Classification (NCBI taxonomy): domain Bacteria; kingdom Pseudomonadati; phylum Pseudomonadota; class Betaproteobacteria; order Burkholderiales; family Burkholderiaceae; genus Burkholderia; species Burkholderia ubonensis. The sequence continues at coordinate 3,629,127 of NZ_CP020737.1, forward strand.
ACGCCCCATGGCGACGACCTGCCCACGCTGGTCGACTGGGTCCGCGCATTCGTCGGTCTCGAGTACGACTGGGAAATCAAGCTGCTGGTCAAGCCGCGCGCCGCGCCGCCCGCGCGCGCCGACAGCTCGCACCGGCTCGGCTACTCGACCTGGCTCGGCGAATCCATGGACGACAAGCCTGTCGTCGGCATGGTGTTCGAGCCCGAGAAATACTGCGATCAACTGGAGAATGCAGCATGAATGCCAACACGCACGGCGCGGCGCTGCGCTATGCCGACCTCCTCGAGCCCGTTTCGCCCGATGCGCCGTGCGGCCCCGATCTCGAATACGATCCGGCCTTCGTCATGCTGCAAGCGGCCGTCGCGCCGAGAACGGACGCGCAGTACGGCGATTTCGTCGATGCCCCGCCACAGGCGAACTGGGCCGAAGCCGAGCGCGACTGTCGCGCGCTGCTGCTACGCACGAAGGACCTCCGGCTGCTCACGATCCTGACCCGCTGCCGTATCCGCCAAAGCGGCGCCGAGGGCCTGCGCGACGGCGTCGCGCTGCTGCAGCAGATGCTCGAGCGCTACGGCGAGGCCTTGCATCCGACGCCGACGCTCGATGGCGAGCGCGATCCGCTCGTCTACTCGAACGCGATCGCCGCGCTGGCCGATGCCGACGCGACGCTGGCGGATGCCCGCGACATCCGGCTGCCGAAGACCGCCGGCTTGCAGTTGCAGTTGCGCGACATCGAGAAAGCGTTCGCGGTCCCGCGCGCCAAGGACGCGCTCGCGCCGGAATCGGCGAGCCGGCTGCTCAGCGAACTGTGGAATCGGCGCGACTCCGTGGTCGTCGCGCTGGCGGACGCGCAGCGCGCTGTCGCCGAGATTGCCGCGCGGATGCGCGACGCGTTGCAGGCCGATGCGCCGGATCTCGACGGCATCGTGAAACTGCTGCAGCCTTTCGCGCCAACGGCCCTCGACGCGGGCCGCACGCCGGCCGCCGCCAGTCCGTCCGATGCGCCGCCGGAGCCGGCATCGGCGCCGGATGCAGACGCGGGCGCGCCCGCCGAAACGGCGCCGCGCGAAGCCGGCGCCCCGGCCCGGACGGCGCCCGACGCGCGGCCGACGGATCGCTGGAGCGCGCTCGCGGCGATTCAGGAAACGCGTCTGTGGTTCGAGCAAAACGAGCCGAGCAGTCCTGTCATCGTGCTGCTCCGGCAATCCGAACGCATGGTCGGCAAGCGCTTTTCGGAGCTTGCGGGCGTGATCCCCGCCGAGCTTCTCGCGCAGTGGGACGCGATCGACATCTGAGCGCCGCCCTCCCCCATTTCATCATCTTCATCACAGAGTCACATGATGAAAAGAACCCGAGCTTTTCTCACCACTGCCTTCCTGCTGGCCGCGTCGCCGGCCGTGCTGGCGGCGTGTCGGCCCATTACCCCGGAAGAGTCTGCCAGGTGGACCGAGACGCGCCCCATACCCAACCAGATAATGACGACGTTCAACATCGCCTTTCCGTCCGGCGTCGTCGACGTCGACCCCGATCTGCCGATCGGCAGCCCGCTCGTCAGCGGCGAGTCCGCGCCCACGCCCTCCATGAGTTTCATCGCCTGCGATCCACCGAGCGGAGCAATCATCGTAGACTTCATGACCGCTCCCCCCCCTTCTCCGCTCGGCAACAAGATTTACGCAACCAACGTGCCGGGCATTGGTTTCCGGCTCAATTACGTGCGCGCCAGCGGCAGCACCAGCGTCGTGCCTTATACGAACAACTGGACGGAACACCCGGAGACCCCCGGCACGCAGCCGGTCAACTACGGCGACGGCGCGAAATACCGGGTCGATCTGATTAAAACCAGCAACGATATTCCGAGCTTCTCGACGATCACCTTCGGCCATCTCGCGCGAACCTACGGCGACGGCAATCCCGGTGTAGCCGTCACCAACATCTACTCCGGCAACGTGTCGCTCCGGGTGTTGCCGAGTTGCCGCGTCGACAGCAGCACGCTGAACATCGACTTCGGCCAGTTCGGCCCCTATGACGTTTCACAGACGACAGGCCCGACACGCGCCGTGAACTTCCGGGTGCTCTGCTCGGGCCCGACGCCCCCCGCGTCGATCACCGCCACGCTGAGCGCACCTCGGGACACGGAAGATCCCGCGCTGATCCAGAACACCGGCGCCCGGCACCTCGCGATCCGCCTGCGGGACAAAACGACCGGCGCGCTGCTGAAGCCCGGCGACGCGAGCAGCACGCTCGTGCAGAAGCCGAACGGTGCGATGGAATCCGGCTTCGATCTCGAAGCCACCGTGCTGCGGGTCGGCAACCAGCCGCCCACCACGGGCAAGATCGACGCGACCTCGGTCATCACGCTCAGCATCCTCTAACGCATCCGCGACACCCGCCCCATCGACACCATGGAACGCACCATTTTCGTCCAGATCGCCAGCTATCGCGATCCGCAGTTGATTCCGACGCTGCTCGACCTGATCGAGCGCGCCACCCACCCCGACCGGCTGCGCATCGTCGTGTGCTGGCAGCATGCGCTGGACGAGACCGTCGGCGCCTTTTTCGCTTACGGTTTCTCGCGTTGGCACGCATGCTACGATGGCGCGTTCGCCACGCATACGCTCGCCTATCGAGGCGCCACGATCGAGCTGATCGATGTGCCTCATCAGCAATCCCAAGGCGCCTGCTGGGCGCGCAACCTGATCCAGCAACAGTACCGCGACGAGCGCTACACGCTGCAACTCGACTCTCACCACTACTTCGCCGACGCGTGGGACGAGCTGGCCATCTCGATGCTCGAATCGCTGCGCTCGCGCAGCGCGAAGCCGCTGCTCACCACCTACCTGCCTGGATTCCAGCCCGGCAGCCCGCGCGAAACGCTCACGAATGCGCCGACCGGCCTGTATTTCCAACGCTTTACGCCAGATGGCGTAGTCACGATTCGTTCGGGTCTGCTCGACAACTGGCAAGCGTTGGAGGAGCCTGTTCCGACCGCGTTCTACAGCGCCCACTTCGCTTTTGCGGATGGGCATTTCGCCGTCGACGTCCGGCACGATCCGGACTACTTCTTTCTGGGCGAGGAAATCTCGATTGCCGTTCGCGCGTTCACGCATGGCTACGATCTGTATTTGCCGCATCGCGTGCTCGCCTGGCACGAATACACGCGTGCCAGCCGCGTCAAGATCTGGAATGACCACACGCCCGAAGCGCAAGCCAGCGGCCTCGTCACCGAGAACTGGGAAGTGCGCAACGCCCGTTCGTATGAACGGAACCGCGCGCTGCTCGGGGTCGACAGCACGTCATGCGACGGTATCGATTTCGGGCCCTTCGGTCTTGGCGCCGAACGCACGCTCGCACAATACGAAGCCTATGCGGGCATCAGCTTCGCCCACCGTGGCGTGCGCCGGGAAACGCACGACGGCCAGCCGCCGATGCCCGATGCGCATGCGTGGGCCTCAGAGGAAGAATGCAAGGCCATGCTGCTACGCGCACATGACTTTCGCGTCTGGGTGCATCGGAGCCGGTTCACGGATATCCTGCCGCAACTCGATCATTTTCGAATGCGCACCCATGCGCAGGACGGGACGGTGATGTACGTCAAAACGCTCGATGCCGCCCAGTTTCACAAGAACATCAAGAGCGAGTGGTTCGACATGCACCTGTACTTCGCAACTGAATTCGAACAAGTCCCCGCCCGCAACACGATCGAATTGTTCGACCGCGACGGAACACTGCTGCGCGAACTCGAGCGAGCGATCTGACGCTGGCGCGAGCGGCCTGCGGCTTCAGGAAAGCACCGCCCGCTTAGCCGAAATCGAAGGGGGTGACTCGCCCCCTTCAACGCTTTGTGCGGCCTAGCGGTCCAGCAACGCCATCCATTCGCTGCCCGGCACGACATCGTGCTCGTCAATGTCGCCCGTCAACCGCCTCGACAACTCGATCGGGCCGTCTTTGCATGACGCGCCGTCAACGTCGCCCTTCGGTCGCCTCAGCGAAACGGCGCAACCTGTCGGGTTCGCGACGCTCAACGGACTCGATACATAGCGATACGGGCTCACGCCCGCAGGCGCGGAACGGTCCGGACTAAGATAGCGGCTTGCGTCCGGATCGTAGTAGCGCCGGCCGTTCAGGTGAAGTCCGGTCTCGTCGTCCAGGTACTGCCCCGCAAACCTCAACGGCTGCCGCACCGGCGTTGCCAGCTGGGTCCACGGTATCACCTGCCCCCATGCCTTGTAGCGACCGCTCCAGACAAGTTTGCCCGCCTCGTCGGTCAACGCAACGGCCGTGCCGGCGAGATCGGTCTGGTAGTAATAGATGTGCATCGCGTAAAACGAACCGTCTTCCTTGCGTTGCCGATTCACGCACGCAAGCGGCGCATAACCGACGACACCGTCCCGTGCCGGCTGATACAGATAGATCCGCACGCTCTCGTCCGTCGTTTCCTGTACGAGGCGCTCGCCATGCCAGACGAAACGCGTGACCTCGGCGTTCTCCTCCGGGCGCGGCGCCCCTCCCGTTTGGGGTTGCCCGACCGATTTACCGACGCGGCGGCCCAGCGCATCGTAGCGGTAACGCACCACGCAACGCCGGCTCTGTACGCTCATCAGCCGGCCATCCGCGTCCCACGTGAAGGTCTGTTCGTCCGCCGCGCCACGCTTGGCGACGACCTGCCCCCAGGCGTCGTATTCATAGCGATATCCTCGGCATTCGCGTAGCCGATGATCGGGATAGACGGCACGCTGCCATCCGACGCGCGGCGTATCGAGCAGGTTGCCCGCTGCGTCCCACGTGAAGTATTCGATGCCGAGCTCGTCCGAGACGGCGCGCAGCAGGCAGCCGCGGCGATCGTAATCGTAATGGGTGCGGCCGTTGAAGCGATCGTCGACCTGCACGAGATTGTCGGCCGGACTGTAGTGGAACTCCCGCCAGAATTCAGCGCTGCCGGGCTGCATCTCGTTGTCGGGCGTCCGAATCACCGTCATCGCAAACCAGCGCTCGAGCCACGAACCCGCATAAACGGAACGCAGATACAGTTCCCCTTGGGAGCGCAACAGTTGACGCGTTGCCGCATCGTAACTGAACGCGGCGACGCCGCGCATTTCGTCGCCGATGCCCACCCCCGTGAGCACGGCTGCGCCGGCCTCGTCACGCTCTGTCTTCACGATGTGACCGTCCGGCAGCGTCATCGCGACGAGCCGCCCCGCGTCGTCATACGCGTATCGCAGCGCACCGTGCATGTCGTGCTCCGCCGTCAGATGCCCGGCTGAATCGTATTCGAAGCGAATGGTGTCGGGTTCGACGCCGATCGCAGCGCCCGCTTCGGTCGGCAGGCAGTTGATCATCCCCAGCCGGCCGTCGCGTACATACGTGTAGCGATAGCGCGCATGTTCGGTGTCGCGGCCGACCATCCGTCCGAGTGCATCGTTGGCGAAGGTTTCGATGCGCGTCTGCTCGTCCGACGTCGATGTGATCTGCAGTAAATCGCCCGATGCGGCATAGCTGAACGAGCGGGTCACGCCGTCCGCGTCGACGATCGACGTCAACCGCTCGACCGGATCCCAGGTCAGGCGCTGATTCCCGCCGTTGCCGGCGACGGTGCGAATCCTGCGGCCGTGTGCATCGAACTCGTGTGCAGTGACGTTCCCCTCCTCGTCCACCGCGCGCACCACGCATCCGTACTGGTCGCGATGCCAATGCCGCGCCTGCCCGTCAGGGCCGATCGACGTGGTCAACTGACCCGCGGCGTTCCAGATCCGCCGCTCCTGCCTGCCGTCCGGCAGCGTGACGACCAACGGCTGCCCGAGCAGGTCCGGCTCGATCTGCGTCACGGCCCCGAGCGGATCGGTGATGGCCACGACATGCCCGTTGGCATCGCGCCGATAGGTCACCGTGCGACTCGCGGCATCCGTCCGTTTCGACACGAGCCCGCGCGCGTCGCATTCGAGCGCGACAGCGCCGCGCTGCTCGTGCGTGTCGGTCCGAACCTGTACGCCGTCCTGTTCCGCATACGTCGTCTGCGTGATGCCATCGGACGGCGACTGAAACTGGGTCGGCCGCAACTCATCATCGCGCTGCCAGAGCCACGTCCGGCCGTCTTGCAGGCGAATGCTCAGCAGCTCGCGTGTCGCGAACGCGTAGACCGTCGACCGCTCGCCGCTCAACGGCGCCTCCTCACGAGTCGGCCGGCCCAGATTGTCGTTGACGGCGCGCACCTGTCGCTCCCCCGGCAACGTCAGCTCGATCGGCCATCCCGCACCGTCGTACTGGAACGCATGCCGCCGTCCGTCGAAATCGACATAAGCGAGCACATTGCCCCGTGCGTCGTATTGCCAGTGGGCCGTATGGCCGAACACGTCGGTCGCCTGCGCACCGCGTTCGGCCAGTGCGTACGTGCAGCGCTCGCGTGCCCCGCGACAGGTCGAGCGCTCGACGACGCGCGACGCTCCGCCGATCGTCTGCCACATGTAGCGCACGGTCTGCCGAAGCGGACCGATCTCCTCGACCATGCGACCGCTCTCGTCGTAGGCAAAGCCGCGCACGACGTTGCCGAGCCGGTTGCGCACCTCGGCCAGCCGGCCGTGCTCGTCGTAGGCGTAGCGAACGAGAAAGCCGGCCGGTCCGCCGTCCACGCATTCGATGCCGGACAAGTGCGTCCCGTCGCGCTCGTAGTGCAGCCGCAATTCATGTCCGCACGTCCCCCCGCGCATGCGCAGCAGACGACCCGCATCGTCCCAGATGCAGCCGATCCGGCGGCGTCCCAGATCCTCGACGTACTTGATGCGTGCGACGCCGTGCTCGTCGAATTCCCCGAACACGGTGTAACGCGGCGTCAGATCGGCGACCACGATCCGGTCGTCCGCCAAGCGGGCCACGTGAAGCTGCTCGGACGAAACGATGACCTGGCTGCCGCGTTCGGGCATCGGCAGCGACACGATCCGGCCCTGCTCGTCGACGTAGTCGAGCCGGTTGTCGTCCCGGCGTCGCAACGTGGCCTCCCAGCCGGTTCGCCAGCCGATCCCGAGCATGCCGTCCACGGACAGCGCACTCGAATAGAACCGTGCCCAGTCCATCGGCAGGCGGCCGGGCAGCCTGAAATCAACCTCGTTTCGCGACAGGCAGACCTTGTTTCCCGAGACCATGTCGACCGACTCGCAGAGGAGGCCCGACAACGCCCGCCCGACCCCATGGCGGCCAGCCAAATCGCCCGGCTGCCCCCAATGACGATCGAGGCGCGGCGCGATGTCGAGCGATTCCAGCACCGTTCCCTGCAACCCGGCCAGCACGCCGCCCAATCCTCCAATTCCACTCATGTGAACTCCCTGAACTCCCGTTACCCGCCGATGAACACGTCGCCCGATCCCGTTGCAATCGGGGCGCCGCAGGACGTACAGCACGCAACGAAAGCCGCCGGCGAGCCGTTGATGAAGACGGATCCCGAACCGACGGCGACCGCTTGGGCCGAACAGTGAACGCCGCATACCGCGACGCTGCCGACATAGGCGGCCGATATCCCGTTGGTGAAGACGTCACCCGAACCGGTCACGATCGCTCCGCCATGGCCTATCGCGTCACCAACTCTGGCTGCCGGATTGCTCATGGTGATTTCTCTCCCAGTAAAACCCATCACTCTGCTGCCGCCGCATCCGTGCGGGGCGCGGCGGCACACAACTTACGGCCACGGAATTTAAAACTCCGACTCCGGTGGCTCTTCGCTCGGCGGCGGCGTTTCGCTCGGCGGCGGCGTTTCGCTCGGCGGCGGCGTTTCGCTCGGCGGCGGCGTCTCGCTCGGCGGCGGCGTTTCGCTCGGCGGCGGCGTTTCGCTCGGCGGCGGCGTTTCGCTCGGCGGCGGCGTTTCGCTCGGCGGCGGCGTCTCGCTCGGCGGCGGCGTTTCGCTCGGCGGCGGCGTTTCGCTCGGCGGCGGCGTTTCGCTCGGCGGCGGCGTTTCGCTCGGCGGCGGCGTTTCGCTCGGCGGCGGCGTTTCGCTCGGCGGCGGCGTTTCGCTCGGCGGCGGCGTTTCGCTCGGCGGTGGCGCCTCACTCGGCGGCGGCGGCGCAACGGTCGGCGGCGGCGGTAGCGGCGGCAAAATCGGCTTGGTTACCCTCAAGAAGAAAGACGGCAACGGAATCGGCGGAATTGCCCCTCCACCGCCACCGCCGCCCGCACCTGCGCCATCACCGCATCCCGGATTCAACTGCAGCGGCGAACCCTGAACCACGACCTCATTACTGCCGACAATCCGGATCTTCGTGCCGACCAGCTTGATCGTGCCGTCGGCCGTCATATTGATGGCCGATGCGCCGCACACGATGGAGAGCGCCCCACCGACGTTCAGCGCATAGGCGCCGCCAACCGACGTCGACATGGCGCCGCCCACCGCGATCGCATAAGCACCGCCGACGTTCAGCGCGCAAGCGCCGCCGATCATCGTCGACTCGGCACCGCCCACCGCGTAGCTGGCGGCACCGCCCACGATACTGCTGAACATGCCGCCCACCGCACGGGTATGTGTCAGGCCCACGCCGATCGAAAAATCCACGCCGACGGTATGCGACTCGTTGTTCTTCGTCAGGCGGTTCATGTCCCGCTCCGCCTGCATGTGGAATTCCTCGGCGCCCAGCTTGTCTTCGAAGCGGATGCCGCTGTAGTTTTCGCGGCCGCCCGTGATCGTCTTGCTCTTGAAGCCGCTCTTCGTCGCCTCGCCAGGCAGATCCCACGGCGGCGGCGTCACGGTGTTGTACAGGCTGCCGAGGATCAGCGGGCGATCCGGGTCGCCGTTCATGAAGCCGACGATCACTTCCTGCCCGATCCGCGGGATGTAGATGCCGCCGAAGTTCACGCCAGCCCACGCTTGGCTGACTCGCACCCAGCATGAATCCGTCGCATCGTTGCGTGCATACCGGTCCCACAGGAAGCGCACCTTCACGCGGCCGAATTCGTCGGTCCACACTTCGTGTCCGGGCGGGCCGACGACGATCGCCGACTGCGGGCCGCTCGTGGTCGGCTTCGGCGTCTCGCGCGGCATCCGGAACACTTCGCTCGTCGGCTGCACGATCAGCTCGTTGTTGCATTCGTAGCGGTAACCACTACCGGACTCGTCGGCGATTTCGGTCAGCATCAACGCCGCTTCGACGACCAAGTACTCGCGATTGGCCTCCTCGTGCTTGTGTTTCGTCAGCGTGAAGGTCTGACCGCACGCCACCCCCCGCACGTTGCCCTTGCCGAACGCACGCGTGCCAGGCGCGCGGCGCTCTTCCATTCGGACCCGGCTGATGAGGTCGCCATGCTTGCTGTCCGTATAGTCGCCCGGCCACTCGAACAGCTCGCCCTCGCCCCAGTTCGTTTCGCGCGGCTGATGGTTCGACGTGACGAGCAATGCCCTGGGCCGCGTGAAATCGAAGTCGTCGACCACCACGCGCCCCGGCCGCAGCGATTCGTCCGTCGAGAAATAATTGAGATACTCGATGTCGATCTTGCCGCCTTCCGGGTGATGCCGGATTTCGTGATAGGCGGCGCTGGGTGAGCGACGATGAGCGCCAATGTGATCGCACAGCACGAGCCGGTGCTTGCCGTCGGAGTGCTCGAAGAACCAGTAGATCCCCCACTCCTCCATCAGGCGCTGGATGAAATCGAAATCCGTCTCGCCGTATTGCACCTGAAACGCCCGCGGCTCGTTGCGCGTGCTCTCGCCTTGCACCGTGTACTTGTCGACATCGAGCCGCTTGTCGACCGGGTACGGATAATCGCTCAGCACGGTATCGATGATCTCGACCACCGTCTTGTCCTGAAAGATCTTGTAGTCGCTCGTCAGCGTCGCAAGCCATAGCCACGGCCGCATCAGGATCCGGTAGACGTTGTAGCGTCCCTCCGTGCGCAGGAAGCCCGCTTTCACGACGAGGCCGCTGATTTCCCGCCCACCGGCGCCGACGCCGCCTTCCGCTCCCGTACCGATACCTTCCAGTTGCACGCTGACGGTCATCTCCGTTCCGATCATCGCCTTCAGATCGAGATTCGCGCTGGTCGACAATGGAACGTGAAAATCGTCCGGCGTGCGCAACAGCAGCTCGTACGCGTAAAGCTTCCCGAGGTGTTCTTCACCGCGAAGCGACAGGAATCGGAGCGCGGGCTGGCCAAGCAGCCGCGGCATCGCATCGCTGCGGATCGCCACCGTGCGCGCTTGATTGATCAGTCCTTCCGAAGAGTTCATTGACATGCGGTCTTTTCGCTCCCACTCACCCAAAACAAACATGCGCCCGCGCGCATCGCCCCATATGTGCGCCGTACGGCGCCGTCGTGACGCAATCGGTCGGCATCATGTGCCGGCCGCGCGTGTCGGATACTGGACGCGCACCGTCGCGCGCTTGAGCAGCACGTCGATCAGCAAGTCGGCGCCGATACTCGTCGCCGCATCGCCCAAATAGCTCGCGGCCAGGTCGAGATCGCTCGCCTCGCGCGCATCGATGACCTTCCGCCCGAATGCAACGACACGCCGCATGCAGTAGACCGCGCGAGCATCCGGAACCGGCGGCACTCCGTCCGCGGGATCGATGCCCACGATCCAGCCAACCGGCATGGCATGCACGCCCAGCCACTCGCCGAGCATGCTCGCGATCGTCGCCAAATTGCCGCTGCCGCATAGCGCCGCCACCTGCGCGTCGTCCACGCCCCGCAACTGCCATGCGGCCAGCCACAACGCGCGTTCGAGCTTCCTGATGTGCGGCATGCGGCGAAAGGCGACCAGCTCGCGGTATTCGCGATGCCGGCTGCGCAAGGTCGTGCAATTCGAAGCAATGGCCCGTTCGAGTGCCTGCGTGCACCTTTCGTGCTCGCTCGGCAGCTTGTCGAACGTGTACGTATCAGCGTCCCGTATGTTCATGAATCTGTCCCTGCTCGACATCGACGGTGCGACACCCGCCCATATCGGATTCCCGTTCGTCGGCGGCAAGCCCGGCACCCGCTTCGCATGCCGGCTCGCCATCTGCCGGCACGCCGGCGATCCACAAGTGATCGACGTAACCGCCGCGGTCGTCCTGTTGCCAGAACCATCCGCCATCACCCCGTGCCGCGCATTGCGGCCACTCCATCCATGGCGCGTCGGGCACGCCCGTCAGCATGCGCGCCGGGTCGTCGCCGCGTTCCGCCAGTCGCGAGTCCCCGGTCGTCGGCAGCACGGCCGCCTTCCGGCCGCGGCCGCTCGGGCGAGGCCATGCGAACGCGTGAGCCGCATCCCACATTTCGTCCAGTTGTGCATGCAACGACGCCGCGGACGTATCCGCGTCCGCATGCCGCGCACGCGGCGGTACGTGCATCGCCAGCAACCGCGCCATCCGGAACAGCACGCCGCGAGGCTCGCGCAGCCGGCGTTGCAGCCAGCGGCGCGACACGGTGCAGCAAACGATGCACGGATGCCGCCGTCCGGCCCGGTCGCACGAAGCGGCAATGACGCCGACGACATGACATCCGTCGTCGAACGGCGAACAGGCGGGCGCCAGCACGAAACTCCACGGCAACGCATGCGTCGCCCGTTCGCCGGACAATCGCGCGACCAATTCGGGATGGCGCGCGAGCCAGTGCTGCCATTGAAGCACCTGCACGACGGTCGTCCGGTGGCGAACCTGCTCGCCGAATGCGGGGAGCCGCCCCCATAGCGCAGGCAGGCCACGCGTCACGCGAGCCCCCCAGGACAATGAAAGCCCGTCAACAGGTTGCTCGTCAGCGGATTCAACTGACCGCTCGTCATCAACTCGAGCGCCGCATGCCGGCCATCGAAATCGAAAGCCAATGTCAGGCGGCTGGCCGACGCCGTGCCGGTCAGCCGGCCGCGCTCGATCAAGCGGAACAACGCCCACGGCCCCGTCGCGACAATCGTCGACGTATCCGGGCGGATCGCCGGCTTGGCCGCGACTTCGGCCATCGCACCGCCGCGCGGCCCGGGCCAGCTCAGCGCGAACGGCGTGACGGGGCCATGCACGTAACGTTGCGTCTGACCGTCGACGTCGATCAGCAATTCGGTGATCTCGGGATCGATGGCCGCCACCTTGGCATCCATCTTCCAGGCCATCCGCTTGGCGCCCTGTTCGCGGAAGAACACTTCGCGGATCGCGGACGCGCGTTCGAACGGCTCGAGGCTCGGCCCCTTGATCGGCGGCATGCCGGGACTCAGCGACTTGTAGCGCCACGGCCTGGCGTTCGTGTCGACGTAGCTCGCCAGCGATTTTTGGAAGAATTCGTCGAATACGCCGCCCGCCGCGAACATCCTGTTGAAGTCCTCGACGTCGACTTCCTGACTGCTGCGCACGAACGGATATTTCCCGTCGATCGTGCGCCGGCAGCTTTGCCCGACGCTCGTATCGACCTGCATGGCGAGCAGCCCGCCGACCTCCTGCCCGACCTTGTCCGCGACCTGCGTCGCGATGCCGCCGAGCACGAGCCTCAGCGGCGCCGGCAGCTTTTCGGCCTCCGTCTGCAACGTCGTGCCGATATCGAGCGCGGGCGGCATGCTGTTGGCCGACAACGCGTTGCTCGCGACGACGAGGCGCGTGTACTGCTCGTTGATCAGCGTCAGGATCGCGTCGAGCTGCAATGCCTTGCCGCCCGCCGCGACGGGCGTATCCGTCATCGCCGGACCGCTGCCGGTGTCGGCCTGCCCCGTCGTGACCTCGCGCAGCGCCGCGAAACGGTTGTCGACGAATTCTTTCTCGAACCGCTGTTCCGGCCGCTGCGCGGCGATCTTCCGCGCCTCGAGCGCCGCGCTCCTCGCCGTGGAGGATTTGCGGCCGACCGCCGTCAGCGCGAGATCGTTCAGCGACGATGGCTCCTGCGCATCGACGACCGACAGCGACGTTTCCCGGACCACCGCGCGCGCCAGCCGCACCAGCGGAGAATCGGGCGCGGCGAGTGCGCGCAGCGTCGCCTGATCGAGCGCCAGCGTGCCGTCCCGGCCGTTCTCGCCGCTCGTGGCCGGCCGGATGTCCGCGAGAAACTGCTGCCAGTAGTTTCCGTAATCGATCAGGTACTGGCGACGAATGTCATCGGCGAGCGACGATCTCGCCCCCACGACACGCATGCCCTGTATCGACACCGTCAAGTCGGAACGCTTGCCGGCGCGCCCCATGACCCAACCGTCGTCGTCCTGCGCACGCGCGAGAAATTCAGGCAGGCGCTGGCTGAACAGCGTGTGGTAGCCGTCGTACGTGTAGAGCCCCGGCACGCCCTGCTCGAAGCGCGAGCCATCCACCAGCTTGAAGAGCGACGCGCCCTGCAGCCCGAGCGCCTGCGCGAGCGTGAAATTGTCGGGCGCCTCTTTCTCCATCGCGCCGATTGCCCGCTCGTAAAGCCGCTTCGGCGCCGGATTCTGGCTCAGGAAGAGTCGCGCCCGCTGCACGAGCATGGCATCCTGCCCCATGGTCGGCTTGACGGGGCGACCGTCGACGAACAGTGCATCCAGATGCCGCGCCATCGCGTTGCGGCCGCCCATCGCCGCCGCGCTGTCGGAGCGCTCCCAGTCGCGCAGCACCCACGTTTTCACCGCCTTTGCGTCGTAGCGATCATCGTCGTACAACATCAGGTAGATGGTCAGCGTCCGGTAGACATCGTCCGCGTTTTGCGCATTGATTTGCGCGTTCAACTCGCTTTCGGCGCGCCTCACGATCTGGGGCAGCAAGGTCTGCTTCAGCAAGCTCAGATAGGTCGTGTCCGACGCCATGACGATGGCCGGAACGACATAGAGGCCGTAGCGGTACGCGCCGCCCGGCGCGTCGAGATCGAGATCGCCGTGGCGCGGCAGGTCCCGCGAGCTGTCCAGCAGGCTGCCGATCGCCGCCGCCTTCGGCGACTTGTAGTACGCCGCGGCCCGCGCGGCGAGCGCCGACGTCTTGCCGGAAATCGCGCTCAGATAGTCGCGGTTGTTTTCGTAGCTCACCGTGAGCGAGAACGCGAGCCAGACGAACAGGGCCGCGCTCAGCAGATGGCCGGCCCAGCGCATCATTCTGAAGCGGATCTCCCACTTCAGGTCCGCGCGGACCAGATGTGCCTCCGGCACGATCACGTGCAGGAACACGTTGCGCAGGAAGAAGCTGCGATGCCCGGATATCGCGCCGTCGCCACGCACCTGCGCCGCCGCGTCGCTGTTCGTGCGCAGGCGCGCCAGCTTGCGTCTCAGACGCTGCAGCACCGTCTCGCGATCGGCGGCCATCACCTGATCCGTCTGCTCGGCGCTCGTGAGATACACGCCTCGCAGCATGTTCTGCAACTGCGCGTCGTCGTAACGGGAATCGAGGAACACCAGCTCGAGCAGATCCGCGAGCAGCGTCGACAGACTGCGGAATTCCTGTGCCAGCGGGTACATCCGCTTGCGACGATCCCCCTCGTATTCCTCCAGCAAGCGGTTGTTCAAGCCGGCGTCGACCCGCGCTTCGAGCAGCGCAAGCTCGCGCACACAGTGACGCCGCAGCCCGTCGACGCTCCCCGCGCCCGACTCGTCGCAAGGCAGCGTGAATCCCCAGATCTGCGTACGCCCGTCCGCCGTCAGCGACTGGAAATACTCCGTGAAGCCCGGCAACAGATCCAGCTTCGTCACGAACACGTATACCGGGAAACGAATCCCGAGTTGCTGGCGCAGTTCGCCAAGCCGCGCACGCAAGCTCGCGGCGAGCGCGGTGCGTTCCGCGTCCGACCGGTTGACCAGGTCCGCCACGCTAACCGTCAGGATCGCGCCGTTGAGCGGCGCGCGCGGCCGATGCTTGCGCAACTGGCCGAGCAACTCCTTCCATTCCGCCGCGTTGACGGCCGTTACCGCTTCGTCCTGCGCATCGTCCTGCTCGGCGTAGCGACCCGCGGTGTCGATCAGCACCGCCTCGTTCGCGAACCACCACTCACAGTTCGCGGTGCGCTCGATGCCATGCGCGGACCACACGCCCATCTGCTCCGTCAGCGGGAATTGCAGGCCCGAACCCAGGATCGCGGTCGTCTTCCCGGCTCCCGGCGTGCCGAGCATCATGTACCACGGCAAACCGTACAGGTGCCGGTCGACCTCGAGCAGGCGACGCCATCCCAGCGTGCCGCCGCGCAGGCGCTTCAATTGCGCGATGGCCTTGGACACCACCATGGCGACCGCGCGCACCTCGTCGCGACCGGCTTCGGCCGGCCGGTCCCCCTTCGGCTCGAGGAAACGCTTCAGCAGCGCGTCGTTCGACCGCAGCGCCTGCCACAACCTGTACAGGCCATAGACGGCATAGCAGAAAACGATCGTCGCGATGAGCAGGACGCGCACCCAGATCGGCTCGACCGGATGATGCTCTCCCAGCCCGAACAACGGCCCCACGTGCCAGAGTGCGACGCAAAGCCCGATCACCCAGATCGGGCTCAGCGGCCATCTCATCAGCCACAGGACGAGCAGGCCCACCAGCAGCGCGATCACGATTGCTCGGATCACGACCCCAGCGAACGGATGCAATTCGCCGAACACGAACAGCGGCCCCAGAAACCAGACCGCCACGCACGCCAGCATCCGCCACGAGAACAACCATCCGAAAAGACGTTTTAAATAAGACATGCTGAATTCCGGTGCTACAGGGTGACCATGATTTCGACGCGGCGATTGAGCGCCCTGCCGGCCGCCGTCGCGTTGTCGCCCGCCGGCTGGGTGTCACCCTTGCCGACCGCACGGATCCGATCCGCCGGCGTACCGTCCCGCTGCAGGATTTGTGCGACATACGCCGCGCGCTTTTCCGACAGCACGAGGTTGTTCGCGAAAGCCGCGCTGCGGATCGGCTGATTGTCGGTATGTCCGCTCACGAGCACGTTGCCGCCCACGCGCGCCACCTCGTGCGCGACCTTGTCCAGGATCGGCACGATCTCCGGCAACACCGCGCTCTGGCCCGACGCGAACATCGAATCGCCCTTGAACACGACGAGACTGCGCCGATCGTCCTCGTCGACGGTCAGCAGGCCGCGCGCGATCTCGTTCCTCAACAGTTGCGACAGACGCAGACGCTGCGGCGCGGACGCCAGCCGCTCCTTGCCGATCTCGAGAATTCGCGCTTCCAGTGCATGGCGCTCGGTCAGCAGGTGGTACTGGTAGAACACGAACAGTGCGAACAGCGCGAGCACGGCGCAAGCGGCGGAGGCCCAGACCGGCACGCTGCGCAACAACGGCAGCCTGCCGGGCGTAGCGCCACGCCAGTGCGGCGACAGCTCGGGCTGAAGCGCATCGTGCGCGCCGGTGATGAGCGTCCACAGACGCTGGCGAATCTGTTCGAGATAACGGCGTCCGTCGGCCGTCACGCTGTAGCGCCCCTCGAATCCGAGACCGAGCACGCGATAGAGGATTTCGAGGATATCGACGTACTCCTGGGGATCGGTTGCCATCCGGCCGATCAGCAGGAAAAACTTCTCGCCGCCGTCGACTTCGCCCTCGAACGTGATCAGCAGGCTTCGCGCCGCCCATACGCCGCCCCCGCCCCAACTCGTGCGGTTCGCCGCCTCGTCGAGCGCGGTGCACAGACAGTAGCGGACGACCGCCATGTGCTTCCATGGCAGATCGGCCTTGTCGCATACCTTCTGGAACAGGCTGACCTCGCGCACGAGCAGCGTCCGCAGTCCGGCCACCGCCTCCGACGTATCGAGCATCGCCGGCATGTCGGCGAGCATTCTGAGCAGCGGCCGCGCCGCCTCGAGCAGCGGATTGGCTGCCGCCAGCACCTCGTCGAGACGTTGCTGGATATCCACGACCGCATCGAACTCGCCGGGGTCGATCTGCGCACTCGATGCGCCCCTTTCATCGCCGGTGCGCTCCTTCTGCGGCTCGAGCAACGTCCCGGAATCGCTCGCGAGAAAGTCGAACGCGTCTTTGTCGAACGTACCGGAACTCATTTATGGCGAACTCCCCACAGTTCGAGCTTCAACTCGGGGAAGTGGCCGGCGATGTGCATCGCGAGTCCGCCCTGTTGCGCGATCTGCTCCCAGAACGGCCCACTGCGCGACAACTCGTAGTAGATGTAGCTCGAATTGAACGGAATCTGTCGCGGCGGTACCGGCAGCGGCACCATCGTGAGGCCCGGCAGGTGCGAACGAATCAGCTCGGGCAGGCGCTGCGGCTGGCTGATCTTCGTCTGCGCAGCGAATTGCTGCTGGAGCACGTCCGGCGACATCTGCGCGCCGACCGCGAGCACGAGGCTCGAGTAGCCCGAGAGTTCGGCCGGCATCACCGCGGCGACGCGGATGCCGTGCGGCTGCTCGGTGAGCGGAATCGGCTGCGCGCCGCGTATCAGCACCTGGTTGAGCAGGTAGTGGACTTCCTCGACGAGCGGCCGAATGCTCGCATACAGTTGCGCGTGATCGTAGCCCGGCGTCGGCAGTGGACGACGCGTCTGCGGACGCACGAATGTCGCCAGTTCGCCAGCCATCATCGCGAGTTCCCGATAGAACTCCAGAGGCGGCGTCTCGCGAATTCGGCAGATATGCTCGAGCAGCGGCTCATAGCGATTCAGCACCTGCAGCAGCAGGTAATCGGCCACTTCCGCCGCCGCGCCCGCGCGTCCATCGCTGCCCGACAGGCGGGTGGCCAGCGCATCGGCGCGCAGCTTCGCGAGGCCATGCAACTGCGTCGCCCATTCCCGCAGCAGCGGGTCGGCGCCATATTGGCTGACGGGTGGAATGTGATCGGTATCGTGCAGCGACACCGAGCCGTCCGCCCGCAAGGTCTTGATGCGCGTCAGCGCGATGCCGATCCACGACTGCGTCAATTCCTTCTCGGGCAGAAGCCGCAGGCGCAGGTTCGCCAGTTGCACGGGCTTGGGCCCCTGACCGATCGTGTTGCTGTCCCGCAGCTCGTTTTCGAACGCCAGATAGCGGGCGAGCGAGGCCGTCTCGTCGCGAAACACGGTCTCCTCGGTATTGGGCAGGCGCAACGGGACCGCCAGATAGATCACCTGGTTCTGATGCTCGGGCGCGATCGTCAGCGGCGGCGGCGGCGGTGCATGCGCCGGCACGTCGAACGGCGTACCGTCAGGAAACACGCCCGCCCCGCTCTTGAACACCAGCTTGCCAAACGCCAGCGACTCCTGGTCGATCTCGAACTGACTGAATCCCCAGAAGAACGGACTGAGCGGTGCGGAGCGCTTGTGCGCGAAATGTTCGAAATAGCGCTCTTGCTGCTGGAACAGCTGTGGCAGCAGGAAAAGCCCTTCACTCCACACGACCTTGTTATGCCAACTCATATCAATCCAATTCAGTAACCAGAACGGCCCGCTGGCCGATATCCACGTTCAATTTGATTTTCGTATGCGCCGTCAGCATCCGGAGCCACGCTTCGTCCGGCGGAGGCGGCAAGCGGTAGGCCCCGCGCCACACCGACTTGCCGAGCTCGCGATATCCCGCCAACACGCCGATCGCCGTCGTCGCGACATTCAGGCGCCGGCGAACGTCCCGGACGTCTCCCGGGCGAAGCACGAACTCGTCGATCACGAGCGCGTCTTCGCCCAACACCTTCTTGCTGTCGCTTTGCAGCGAGAAGAAGTCGGCGTTGTCGAACGTATAAGCCGACTTCAACTCATAGATCCTCACCATGATCGGCGCAGGGCGCCCCAGCTCGTCCGGATTGACGCCGTCGCTCACCTTGATCTTCAGATCCAGGGAGGCCCGTTCGATTCGGGCCGGCATGCCTCCGCACGCAGCCAGCGACAGAAATGACAGTCCGACCGCGATGCGTTTGATCGCATCGCGGCGCGTCGCCGTGCCAGGCGAAAATCGAGAAAACATATGGAAGATCCTGTCGTACCCCGGGCAGCCGTTGACCGGGGCCCCCGCGCATCGCGCAGACACCCGGGTCAACGGCCCGCGGTTCCGCCGGCGCCGGCGGAACCGCCCTGAAACTACGGGCGTTGACGCTTAAGCCGCGTTCCGCTTGATATCGAACGTCGCCGTAATCGCACCGCCGCTGCCGCCCTGCGCGTTCTGCACGACGTATTCCTGCTTGAGGCGCGAGAACGACAGACGGACGATCTCGCTAGGACGCGACTCGTCGGCCGCGACGCCCGACGGGCTCACCTGCGTCACCAGCACGTCATTCATCGTCAGCAGGATGTATTCGAGCGGATTCCCGCCCGCCTTACGCACCGTGAGCTTCGCTTCGTCGATGTGCTTGCCCAGCAGACAGTACTGGATCAGGTTCGGGCTCGCCCGGTCGATGAAATGCTCGAATTGCAGATCGTCCACGGTAGCCCGGCCCGCGCCACCGCCCGAGCCAAGGTGCATGTTCGATTGCTGCGATACGTTCCACGACCAGCTCAAGACCTCGATTTCGTTCTGGTGAGTGGCATCCTTGGATTCGCCGTCGATTCCGTTGATCTTGAGGAAAATGTCGTGTGCCATTGCATCACTCCTTACGTCTTGGTTGAGTTTTTAGTACAGCTAATCGGATGATCAGAAATATTTATGGAGCGCCTGATCACCACTCCCCCGGGTAGTGCGCCACGCCGGGATATCCGGGAGCGCCGGCCTCATCGACGCGATGTATGGCGCGGCTGACGGGATTCCCCGATCAGCAGCCGGCCACCGCGGTCGCGCGCCGTGCGGTCAGGCAGCAGCCTTGACCGACGGAAGCTTCGCGACGAGACGCAGCGACACTGTCAGACCTTCCAGCTGGAAATGCGGGCGCAGGAAGAACTTGGCCTGGTAGTAGCCGGGATTGCCCTCGACTTCTTCCACGACCACCTCGGCAGCGGCAAGCGGACGACGCGCCTTGGTTTCCTGAGACGAGTTCGCGGGGTCGGCGTCAACGTAGTACATGATCCATTCGTTGAGCCATTGCTGCATTTCGTCGCGTTCCTTGAACGAGCCGATCTTGTCGCGCACGATGCATTTCAGGTAGTGCGCGAAACGCGAGCATGCGAACAGATAGGGCAGACGCGCGGAAAGGTTCGCGTTTGCGGTCGCGTCCGGATCGTAGTACTCGGCAGGCTTTTGCAGCGACTGCGCGCCGATGAACGCCGCATAGTCGGTATTCTTGCGGTGGATCAGCGGAATGAAACCGTTCTTCGAAAGCTCCGCCTCGCGCCGATCCGAAATCGCGATCTCGGTCGGGCACTTCATGTCGATACCGCCGTCATCGGTCGGGAACGTGTGGCACGGTAGATTCTCGACGACGCCGCCGCTCTCGACGCCGCGAATCAGCGTGCACCAGCCGTAGTGCTTGAACGAGCGATTGATGTTGACCGCCATCGCGTAAGCCGCGTTCGCCCACGTGTATTTGAGGTGATCCGATCCGTCGGTCGATTCCTCGAAATCGAATTCGTCCACCGGATTGGTGTGAATTCCGTACGGCAGCCGCGCAAGGAAGCGCGGCATCGCGAGGCCGATGTAGCGCGAATCTTCCGAATTTCGCAGCGAATTCCAGGGGGCGTACTCGAGGTTCTGCGTGAAGATCTTGGTCAGGTCGCGCGGGTTCGCCAGTTCCTGCCACGAATCCATCTGCAGCACAGACGGCGACGCACCCGTGATGAACGGCGCGTGCGCTGCCGCGGCGACCTTGCCGATCGACGCCAGCAGATCCACGTCGGGCGGCGTGTGGTCGAAATAGTAGTCGGCCACGAGACAGCCGTACGGCTCGCCGCCCAACTGGCCGTATTCCTCTTCGTAGATCTGCTTGAAGAACGGGCTCTGATCCCAAGCCACGCCCTTGTAGCGCTTCATCGTGCGACGCAGATCCTCCTTGGACACGTCCATGAAGCGGATCTTCAGCTTCTCGTCGGTTTCCGTGTTCGTCACGAGGTGATGCAATCCGCGCCACGCGCTTTCCAGCTTCTGGAAATCCTCGTGATGCAGGATCAGGTTGATCTGCTCCGACAGCTTGCGATCGATCTCGCCGATGATCGCCGCGATGCTCTTGTAGGCGTCGTCCGACATCGTCGCCGAATTTGCCAGCGCCTGCTCGGCCAGCGTCTTGACGGCGGACTCCACCGCTTCGCGCGCCTGCTCCGTCTTGGGCTTGAACTCGCGCGACAACAGCGCGTTGAAATCCGATTGGGCTCCGAGCTGCGCCTCGGCAGCGCGCGCCTGCGATTCACGTACAGCCATTTTTTCCCTTGTACCTGTGTTAGATCTTGGTTTGCCGCCAGGGCCTCATTGCTGCTCTTGCGATTCCCGAGCGTCCGTCTTCCGCGCTTCAGGCTTAGGCGCCTTGGCAAGCGCGTTCAGCAGCGCCGGGTCCTTCAGCACCTTGCTGACGAGGTTCTCCGCGCCCGACTTGCCATCCATGTAGGTCTGCAGGTTCGCGAGCTGCGTCCGCGCGTCGAGCAACTGCGACAGCGCGTCGACATTTTTCGCAATCGCCGCCGGCGAAAAATCGTCCATGCTCTCGAACGTGATGTCGACCATCAGCTGACCGTCGCCGGACAGCGTATTCGGCACCGAAAACGCGACGCGGGGCTTCATCGCCTTCATCCGCTCGTCGAAGTTGTCGATGTCGATGTTGTAGAACTTGCGATCGCCAACCGCCGGCAGCGACTCCAGCGGCTTTCCGGACAGATCGGCGAGTACGCCCATCACGAACGGCAGCTCAACCTTCTTTTCCGAGCCGTAGATCTCGACGTCGTACTCGATCTGGACACGTGGAGCACGATTTCGCGCAATGAATTTCTGTGCACTGTTGGATATGGCCATAAGCTCTCCGGATTGATTCGGATTGGGTAAAAATCAATGAGCGAACGCTCGTCTGTCTCGCCCTTGTCAGCGTAAACCTGGGCCATATTACGGCACTCGTTGCCGCCCTTATATAGGACCCGTACTAACTTATTCACTAAAAATTAAGAGATATAATTTGATTTAACAAAAAAACCTAATCTCAATTAAGTCATGCATTTAAATGCATGGTCCACCGCCCCGATCTGGATGAATTTATGTTCAGGAAGACTGCGCTGCTTGCGCAGGCGAATCGTTGTCATGCAACCGGGGCGGCCGCGAAAAACGAATGGGCGGCCACAGAGACGAAACGATGCGCTCCGCCAAGCGCATTCCAACGTCGTCAATGACGCACGCCATCCGGAATCAGGGAAATGTCGACGCGCCTGTTCAGCGCCCGGCCTGCCTCACTGTGGTTGTCCGCGATTGGGCGGACGTCGCCCATTCCCTGGAGCGCGAAACGCGTGACCGGCAACCCGCCTTCGGCGACCAGCCAATCGCGAATCGCCCGCGCCCGCGCATCGGATAGCTGAAGATTCGCCTCAGGCGATCCTTCGCTGTCCGCATGCCCCTCGATCAGCACACGCTGATCGGGGTTCTCCTGGATCAGCCGAAGCACATGTGCCAGTTCGCGACGCGCGTGCGTCGGGGAAAAGGTCGCCTTGCCGCTCGCAAACAGCGAAAGGCTGTCGATCCGCACGGTCGTGAGCGGCGGTCGGTAGACCGCCAGCGCAGCGTCGAGACGGTTCAACAGCGCGCGTCCCGGATACAGCCCCCAGCCCGCGCCGAACGGCGCGCCGTCGCGCAGATTGCGCGCCACTTCGTCGCGCGTCGCGCGCAACCGCTCGAACGAGTCGATCGTCGCGGTGATCCGGTTGCCTGGCGTGTTCCAGTAGGCGGACAAGTCCCCCGCGATCCGCTCGACAATCCGGTAATTCACCCCGCCCGATATCGCCACCGCGACGGTCGCGGCCGCCACGCTCGACAGCAAGACGTGCGACGCGAGCGGCCATCCCCGGTCGACCGGCGACTGCGCGGCGGGCCGCCCGGCGACGCACGTCGGCACGTGGACGAGCGGCAGCGGGAGCGGCCCTGCCACCGGCTTCGTGACGCGCGGCTGCAGGCCGGTTCTGGCAATCAGCCAGCGCGTCCAGGCACCCGGCCGAACCGGCGTATGGCCGACGTCCGCCAGCGATGCGCCCTGAAGCACAAACGGCGGGGTATTCGCCAACGCGGAGATCGACGATAGCAGCGCCGCCTCGTCGAGCCACTCGAACACCGAGAGCCCCAGTGCGCTCCGGACGACCGCCCCCGCTTGCCGCGACGCGGCAAGCTGACGACGGATCGCCGGCAGCCGGTCGTAAAGCCGGATCGCATCCTCGATGCGCGGGACGCCGGCCTCGAGCGGATCGCCGAACCATCGCGTCTGCGGTACGCCGTCCTCGCCGGGCCCCAAACACGCATAAACCGCGACATGACAAGGCAACACGCATTCGGGATGGCAGTACGACGCCTGCAGCGCGATGCGCCATTGCGCAAACGCACGGCGCAGCATGCTTTCGTCGTCGCCCTCCGGCACCACGGGCAGCAGCGCGGCGTCCGGGAAGCGCCCCCGCGACGCCTTGACCTGCGCCATCACGTCGTTCAGGCGCTCCGGCGTATCGGCCAGCAGCCACACCGCCCGATCGTCGCGCCTGAGCGTCGTCCGTCCCCCATCGCGCGGAAACAGTCCGGCGGCATACGGCCCGACGACGACGATCACCGCGAGTTCGCGCGCGGCGCTGCCGATCGTTTCAGCAGATTCGGCGGCAGCCGCAACCTGGCGCAGGCGTTCATGCCACGCGGCGACACACACGGCCAACGCGATAGCCAGTGCAATGCATGTCGCGCTCTGCCAATCCGCCAGCCCGGCAAGCGCCCACGCGCCACCAAACACGATGACCGGCATCGCGATCCAGACCAGCGCGGCCCCCTTCATCGATCGCATGCTCACTGCCGTGCCTCCTCGCCGTTCTGCGCGACGCGCGGCCCCGAGTCGGGCAAACGCTCCACCGCACGCCGCAACGAGACGTCGCAGGTGATCCACACTGCCGCCAGCACCGCCGCCGCGAGCAATACCTGCCGAAGCGCCGCCCGTGCGCGCGCCGCGACCGCGACAACGGTCCGCGGGCGCGGCAGTGCCGGCGCGCCCGCCGCCTGGGACGCGTCCGGCTCGACTGGCAACGCAACGGGATACACCGCGTTCAGACGCGCGCGAAAAGCGTCGTGCTCGCGCGATGGTTCGAGCTCAAGCAGCGTCGCAACCATGCTCAGCCACTGCGCTTCCTGCGAGTCCGAATGCGGCCCGCTCAGCAGCGCCTCGACTCGCGCCCGAATCCGGTCCGCGCCGCTGCGCACGCGATGAAACCGGAACAGCATCGTCTCGCGCATCCATTCGTCCCGCCTGCCCGCCGGCAGATGACACAACGTCACCTCGTCCAGCAGCGCGCATTGCGCGATGCCGACGTCTCGCACGGCGTCGCTTGCACAACCGTCGTCGCGCATTGCCTGGTCGAGCCGCTCGACGAGCCCGATGCAGCGCGCGCGCCATACGTGGATTTCCGGTATCGACGCACCCTGCGCAAGCAGCGCGATATGAAGTACGGTCTCTTGAAGCGACGCGCGCAACGCGGCACCTGAACTATCGAATGTCATGCGGATAACGAAAAAACCTGTCTGCGGAAAGCCGTTACGGCATCTGAATCACGAAGGTCGCATACGTGCGCACCGAGCCGGCGCTCGTCGCACCGGTCGCGTAATACTGCGCACCGAAGGGAACCGGCATCGTGGTCGACGCGGCGAGGTTCACCGTCTTCATCGTCGCCGCGTCGCCCACGTGAATTGGCGATCCGTCGCCGTTCATCAACTGGATCTGGACATTTTTGGCGCTCGCCGGGTCGTTCGGATTCTCGACGTCGAGATTGCCGTTCGCGTTCGTCGTGGCGCCCCGCTGAAAGTAGACGCGGACCGCCTCGATGCTGCCGTCGCAACGCAACGGAATGGTGAAGGCCGTCGAACCCGCCGTCTGCCCCGTCGACGTCAGCGATGTCGTCGAAACGCGCGGCAATTTGACCGTCTGCTTCTCCTGGCCGCCCACAACGGTACAGGTCACCGAGTGATAGGAACCCGCAAACGTGACCTTGACTGTGGGATTGCCCGCCCCCCACGCGATGCCCCCCGGCCAAGCGAACATCGCGGCCGCTGTGCCCAATGCGATGCCCCCGATCCACTTCAATGCATGCGTTCGTATCATTCTGTCCATGAGCTCTGCCTCACTTTGACGCAGGCGCGTCATTGCATCGCCGTCGTGCCGCAGCGCAAGCGCACGCGCGCCGCCATCTTGATCTTCCCCGCGTCCGCTGGTGCGGCAGGCACCGCATAGGGCAGGCTGCACTGGTCGGCGGCTCCAACTCCCCACTTCGCGGTCAGCTCGCCGGAGCCTTCCAGCCCGCGCAGGAATGCCATGCCGCCCTGGCCGACGCCGCCGATCGACTTGCCCGCGCCATCGAACAACTGGGTGCCCATCGGCAGCGGCGAGCCGTTCTGCCTCTCCATCGTCGCGAACACCGGCCGGCCGCGCACCGTGCTCATCTTCACGAATACGACCGAGTTATAGCGCGGCACCACTTCCTCGCTGGTGTTCCCGAGTTCGACGTCGTCAGGGATACGGGACGGGTCGATCTCGACCGTGTTGACGCGATACGGCGTCAACGATGGAATCACCGCGTAGCCGAAACGATCGATCGATGCGCCTTGCCCGTTGACGATCTGTCCGCCGGTCGCGCCCTTCGCCTCGATCAGCGCCGCCGCCTGACCGAGCGGCGGACTCAGTGTGACCCCGCCCCGATGCACGACCATCGCACCGTTCGCGCCGAACGACGCCTGACGCATCTGGTTGCTGAGCGACGCGTTCGCTCTGTAGGTGCCGACAGACGACCGGTAAGTACCGTAGCCACCGAACGAAGAGAGACGGTTGGCGTCGCCGACGATGTGTGATGCGGTGACCCCGTAGCTGAACGGCGCAATGGTTCCCTTGCTGCCGGACAGATCCATCTGAACGGCACTGTTGCCACGCGAATCGCGCGAAGCCGAGGTGGTCAACGAATTGAAGATGCTGCTCTGCGTATACGTCTGCTTGCCGAGCGGAATCGTCAGGTTGACGCCGACCTGGGTGACCGTCCGGTCGCCGCCGTTACGTGCGCGCTGCGCATACACCGAATACGACATGCGCCGGAATGTGCTGTTGAAGCCGACCTGATACTGCAGATCCCGCCCCCGCTCGCCTCCCCAGTAGTCCTGCGAACTACCGGTAATGTAGATCGCACTGCGATCGCCCAGGCGCTGGTTGACATTGATCTGCAAGCGCGTACGGGCCCGATAGTTATACTGACCAATTGAACCATTCCAATCTTTGCGCGCATTCACCGCGTCCTGGAGATTGAAGAAGTTCGACGTCGAATAGCGGTACGCGGCCACCGAAAAATTGGTGCCGGTCGACGTCATCATCTTGCCGTAGGTCACACGGGAGCTGACGCCATGGTACGTGCGACTGCCGGGCACACTCGTGTGGGCGGACGTGACGTCGAAAGCAAACGCGCCGACCGACGTATTGAACGCCATGCCGAACAGGCCGGAACCATAGCCGGCCGACGACAACACACCGGCATAGGCGGTGACGAGGTTCGTGATGCCGCGCTGGTAAGTCAACTGGGCGACCCAAGGCTTCGCATCGGAAAAACCGTCCCGGTACTGCCCGACAGTGACATTGAAGCGGTGCTGACCGGGCCGCAACAGTTGCGGAACGGCGGCGAACGGCACCGAGAAGCGCCGCACGCGCCCGTCCGATTCGGTAACCGTCACCTCGAGGTCCCCGCCGTAGCCGGTGGCGGGCAGATCGTTGAACTCGAATGGCCCCGGTGAAACGGTCTCTTCATAGACCGTGTTGCCGCCCTGCCGCACGACCACCCGCGCATTGGTGTCCGCAACACCGCGGATCGTCGGCGCGTAAGCCTGCAGCGAATTCGGCAGCATGCGGTCGTCGCTCGACAACTGGGCACCGCGCACGCTGAAAGAATCGAAGATATCGCCGCTCGTGAAGCTGTCGCCGAGCACGATCTGGCTGCGCAACGCCGTGATGTCCCGCTGAACGAAGGTTTCGAGGCTACGCCAGGATACGCCCGGCCCGCGGCTCGCCCAGTTCAGGTTCGAGCGGTGGCGAAAACGCCACGGGCCGACATTCACGCCCGACTGCAAGCCGGTATACAGGCTGCTGGAGTTGTGCCCGTAGAAGTTGCTCTCGCTCGTGTACCCGTTGACGTTGTACTGCAGCAGCCCGACGTTGATCCCCTCGTCCCAGCGCGACGGATCAACGTAGCCTTGGGCCGTCTTGCTCATCTCGACCTGCGGAATCGTCAGGTCGATCTTCAGATCCGCGCTATCGAACGTATAGGTCGCGTCGGGTATCGTTTCGCGGAGCGCCAGGCAGGCGTCCGGCCCAGGCTCATGCGCGGCCGGGGCGCCGTCATCGCCTTCCGGCTTCGGTTGCCGAAGCCGGCTCGCGACCTTGTCGCCGTCGACACCGAACTGCTCCAGCATCGTGAGCGGGAAGCATGGCACGGCGACGTCGCTGCCGGGCACCGCGCGGAACAGCACGTCGTAACGCCCGCGCCCTTTGCCGTTGACGCTCACATCGACAGCGTAATTCCCCGGCTCGACCGGATTGCCTTTCGCGAAACGCGACAGATCGACGCCACTGCCGGCGAACAGCCGGGGGTTGAACGCCACCACAGCGGGCTCCGTCGCCGTACGAGCCGCCACGTGCATCACCGGCTCTGTCATGGTGCGAGCCGCCATGTACATCGCCGGCTCCGTCGTTGCGCGAGCCGCCATGTGCATCACCGGCTCCGCACCCGCCTGCTGCTCGGTATCGCGCCAGTCCAGCTCTGCCGCGCAAGCGTCGTCGCCAAGCAAGCCCATACCAAACGCCAGACTGACCGCCAAAGCCACCCGCCGGCGGCGAAAGACGCTCAGATCAACATCGTGACCACCGCCAGGCGCGATTTTTTTTGCTGCTCGAACCACTCTTCGATCCTCATCGTTTCCGACACAGTCGGCTGGTTATTCCGCCGTGGCCGAACCTGCGACCTCCGCGCCGTAATCGTTGAGTAGCTTGTAAGAAACTGTGCCTCGCGCGAGCGTGCTACGCGTACCCTGCTGCTGCATAAACGACAGGTGGCCGAACGGCGCCACCATGGACGGGTCGAACCGGATTTCCTTGTCACCGGCCTTCAATTCCACACGGCTGAACGACACGTAATAGGGCGACGGATTGTCGACGCGCAGGACGCTCTGCCCTTTGCCGTCGTGCACGACCTTCCACTTCAGCAACTCGCCCGAAGGCCCGTCCTGAAGCGCGGCCGGCCGGAAAAACAGCTTGATGCGCGTGCGAAAGGCAAGCTGCAGCAGATTCGTGTCTTCGGCATTCGCCGGCTGTGGAGGAATTTCCTGCACGTTGAGCCAGAACAGCGACTCGCGATCCGTCGGCAGATTCGTGCCCGTGTACATGACGCGCAACGTCTGCCCCTTTTTCGGCTCGACGCGAAACACCGGCGGCGTCAGCACGAACGGCACCGTGATCTGATCAGGATTGGCATCCGAATCACCGTCGTCAATCCACGACTGCACCAGCACGGGCGCCGTCTCGATGTTCGTCAACCGCACATTGACTTCGCGACTCTGCTCCGGGTACACGACCCGCGTACCCGTGATCACGATCGCCGCCTGGGCCGACAGCGCCGCCATGCCTAACGCAAAAGCTGCCGCGCCCTTCCATTTCCATGACCTCACGCAACCTCCTTGATCGATCGTCGCGCGGGCTCCGGATGCTTCGCAGCGAAGCCTCCGGAGCCCGCTTGAGGACTACTTGCGACTCGGAATCACTGATAGGCGAGCGTGAAGCGAGCGAAGGTATTCACCTTACCCGCGGTGGTCTCGCCGGTCGCGAAGTACTGGCCGCCGTAGGTCATCGTCACGCCACGGTCGGTACCCTTACCCGCCACGTCGTGGTACCGGCCGGTCGAACCAGCGCGAATCCCCGTACCGTCGCTGTTCACCAGTTGAACGACGACGTTCTTTGCTGCCGTGGCATCCGTGAGCAGGTTCTTGAGGTTGCCGGTATCCGGATCCATGTTGGTCATCTCGAAGTGGGCAGCGACCTTGTTCACGTCAGCCGCGCAACTCGTCGCGGTGATATCGAACGATGTCGAGCCGGCCGTATCGCCACGCTTCGCCAGATTGACCGTCGAGATCTTCGGCAGAATCACTTTCTTGTCCTCATCCCCTGCCTTGAGCGAACACGTGCTCGCGGTCAGCTCGCCGTCGAATGTCACCTTGCCTTGCGTCACCGCGGGCACCGTGGGCTCCGTGGGCTCTCCCGTGGTCGCTGCGAATGCAGGCGATGCCGCCCACGAACCCAGCAGCATCGCAGCGGAAATACCCAATACTTTCTTTTTCATTTAACACTCCTACTCAAATAAAAGTACACCGAACATATCAGCCAGGTTCACGAGCCGTCATGCCGCCCATATACGCCATGTTTATCTCGTATTAATCGAACCCGCGAAAAATACTATCAATCCAACTTCATCGGGGATATAGGACAAGTTCAAACCTTCAGGAAGTTCTAGATCGACTACCCCATGAAATCCGAACGAAATGTGTAATTTGTTAAAAAAGCTGCGACTTGTTTAAGAACCGAACCGAAGCAAGAGGCCATCACGGCTTTTCCATGAGAAAAGCTGGAATTCGAAGCCTGTTTCGTTTGCCGGATGCGAGGACTCTGTCCGGCACTGGTCGATGAAGCCGGTCGCTCTCGATGGCAAATGCTTCCCAGCGCTGCCGAAACGCGAACACGGCCGAACGGCTATCGGAGCATGCCGTCGATTCGTGGCCGGCGGCGACGCCGGGATTTCCCGCGCTTCCTGCTGCGCCATTACTCGATCGTCCATCTTCTGATCGCCATGCCGGCAATCGGTATGGCCCCGTTCCGCGCGTCAAAACACGTAGCCGATCGTCGTCGCGCGCTTTTGATCGGCTTCGGAAGACGGCCCGTTCGACGCCAGGACCGCCACGTTCGTCACGACGTCGCCGTATGCGCGGCGCGGCGGCATATCGACCTTGATGGTGCGGTCCTGCGCGGCCGCAACCGGGGCCATGATGTTGTCGTAGATCGCGCCGCCCCGGTGCGGGCTGCCGTACCGTTCGCGTCCCACCGTCGTCAAGGTTGCCGCGCGCCAGCCGGTGTCGTACCCGGCGTCGACGGCATGCACCGCGTCGCGCGCCATCCGGTACGACTTCTGCGACGCCACGGACGCACGCCCGCCCGCCTTGGGCCGAACCAGCGCCGCGGCGATCTCCACCGCACTCGGCAAGCCGGAGACGACGGACGGACGCTCCGTCGCGCGCGCCTCGTACGACGGCGGCGCGCTCCGCGTATCGGCCACGATCGTCGGAAGCCCCTCGGTGACGCGCCCGTTCGCCTTGGCGCGCGCGCCACGGCCGAACTGGCTGCGTTCGCCCGAACTCGCGCCGGGCACCGCGTCCGTGCGAACCCGCATCGCCACGCGCCACTCTGGTGAAGCGAGCGCCGCCATGCGCTCCGCGCGCGCGCCGGCCACCGCCGGCGCCTGACGGTGGCCGCCGATGCTGGCGACCTGTGCCGCAAGCTCGTCGAGGCTCGCCGACATCGGCGGCCCGACCGGCCACTGGCCATCAAGCGACTGCCTCAGCCCGGCAATGTGCATCGTCGGCAACGGGCGGGACGCGAAGGCGGCCTCGCCCCCCCTCGCTTCGGCCGGCAATGCGTCACCGCGAACGACCGTAGAGACGGCACCCGCCGCCGGCACCGGCATCGGCAACGCGGCCAAGGTCGGCTTCAGCGTATCGAGCAGGCCCGCCAGCACCCGCGGCTCGGTGAACGCGGCTCGTCGCTCGGACAACGCGTGATAAGCGATCTCCCCGCCCAGCGTGGACAACGCGATGCTCGGCGACGCGGCGGGCTTGGGATCGGGAATGTCGAACGAGAACCGCGAAACGAGCGGCGCGACGACGTCGGCAGCCCAGGCCGTGAGCTGCGGCAACGCGTCATCGGGCAGCGGGCGCATCCGCGCTTCCGCGATCTGATCCGCGTAAAACGGCGCTCCGGCCAAGCCGGCGCCCGCCGCGTCGCCAGCGTCGAAGCTCGCTGTGCGAACCGCGCCGGCCTCGCCCTGCGCCGGCGCGCCGCCGAACTCGGCATGGCGCGCGAGCGCGTCGGCCACCTGATCGGCATAGAACGGGGAATCCGCCGGCCCAGCCCACCGGACGGCAGCCGGGCCCGGCAACGGCGGCAGATCCGAGGCCGCGACGCGGGCTAGGCGCGCACCGTCGATCGCCCGCGCGCCCAACGACGCGGCGACGCCCGCATAGCTGAGCACGGGACCGTCGCGATGCGGCTGGAAAAAATCGAAGCGCTCGTCCGGCAGCGGACCATTCGGCAGCGGCGGCCGGTCGGCCAGCGTGCCAGCCGGAAACGAGCCGCCGAGCTGCCGGTCGTCGAGCCACACGGCGATAGCCGAACGCCGCGCCAGCGTGAACGGCGGCGCGCGAAACGCGGACCGGGCCGGGAGGGGAGCGGCCACCTTCTCCCCGTCGAAAGGCGGCCGCACCGGCGGCTCGGCCCGTTCTGCGACATTCCGCGCACCCGTTGCCGGTCTCGCCGACGACGCGGGCACCGGAGACGCGAGTGACGCAGGCGCCGGTGTCTGCGTCGTTCCGGAATCGTCCGGCGCGCACGAACCGAGATACGGCGCAGTTATCATCAACGCGGCCGTCACGACGCCCGTGCCGCCCGCGCTTCGCTTCGCCCGTTCCATCGTTGCGGCTCCCGTGCGCCGGCCTGTCTTGCCCGTTCCGTTCATCATGCTCGTATCGGCCACGCACCGCCCCACGGTGCGCGCCCCACTTGTCCTGTTTTATGTCAGCCGAAAATCTAGCGAAGCCTGCCGACATCGACAATGAGACGGGTATTTCAAATCAGCATCAAAATACTGGTACATGTCTGATTTATCGGCATAGGAGGTCGTCCTCCCGGAGCGTTCGCGTGAAGTCCGGCCACGATGCCGGCAGGGCGCGAGCCGCGGCCGATCTTCCGCTATGCTCTGCCGCCTCCTTGTCGGCATGTCGGAAGCGCGCCGATTTGCTGACTCGATTGCGGGCGCGCGAACCGACCGGGGCCTTGATTCGTCTTTGTCCCGGCGGTTCACTACAAATGCGGCTAAAGAGGTCGTCAGCCGCGCTTCTTCGACTCCGCGCATCGCCGACACCGTTTAGCCGCCCAGTCATAAGGCGGAACGAATGGAATCGATCGGCATCGTCGCTCCACAGACCATGCACCTCGCCGAACCGCTGCGCTTGCAAAGCGGCAGCGTGATCGGCAACTATCAGCTCGTCGTCGAGACGTACGGCGAGCTCAACGCCGCGCGCTCGAACGCGGTGCTATCGGGACCATACCGCCGAGCACCAGGAAATCGACAAGGATCACGGCCGTATCGAAACGCGCCGGTGTATCGCCAGCGATGTCCTGGCGCGCAGGGAGCCTGATCCGGACTTATGGTCCGGCCTGCGTTCGATCGTGATGGTCGAGGCCACTCGGGAAATCGGTGATACCAAGACGACCGAGCGGCGTTACTACGTGTCGAGCCGGCCTCCCGACGCCGCACGGATTGCGCAGGCCGTGCGGGTGCATTGGCGTATCGAGAACAGCATGCACCGGGTGCTGGACACGGCCTTCGGTGAAGACCAATGCAGGGTTCGCGTCAACAACGCCACCCAGAACTTTGCGATCGCGCGGCGCATCTGCCTGAACCTGCTCAAAGCGGATACGACCATGAAGGCCGGCATCAAGAATCGACGGCTCAAAGCGGGGGCCAGCGACGGCTGCCGCGCCGCTGTTCTCCGTTTGCGACAGTTCGTGCGATTGCCCTGAATCCATCTTCGACGAGCGGCAAATTTCGAACTCGTCCGCTTTCGCCGGACCACTCATTCGGTTTATTTTTGCCTCATTGGAGATAAAATGAGGTGAGCGAGTGAATTTTTGTCTTTTCCATTTGCGGACGCGGGCGAGCGAGGCATTCTCCTGCGCAGAACCGTCTCACGTATCGCCGACTGTGCCACGCGCCGCACGGTTCGCGCGTTCCGCGCTGCTCGCTGGCGCGGTGATTCCCTGGCCGTCGGATGCCGCGGTCACCGACGGCGGCGCCCAGCGCGCGGATGGCGTCGCGCTCGAAGTCGCGCCAGGCGACTATTCGACAACCGGCAACACCAGACCGGTGCTTTCCGCCGTCAACGGGGGCGTGCTGACCACCACCGGCAAGACGCGTCTGTTCTCGTCGGGGTTCTCGGCGGCAGGCGCTTCCGCTTGGCATACCGGCTCGCGCATCGTGCTGCGCAATGCCGAAATCCGGACCCGAGGCCCGCTCGGCTACGGCCTCGACGCCCGTTTCGGCGGCACCGTGCTTGCCAACGACATCGCCATCGACACCGACGGCAACAGTGCGCACGGCGTCTACGTCGACGTGAGCGGCAACGGCGTCGATATTGCCGGCAGCGCGATCGTCACGCGCGGCCGGGAATCGTACGGCATCGCCGTCAACTACGCTCCCGGCGCGGTCGTAAACGCCGCCGATACGCTCATCCGTACCGGCGGCACCTTCGCCTATGGCGTATTCCTCAGCTACGACGACATACGCGCGACGCTGGATCGCGTCGACGTCCGCACTACCGGCGACTATGCATCGGCGCTGTTCATGCCGGGGGCCTCCACGGCCATCTTCAACGACACGCGCCTGGAAACCGACGGCTACACCGCGCTCGGCGTGGACACGCGCAAGGGCAACGTCGAACTCGCGCGCACGCGCGTCTTCACGCATGGCGAAAGCGCGCATGGGCTGTACGCGTCGAAGGAGTACGACGAGACACCCGTTATCCGGACAACCGGTACGGACGTGGCCACGAGCGGCGCCTATTCGATCGGTGTCGTCGCGCGGCTCGGCGGCCGGGTCGCGATGACGGGCGGCAGCATCGCGACGAGCGGCCAGCGTGCGTACGGCCTGCTGTCGAGCGGCGCAGGCTCGATCGCTTCGATCACGGATGGCGCCGTCACGACGGTCGGCCGGAACGCGGCCGCACTCTATGCGGGCAAAGGCAGCTCGATCGACCTGCTGCGCACGGACGTGCGCACGTCCGGCGACGGCGCGCCGGCCGCTGCGGCCTACGGCGGCTCGCTGACCGTCGACGGCGGCTCGCTCGTCAGCGAGCGGCACGGCGCGATCGACGCGTCCGATGCGGTCATCACGCTGCGGAACGGCGCGCGCGCCGTCGGTGGCAACGGCGCACTGCTGTCCGTCGACGCGCAATCCGGCGCAACCGTGCGTCTGGCGCTCGACACCGGCGCGCAGGCGGCCGGCGACATCGCCAATCGGCCGAGCGGCGACGGAAACCCAACGCCCGCCGTAACCGACGTCGCGCTGTCCCGCGCGTCCGCATGGACCGGTGCGACGGACGCGATCCGCGCGCTGTCGCTCGACACGGGCAGCCGCTGGACCGTCACCGCGGATTCGTGGGTCGGCTCCGTTGCGCTGAACAATTCGACGATCGCGTTCGCGCCGCCGGATGCCAGCACGCCGCGCACGCTCGTCGTGACGGGCGACTATGCGGCGAACGACGGCAGGCTGGTCATGCATACGCTGCTGGGCGACGATTCGTCGCCCACCGACAGGCTCGTGATCGACGGCGGGCACGCGTCGGGCAATACGGGCATCGTCGTGAAGCGCACCGGCGGGGAAGGCGCGCAGACGACGATCGGCATTCCAATCGTCGAAACGCGCAACGGCGGCACGACGGACGCCGCCGCATTCGCGCTCGACGCCGCGTCGGACGGCTATCGGAATGGCTTCGGCACGCTGTCCGCGGGTGGCTACGACTACATGCTCGCGCGCGGCGGCAAGGGCGGCCGTGCAGAAGACTGGTATCTGGTGTCCGCCGCGAAACCCGTCGAGCCGCCGCCGACGCCCGAACCAGGCGAAGACGACACGGCCCTGCATCCGGAAACCGTCGATCCGCCCGGCCCCACCGCCGTCGCTCCGGAGCCGGACGCCTATCTCGCGAACGCCGACGCGGCCGCAATGATGGCGGTCCACTCGCTGCACCAGCGCGAGGACCGCTCGCTGCGTGCCGACAGCCCGCGCACGGGCGCGATCGACGGCGCAGTCTGGGTACGCGCGGAAGGCGAACTCGCGTCGCGCTCGGGCGGCGAGCGCAGCGTGCGCGGCAACGGCCGGCGCGTGCACGCGGGCGCCGACCTGCTGCGCTTCGACGACGGCCGCGGCGGCAGTTTCCGCCTCGGTGCGATGGGAATGTACGGCAGTTTCACGAGCTGGTCGACGCGCACGCTGTGGAACGCCGCCGAGCGACGCGAAGCGCCGGCGACCGCGCGCGGCAGCGTCGACGGCTACAACGCCGGCCTGTACGGCACGTGGTACGGCAATCGGGACATCCTGTCGGGGCCGTACGTCGATACGTGGTGGCTGTACGGGGTCTACCAGAACACGATCGGCGGCAGCCTCGCCGGCGATTCGTACCGGTCGAGCACGGTGACGGGCTCAGTCGAGGCAGGCTATTCGCTGCCGCTCTACGAGCAAGGTGTATCGCGCTTCTTCGTCGAGCCGCAGGCGCAGCTCGTCTATTCGCACTACCGCGCATCGGCGCACGATGCGCCGTCCGGCCGCGTCGGCACGCAAAGCGCGAACGACGTGCTGACGCGGCTCGGCGTGCGCGTGCATGGCGTGACCGCGATGCCGGCGGGACGCGAACTGCGGCCGTTCGTCGAAGCGAACTGGTGGCACGGCCCCGGCTCGCGCTCGCTGACGATCGACGGCAACACGTTCGACTACGGCGTGCCGCGCGATCGCGCCGCGCTCGCGGCCGGCGCGACCGGGCAATTCACGAAGCGCATGAGCGTGTCGGCGAGCATCGGTGTCGATACGGACTTCGGCGACTACGCGACGGTGAAGGGGCAGCTCGCAGCGAAGTACCGGTGGTGAAGGCACCCGGACACCGCGGCGGGGCGCGCGCAGCCCGCCGCGCCCCGCCGCCCGAACTTCGGCTATACTCTGCCGACTGCCGCCACCTGGGCGGCGTGTCGGAAGCGCGCCGATTTGCTGACTCGATTGCGGGCGCGCGAACCGACCGGGGCCTTGATTCGTCTTTGTCCCGGCGGTTCACTACAAATGCGGCTAAAGAGGTCGTCAGCCGCGCTTCTTCGACTCCGCGCATCGCCGACACCGTTTAGCCGCCCAGTCATAAGGCGGAACGAATGGAATCGATCGGCATCGTCGCTCCACAGACCATGCACTTCGCCGAACCGCTGCGCTTGCAAAGCGGCAGCGTGATCGGCAACTATCAGCTCGTCGTCGAGACGTACGGCGAGCTCAACGCCGCGCGCTCGAACGCGGTGCTCGTCTGCCACGCGCTCAACGCGTCGCATCACGTCGCCGGCGTCTACGCGGACGATCCGCGCAGCACCGGCTGGTGGGACAACATGGTCGGGCCCGGGAAGCCGCTCGACACCAACCGCTTCTTCGTGATCGGCGTGAACAACCTCGGCTCGTGCTTCGGCTCGACCGGCCCGATGAGCATCGATCCGTCGACCGGCCAACCGTACGGTGCGCGCTTTCCGGTCGTCACCGTCGAGGACTGGGTGCACGCGCAGGCGCGCGTCGCCGACGCGTTCGGCATCGAGCGCTTCGCCGCGGTGATGGGCGGCAGCCTCGGCGGAATGCAGGCGCTCGCGTGGAGCCTGATGTATCCGGAGCGCGTCGCGCACTGCATCGACATCGCGTCGACGCCGAAGCTGTCCGCGCAGAACATCGCGTTCAACGAGGTCGCGCGCTCGGCGATCCTGTCCGACCCGGATTTCCACGGCGGCGACTACTACGCGCACGGCGTGAAGCCGAAGCGCGGCCTGCGCGTCGCGCGGATGATCGGCCACATCACGTATCTTTCGGACGACGACATGGCCGAGAAATTCGGCCGCGCGCTGCGCCGCGCCGACGGCGCGCTCGACGCGTACAACTTCAGCTTCGACGTCGAGTTCGAGGTCGAGTCGTACCTGCGCTACCAGGGCGACAAGTTCGCCGACTACTTCGACGCGAACACCTACCTGCTGATCACGCGCGCGCTCGACTACTTCGACCCGGCCAAGGCGTTCGACGGCAACCTGAGCGCCGCGCTCGCGCACACCAAGGCGAAATACCTGATCGCGAGCTTCACGACCGACTGGCGCTTCGCGCCGGCGCGCTCGCGCGAGATCGTCAAGGCGCTGCTCGACAACAAGCGCACCGTCAGCTACGCGGAGATCGACGCGCCGCACGGTCACGACGCGTTCCTGCTCGACGACGCGCGCTATCACAACCTGATCCGCGCGTATTACGAACGAATCGCCAACGAGGTGGGTGCATGAACCAGCAAGCGCTGAACTCCCTGTCCGCACGCGCCGACTTCCGCACGATCGCCCGCTGGGTCGAGCCGCGCTCGACCGTGCTCGATCTCGGCTGCGGCGACGGCTCGCTGCTGGCGCTGCTGACGGAAGAGCTGGAAGTCTCCGGCTACGGCATCGAACTGAACGACGCGGGCGTGCTCGCGAGCGCGAAGAACGGCATCAACGTGATCCAGCAGAACCTCGAGGACGGCCTGCGCCTGTTCGAGGACCACAGCTTCGATATCGCGATCCTGTCGCAAACGCTGCAGACGATCCACCAGACCGCCGCGATCCTGCGCGAGACCGCGCGCGTCGGCCGCGAATGCATCGTGTCGTTCCCGAATTTCGGCTACTGGGCGCACCGGCTGTCGGTGCTGCGCGGCCGGATGCCGGTGTCGAAATCGCTGCCTTACCAGTGGCACAACACGCCGAACGTGCGGGTGCT
Organism: Burkholderia ubonensis subsp. mesacidophila; assembly: GCF_002097715.1. NCBI lineage: Bacteria > Pseudomonadati > Pseudomonadota > Betaproteobacteria > Burkholderiales > Burkholderiaceae > Burkholderia > Burkholderia ubonensis. Next base: position 3,666,854 of record NZ_CP020737.1, read on the forward strand.
GACGATCAAGGATTTCGAGGCGCTCGCGCCCGAGGTCGGCGTCACGATCCTCGACCGCGTCGTGCTGCACGAAGGGCAGCCGATTCGTTGGGGAGCGAACTGGCGTGGTAGTCTTGCTGTCTACCGTGTCAAGCGCAGCTGAGCCGGGGCGCCGTTGACGAACGGCCCTGCCAGGCAAGGCAAGGCCCGGCCCGCATCGCGCGGGCGGCCGCCGCGCGCTGCCGCCGCCGCCATAACGTCAACGCTACCCAGTTCCACTCCATGTCGAAAACGCCACACGAGGCGCCCGCGCTCACCGCTCACGAGGATCACCCCGGCTGGCGAGCATTCCTGAACACGCACATGCTGATCTGCGTGTTTCTCGGCTTCACGTCCGGCCTGCCGCTCTTCACGCTCGTCTACCTCGTGCAGGCATGGCTGCGCTCGGAAGGCGTCGAGCTGAAGGAAATCGGCCTGTTCGCGCTGATCCAGTTTCCGTACACGTGGAAGTTCCTGTGGGCGCCGCTGATGGACCGCTATCTCCCGCGCCTGCCCGGCTGGCGGCCGGGCCGCCGGCGCGGCTGGATGCTGCTCACGCAGGTGCTCGTCGCGGGCGCGATCGCCGCGCTCGGCTTCGTGTCGCCGCGCGACTCGATCTGGACGGTCGCCGCGCTCACCACGCTCGTCGCGTTCTTCGGCGCGAGCTCGGACATCGTAATCGACGCATACCGCCGCGAGCTGCTGCGCGATACCGAGCAGGGCCTCGGCAATGCGGTGCACGTGAACGCGTACAAGATCGCCGCGCTGATTCCGGGTTCGCTGTCGCTGATCCTGTCCGATCACCTGCCGTGGGACGCCGTGTTCGCATTCACCGGCGCGTTCATGCTGCCGGGCATCGTGATGACGCTGCTCGTGCGCGAGCCGGAAGTGATCGGCGCGCCGCCGCGCAGCCTGCGCGACGCGGTCGTGCTGCCGTTCCGCGAATTCATCCTGCGCGACGGCTGGGCCGGCGCGCTGCTCGTGATCGCGTTCATCTTCCTGTTCAAGCTCGGCGACACGATGGCGACGACGCTGTCGACGTCGTTCTTCCTCGACATCGGCTTCAACAAGACGCAGATCGGCGTGATCGCGAAGACGACCGCATTCTGGGCGAGCCTCGCGGGCGGCATCATCGGCGGCATCTGGCTCGTGAAGATCGGCATCGCGCGCGGGCTGTGGATCTTCGGCATCCTGCAGATCGTGTCGACGCTCGGCTTCGCGTGGCTCGCGAAGGCAGGCGCGCAGCCGGTGCTGATGGCGGCCGTCTACGGCTTCGAGACGTTCTCGACCGGCCTCACGCTCGCCGCGTTCACCGCCTACATCGCCAGCACCACCGACCCGCGCTACACCGCGACGCAGTTCGCGCTGTTTACGAGCCTCGCGTCGGTGCCGCGCACGCTCGCGTCCGCCGCGAGCGGCTTCATCGTCGCGAAGATCGGCTGGTTCGACTACTTCCTCGTGTGCGCCGCGCTCGGCATTCCGGGGATGCTGCTGCTGTTCAAGGTCGCGCCGTGGGGCGGCGACGCGCGCGACAACGGGGTTGCCCGTGCGCAGTGACCGATTGCGCCGCATCGCGCGCCTGGCCGCGTCGCTGAGCGTCGGCGTCGCGGCGCTCGGCGCGCACGCAGGCGACACGGGTTCTGCGGGTTCCGCGGCGGCGCCCGGTTCGGCGCCGTCGGCGACGCCCGCGCCGTCGTCCAACCCGTCCGCGACCGCCGAGCCGGCGCAGCCGACGGGCGCCGCCGCGTCCGCGAAAGCCTACACGCCGACGCCGCAGCAAGTCCGCTTCGGCAATGCGGTGGCGTTCCGCACGCTGATTCCGTCGCCGCTCCTCGAGCAGCTGACCGCGAACGAATATGCGCAGATCGTGCAGGCGGCGGCGCAGGACAACCGCCTGCTCCCCGCGAGCCAGCCGCGCGTGAAGCGCCTGCGCGCGATCGTCGCGAAGCTCGCGCCGTATTCGGTGAAATGGAACGACCGGGTCAAGACGTGGGCGTGGGACGTCAACGTGATCCGCTCGCGCGACATCCGCGTGTCGTGCCTGCCCGGCGGCAAGATCCTCGTCTACGGCGGGATGCTCGACCGCGTCCGCCTGAACGACGACGAGCTCGGCGTGCTGCTCGCGCACGGCGTCGCGCATGCGCTGCGCGAACACGCGCGCAGCAGCTTCAGCGATACATCGCAGACATCGCTGCGCGCGGCGGCGCTGCCGCCGCTGTTCGGCGTCGGCGATCCGCTGCCGCAGCCGCTGAACCTCGACGAGCGTCTGCAGACGATGCACTACGACCCGACCGACGAAACCGAGGCCGACGTGATCGGCGGCGACATCGCCGCCCGCGCCGGCTTCGATCCGCGTGCCGCGATCACGCTGTGGGACAAGCTCGCCGCCGCGACGCGCGCGAACAAGGCATCGGGCTTCATCTACACGCACCCGTATAGCGCCGCGCGCCGCCAGGACCTGCTGAACCGCCTGCCGGACCTGCTGCCGCTGTACGCGAAGGCTACGGCCAGGCGCGTCGACGCGCTGCCCGACTACGCAGGCATCGGCTCGCAGCGGCGCAAGGTCGCGCGACGCTGACCGGATCGCGTGGCGTGCGCGCCGGCGCCCGCCGCGCTACGCGCCGACCTCCCGCTCGTCCGTCCAGTCGACGACCGCCCCGCCGCCGATCGTCCGGCTGCCCGTCTCGCGCATCCAGCGCACCTCGTCGCCGGGGCTGCGGCCGAACAATCGCTTGAACTCGCGGCTGAACTGCGACGCGCTCGCGTAGCCGACCCGCGCGGCCGCCGCGCCCGCGCCCATACCGTCCTGCACCATCATCAGCCGCGCCTGATGCAGGCGTGTCGTCTTCACGTACTGCATCGGCGACGTCGCCGTGACGCTCTTGAACTGCGCATGGAACACCGCGACGCTCATGCCGGCCTCGCGCGCGAGCGTGTCGACGTCGAGGTCGCTGGTCAGGTCCGCGTGAATGCGACGCAGCGCCTTCGCAATGCGGCCGAACTGATGCTGCTGAACGAGCGCCGCGCGGATCGCGTCGCCCTGCGCGCCGGTCAGCACGCGATACGCGATCTCGCGCATGATCGACGGCCCGAGCACGCGCGTGTCGTGCGGAGACGCGAGCGCCTCGAGCAGCCGCAGCACCGCATCGGCGAGCGGCACGTCGAGCGGCGTCGAATACACGCCGCGCGGCTCGCTGACGGCGACGCCGCGGGTTTCGTCGAGCAGGATCGACAATTCGGCGATCACCGCGAGATCGACGCGGATCGAGATCGCGAGAAACGGCTCGTCCGCGCTCGCGAACGTCTCGCATTCGAACGGCAGCGGCACCGACAGCACGAGATACTGCTGCGCGTCGTAGATGAACGACTGGTTGCCGAGATAGCCGTGCTTGCGCCCCTGGCAGACGACGACGATGCTCGGCTCGTACAGCACCGGCATGCGCGGCACCGGCCGGTTCGCGCGGATGAAGCGCACGCCTTCCATATCCGCATACGTAAAGCCCTCGTTCGGCGCGAGACGCGCGAGCAGGTCGATCATGCGGCGCTGCACACGGTCGCCGGCATCGGCGAAAAGGGGCTGGAAGCTCATCGGCGCAATCCTGGACGGCAAGAGAATCAGGCTTGCAATGTAGCACTTTGGCGCTGTTTTAGCGGGGTGTTGGCCGCACTTCGAGAGAAATAGGCAAATCTTCGAGACCTTCAGGTATTTCGCGTCGACACCATGCTCCGTACGATGGCGTCCTGTCTCGCCGCGCCGCCACATGGCGCGACGGCAGCGACTTTTGCCGAACAAGGAGCCCCGCATGAGCACAACCTATGCCTTTGCCGCGACCGATGCCCAGTCGCCGCTCGCCCCGTTCGAATTCCAGCCGCGCGCGCTGCGCGACCTCGACGTGCAGATCGAGATCCTGTATTGCGGCGTCTGCCATTCGGATCTCCATCAGGCCCGCAACGAATGGCGCAACACGACCTATCCGGTCGTTCCCGGTCACGAGATCGTCGGCCGCGTGAGCGCGACCGGCCCGCAGGTGTCGCGCTTCAAGGTCGGCGAGCTGGTCGGCGTCGGCTGTCTCGTCGATTCGTGCCGCACCTGCCCGAGCTGCGCGGAAGGGCTCGAGCAGTATTGCGAGAACGGTTTCGTCGGCACCTACAACGGCCGCGACCGCGTGAGCGGCGACGTGACGTACGGCGGCTATTCGACGCAGATCGTCGTCGACGAGGCGTTCGTGCTGCGCGTGCCGGACACGCTCGATCCGGCCGGCGCCGCGCCGCTCCTGTGCGCGGGGATCACCACGTATTCGCCGCTGCGCCAGTGGAACGTCGGCCCGGGCAAGAAGGTCGGCATCGTCGGCCTGGGCGGCCTCGGCCATATGGGCGTGAAGCTTGCGCGCGCGATGGGCGCGCACGTCGTGCTGTTCACGACGTCGCCGTCGAAGGTCGAGGACGGCAAGCGGCTCGGCGCGCACGAAGTGGTGATCTCGAAGGACGACGCGCAGATGAACGCGCACCTGAACAGCTTCGACTTCATCCTGAACACGGTCGCCGCGCAGCACGACCTGAACCCGTTCCTGCACCTGCTGAAGCGCGACGGCACGATGACGCTGGTCGGCGCGCCGGAGCACGACCATCCGTCGCCGCAGGTGTTCAACCTGATCTTCAAGCGCCGCCGTCTTGCGGGCTCGCTGATCGGCGGGATCGCCGAGACGCAGGAAATGCTCGATTTCTGCGCGGAGCACGGGATCACGTCGGATATCGAGACGATCCCGATGCAGCAGATCAATGCGGCTTACGAGCGGATGTTGAAGAGCGATGTGAAGTATCGGTTCGTGATCGATATGGCGTCGATCAAGGCGTAAGCGGTCATACCTCGCGCGGCGCGCCATGCATGCCGCCGCGCGCCAAACAAAACGGGCTGCATGTCGCAGCCCGTTTTGCCTCCGACACCCGCGCCACGCGCGGCGCACGTCACTTCTTGTAGTCGTAATCCACCGTCAGCGGCGCATGATCGCTGAACTTGACGTCGCGGAAGATCGACGTGCTTTTCGCGGTGCCCGCAATACCCGGCGTCGCGATCTGGTAATCGATCCGCCACCCGACGTTCTTCGCATACGCCTGGCCGCGGTTGCTCCACCACGTGTACTGCTCGGCGCGCGGATCGAGCGTGCGGAACACGTCGACGTAGCCGACGTCGTCGAACAGCTTCGTGAGCCACGCGCGCTCTTCCGGCAGGCAGCCGGAATTCTTCTGGTTGCTCTTCCAGTTCTTGATGTCGATTTCCTTGTGGACGATGTTCACGTCGCCGCACAGGATCACTTCGCGCTTCTTCTTCAGGTCGGCAAGGTGCGGCATGAATTCGTCCATGAAGCGGTACTTCGCCTGCTGGCGGTCGTCGCCGCTCGAGCCGGACGGCACGTACACCGACACGACCGACAGCTTGCCGTAGCGGGCCTCGACGTAGCGCCCCTCGGAATCGAATTCGCTGCTGCCGAAGCCGATGATCACGTCATCGGGCTCGTGGCGGCTGTACAGCCCCGCGCCGCTGTAGCCCTTCTTCTCGGCGTGGTGGAAATAGCTCTTGAAGCCGTGCGGCTCGACGAATTCGGCCGGCAGGTCGTCGGCCGACACCTTGATCTCCTGCACGCACACGCAATCGGCGTTCTGCTCGCCGAGCCATTCGAAGAAGCCTTTCTTCGCGGCGGAGCGGATGCCGTTCAGGTTGGCGGTAATCACACGCATCATGTCGGGTTTCCGTTCAGTATTCTCAGGTTTGGATCGTAGCGCCTCGCCGGCCGCACCTCGCCGGCCGCGCTTACCGGATCTTCACGCCTTCCAGCTCGGGCTTCGCCGGCGGGAATTCCAGCTTCATGTCGGTCAGCGTGCGCAGCAGCAGCTCGGCGATCATCACGTTGCGGTGCGTCTTCGAGTTCGCCGGAATCACATACCACGGCGCATGCTCGGCCGACGTCGCGGCGAGCGCGTCGCGGTACGCGTCCTGGTACGCATCCCAATGCTTGCGGGCATCGAGATCCGAAATGTCGAATTTCCAGTGCTTGACCGGATCGTCGATACGCGCCTGCAGCCGGTCGCGCTGCTCGTCCTTCGAGATGTGCAGGAAGCACTTGACGATCGTCGTGCCGTTCTCGACGAGCATCGTCTCGAAGTCGCGGATCTGCCGGTAGCGGCGCTCGCACTCCTTCTCGTCGATCGCGCCCAGCACGCGCGGCACGAGCACGTCTTCATAGTGGCTGCGGTTGAAGATCGCGAGCTCGCCGGCCGCCGGCACCTGCGCATGCACGCGCCACAGGAAGTCGTGCGCGGCCTCGATCGGCGTCGGCGCCTTGAACGGCACGACGCGCAGGCCGAGCGGGTCGACCTCGCGGAACACCGCGCGCACGGTGCCGTCCTTGCCGCTCGTGTCCATCCCCTGCAGCACGAGCAGCACGCGCTTCTTCTGCTGCGTGTGCAGCCGCTCCTGCTGCACGTCGAGCTCCATCGAGACCGACGAAAGCCGCTCGCGGTCGGCCTCCTTCGCGCCCGACGAGAACGGCTTTGCGGACGGATCGTATGCGCCCAGCGAGAACGCTGCCGCGTCCTTCTCGCGCGTGTGGTACGGCACCCGGTAATCGTCGAGCGACGGTTGTTTCGCCATGCGTTCCTCCGTGTGACGGCGCGCACGCGGCGTGCGCACCAGTTGCAACGGGCCGCCCCGAACAGGTTCGGCGGCGGCCCGTTATCAAGCGCGGTTCAGGCGCGTGCGCCGCTTACCCGAGCTTCTTCTTCAGCAGCTCGTTGACCTGCTGCGGGTTCGCCTTGCCCTTCGTCGCCTTCATCGCCTGGCCGATCAGCGCGTTGAACGCCTTTTCCTTGCCCGCGCGGAATTCCTCGACCGACTTCGCGTTCGCCGCGAGCACCTCGTCGATGATCGCCTCGAGCGCGCCGGTGTCGGAGATCTGCTTCAGGCCCTTCGCGTCGATGATGCGGTCGGCCGCGGCTTCGTCGGTCGCCTTCTCTTCCCAGATCGTCGCAAAAATTTCCTTCGCGATCTTGTTCGAGATCGTGCCGTCCGCAATTCGCTGCAGCACGAGCGCGAGCTGCGCGGCCGACACGGGAATCGCATCGATCTCGATGCCGTCGCGGTTCATCTGCGACGATACGTCGCCCATCAGCCAGTTAGCGGCGATCTTCGCATTCGCGGCGCCCGCCTTCGCGACGACCGCCTCGAAGTACGCGGCCATTGCCTTGCTCGACGTCAGCACGCCCGCGTCATAGGCGGACACGCCGTACTGCTCGACGAAGCGCTGCTGCATCGCAACCGGCAGCTCGGGCATGCCGGCCTTCACGCGCTCGACCCAGTCCGCGCCGATCACGAGCGGCATCAGGTCCGGATCGGGGAAGTAGCGGTAGTCGTGCGCGTCTTCCTTGCTGCGCATCGACTTCGTCACGCGCGCGTCCGGGTCGTACAGGCGGGTTTCCTGCACGACTTCGCCGCCGTCCTCGATCAGCTCGATCTGGCGGCGCACTTCATAGTTGATCGCTTCCTCGAGGAAACGGAACGAGTTCAGGTTCTTGATCTCGGCGCGCGTGCCGAACTTCTCCTGGCCGACCGGGCGCACCGACACGTTCGCGTCGCAGCGGAACGAACCTTCCTGCATGTTGCCGTCGCAGATGCCGAGCCACACGACGAGGCCGTGCAGCGCCTTCGCGTAGGCGACCGCCTCGGCCGCGCTGCGCATTTCCGGCTCGGTGACGATCTCGAGCAGCGGCGTGCCCGCGCGGTTCAGGTCGATACCCGTCATCCCCGCGTAGTCCTCGTGCAGCGACTTGCCCGCATCTTCCTCCAGATGCGCGCGGGTCAGGTTGATCGTCTTCGAATACGCGTCCTTGCCGGCCTTTTCATTCGCGGGCACCTGGATCGTGATCGTGCCGCCCTGAACGACCGGGATCTCGTACTGGCTGATCTGATAGCCCTTCGGCAGGTCCGGATAGAAGTAATTCTTGCGCGCGAAGATGCTGCGCGGCGCGATGGTCGAGCCGATCGCGAGGCCGAAGCGGATCGCCCGCTCGACCGCGCCGCGGTTCAGCACCGGCAGCACGCCCGGCAGCGCCAGGTCGACCGGGCAGGCCTGCGTGTTCGGCTCCGCGCCGAACTGCGTCGGCGCGCCGGAGAAAATCTTCGAGACGGTCGACAGCTGCGCGTGCGTCTCGAGACCGATGACGACTTCCCATTGAGTCATTGCTTACACCCCCGCCGGAACTTGCTTGTGCCAGTCGGTCGCGCGCTGGAACGCGTCGGCGACCTGCAGCATCCGGGCTTCGTTGAAATAGTTGCCGATGATCTGCAGGCCGACCGGGCGCTTCGCGTTCGCGCCCGCGCCGAAACCGCACGGCACGCTCATGCCGGGCAGGCCCGCGAGGCTCACCGACAGCGTATAGATATCCGCGAGATACATCTGCACCGGATCGTCGCCCTTCGCGCCGAGGTCCCAGGCGACCGTCGGCGACGCCGGGCCCATGATCACGTCGCAGGACTTGAACGCTTCCTGGAAATCCTGCGCGATGATGCGGCGGATCTTCTGCGCCTGCAGGTAGTACGCGTCGTAGTAGCCGTGCGACAGCACGTAGGTGCCGATCAGGATGCGGCGCTTCACCTCGGGGCCGAAGCCTTCGGCGCGCGACTTCTTGTACATGTCGAGCAGGTCGCCGTATTCGGCGGCGCGGTGGCCGTAGCGCACGCCGTCGAAGCGCGACAGGTTCGACGATGCCTCGGCCGGCGCGATCACGTAATAGACGGGGATCGACAGCTCGGTCTTCGGCAGCGACACCGGCACGAGCGTCGCGCCGAGCGCTTCATAAGCCTTGAGCGCCGCGTCGACCGCCGCGCGCACGTCGTCGGCGAGGCCGTCGCCGAAATATTCGGCCGGCAGGCCGATGCGCAGGCCCGCGAGCGGCTTGCCCGCATCGTTGCCCGGCGCCCACGGCTGGCCGAGGTGGCGCGTGAAGTCCTCGTCGTCGCGCTCGAGGCTCGTCGAGTCGCGCTCGTCGAAGCCCGCCATCGCGTTGAGCAGCAGCGCGCAGTCGGCGGCGCTCTGCGCCATCGGGCCGCCCTGGTCGAGCGACGACGCGAACGCGATCATCCCGTAGCGCGACACGCGGCCGTAGGTCGGCTTGATGCCGGTCACGCCGGCAAACGACGCCGGCTGGCGGATCGAGCCGCCGGTGTCGGTGCCGGTCGCGGCCGGCGCGAGGCGCGCGGCGACGGCGGCCGAGCTGCCGCCCGAGCTGCCGCCCGGCACCGCGTTCGTGTCCCACGGGTTCTTCACCGGGCCGAACGCGGAGTTCTCGTTCGACGAGCCCATCGCGAACTCGTCCATGTTGGTCTTGCCGAGCGTGACCATGCCGGCCGCCGACAGGCGGGCGACGACGGTCGCGTCGAACGGGCTCGCGTAGTTCGCGAGCATCTTCGAGCCGGCGGTCGAGCGCCAGCCGCGCGTGACGAACACGTCCTTGTGGGCGATCGGCAGGCCGGCGAGCGGGCCGGCCGCGCCGCGCGCGAGCTCGGCGTCGGCGGCCTTCGCCTGCGCGAGCGTGAGGTCGGCGTCGACGTGGACGAACGCGTTCAGGTCCTGCGCGGCGTCGATCCGTTTCAGATAGTGCTGCGCCAGCTCGACGGCCGAGCATTCCTTGGCGGCGAGCGCGGCGCGCAGTTCGGTCAGGCTTTTTGCGTGCATTGAGTGGTTTTCCTGGGAATTCTGGGGCGCGTGCGGCGCGCAACGGCGCGCACGCTTGTCATCGAACGCTTACTCGATCACCTTCGGCACGAGATACAGGCCGTCCTGCACGGCCGGCGCCGGACGCTGGTTGTCGTCGCGGTTCACCGTTTCCGTGACGGCGTCGTCGCGCAGGCGCTGCGCGACTTCCTGGATCTGTTCGATCGGGTGGGCGAGCGGCGCGATGCCGGCGGTGTCGACCGCCTGCATCTGCTCGACGAGGCCGAAGAATTCATTGAGCTGGCCGAGCGTATGCTCGGCGTCGGCGTCGGCCATTTCGAGGCGCGCAAGGTGCGCGATGCGTTTCACATCGGTCAGGGTCAGAGCCATGCAATCACCGGAAAACAAGGCGGCGCAGCGCACGAAATGCGGCGCTGCGGCGGGGGTTGGAGGGTGCGATCCCACCCTCAAAAATCGGGTACGAAGCGGGAAAAATACCGTCCGTTTCGATTCAAATACCGCGAAATTATAAGGTATCATTACGCGTTCGACCCAAACCCGGCAGCCTTTTCCCGTACCGTTGAGCCCATGTCGGCAGGCCGTACGGGCTTCGAGCGACGCCCGGTAGATTTCAATCGCAGCTTCGAGCGCCGCGGCGGCCGCTTCCGCCACGATCCGAGGCTGTTATTTTTTCCGCTGCCGCCCTCAGCGCTCGCTATGCAGGGCCGGCCCAGAGCGAAACAGGATTCTGAATGTTCGGTTTTTTGCGCAGCTACTTCTCCAACGATCTCGCGATCGACCTCGGCACCGCAAACACCCTGATCTACATGCGCGGCAAGGGCATCGTGCTCGATGAGCCGTCCGTCGTGTCGATCCGCCAGGAAGGCGGCCCCAACGGCAAGAAGACGATCCAGGCGGTCGGCAAGGAAGCCAAGCAGATGCTCGGCAAGGTGCCCGGCAACATCGAGGCGATCCGCCCGATGAAGGACGGCGTGATCGCCGACTTCACCGTCACCGAGCAGATGATCAAGCAGTTCATCAAGACGGCCCACGAGTCGCGCATGTTCTCGCCGTCGCCGCGCATCATCATCTGCGTGCCGTGCGGCTCGACCCAGGTCGAGCGCCGCGCGATCAAGGAAGCGGCCCACGGCGCCGGCGCGTCGCAGGTCTACCTGATCGAGGAGCCGATGGCGGCCGCGATCGGCGCCGGCCTGCCGGTGTCGGAAGCGACGGGCTCGATGGTCGTCGACATCGGCGGCGGCACGACCGAAGTCGGCGTGATCTCGCTCGGCGGCATCGTCTACAAGGGTTCGGTGCGCGTCGGCGGCGACAAGTTCGACGAGGCGATCGTCAACTACATCCGCCGCAACTACGGGATGCTGATCGGCGAACAGACGGCCGAGGCGATCAAGAAGGAAATCGGCTCCGCGTTCCCGGGCTCCGAAGTCAAGGAAATGGAAGTGAAGGGCCGCAACCTGTCGGAAGGCATCCCGCGCAGCTTCACGATCTCCAGCAACGAAATCCTCGAGGCGCTCACCGATCCGCTGAACCAGATCGTCTCGTCGGTGAAGATCGCGCTCGAGCAGACCCCGCCGGAACTCGGCGCGGACATCGCCGAACGCGGGATGATGCTGACGGGCGGCGGCGCGCTGTTGCGCGACCTCGACCGCCTGCTCGCGGAAGAGACCGGCCTGCCGGTGCTCGTCGCCGAAGATCCGCTCACCTGCGTCGTGCGCGGTTCGGGCATGGCGCTCGAGCGCATGGACAAGCTGGGCAGCATCTTCTCGTACGAGTGATCGTCTAGGCTGTTTCGTTGACATGACGCACCCGCGGCGTGGCCGGCTCGCTCGTTTAGAACGAACCGCCGCGCCGTTTGCGCGTCTGAGCATCATTTAACCGATCATTCGCGCCCGGCGCCGACCATGGAATACAGTCCGCCGCCCCTCTTCAAGCAAGGTCCGCCCGCCCTCGCGCGGCTCATTTTCTTCGTGACGGTCGCGATCGCCCTCCTCGTGTCGGACGCGCGCTTCAACACGCTCGAAATCGTCCGCGGGGTGCTCGGCACCGTGCTGTATCCGCTGCAGCGCGCGGCGCTCGTGCCGCGCGACCTGTTCATGGGCGCGGCCGAAATCGCGACCAGCGGCGCCACGCTGCGCCACGAGAACGACCAGCTGCGCGCGCGCAACCTGCAACTGTCGACGCAGGCCAACCAGGCCGCCGTGCTCACGCAGGAAAACGCGCACCTGCGCGCGGTGCTCGAGCTGCGCCAGCACATCGCGACGCAGTCGACGCCCGTCGAGATCCAGTACGACACCGCCGACCCGTTCACGCAGAAGATCGTGATCGGGCAAGGCATGCAGCAAGGCATCCAGGACGGCGCGCCCGTCGTCAGCGAGGACGGCGTGATCGGCCAGGTCACCCGCGTGTTCCCGCTGCAGGCCGAAGTCACGCTGATCACCGACCGCGATCTCGCGATTCCGGTCCAGGTGCTGCGCACCGGCCTGCGCAGCGTGATCTACGGCACCCCGCGCGGCGATTCGCTCGACCTGCGCTTCGTGCCGACGAGCGCCGACGTCGTCGCCGGCGACGAGCTCGTCACGAGCGGCCTCGACGGCGTCTATCCGCCCGGCCTGCCGGTCGCGAAGGTCGTGCGCGTCGACAAGCTCGCCGACACCGCGTTCGCGCGCGTGACCTGCGCACCGGTCGCGGCGGTGCGCGGCGCGCGCCAGATGCTGGTGCTGCACTACCAGAACGCCATTCCGCCGCGTCCGGCCGAGCCGGAATCGGCCGACAAGAACGCGAAGGGCGGCAAGAAGGCCGCGAAGGGCGCCGCCAAGGGTGACAAGGCGGGTGACAAGGTCGACGCAGGCGCGAAGCCGGCGGCCGCGGCCCAGCCCGGCGCGACGCCCGCGCCGGCTGCGCCCGCCGCCCCTGCCGCCCCGACTGCAACGGCCAAGCCCGCCGCGCCCGCGAAGCCCGCCGCCGGGCAACCAGGAGCCCAGCGATGAACCGCCCGCAATACATCCTGCAGCCGGTCAACCCGTACTTCATCGTCTTCAGCCTCGCCGCCGCGTTCCTGCTGAACCTGATGCCGTGGGGCCGCCTGCCCGGCGTGCCCGACTTCGTCGCGCTCGTGCTGCTGTTCTGGAACATCCACCAGCCGCGCAAGGTCGGGATGGGCGTCGCGTTCGCGCTCGGCATCCTGATGGACGTGCACGAAGCGGGCCTGCTCGGCGAGCATGCGCTCGCCTACACGCTGCTGTCGTACGGCGCGATCACGATCCACCGCCGCGTGCTGTGGATGCCGATCGGCGTGCAGGTGCTGTACGTCACGCCGCTCCTCGTCGTCGCGCAGCTCGTGCCGTTCGTGATCCGCCTGCTGATGGGCGCCGCGTTCCCGGGCTGGCGCTACCTGGTCGACGGCTTCGTCGAGGCCGCGCTGTGGCCGATCGCGAGCCACCTGCTGCTGATGCCGCAACGCCGCCCGGTCGATCCGGACGACACGCGCCCCATCTGAGCCGCAGCCGCACCGCCAGGACCCCGCCTTGAACCCCCGCCGCCCTTTCGCCCGCCGCACCACGGGGCGGCGCTACGCCCGTGCCGCGCGCGGGTCCGATCGACCGTAACCGCATGACCGAATTCAACGACACCCAACAGCAGCTCTCGAAGTTCCGCCTGCGCGTCGCGGCGGCGGGCGTGTTCGTGTTCGTCTGCTTCGGGCTGCTCGCGAGCCGCTTCTTCTACCTGCAGCTCTGGCAGCACGGCAAGTACGCGCTGCAGGCCGAGGAAAACCGCATCTCGGTCGCGCCGATCGTGCCGAACCGCGGCATCATCACCGACCGCAACGGTGTCGTGCTCGCGAAGAACTATTCCGCGTACACGCTCGAAATCACGCCGTCGAAGCTCACCGACACGCTCGAGAACACGATCGACAAGCTCGCGACGATCGTCCAGATCGACGCGCGCGACCGCCGCCGCTTCAAGAAGCTGCAGGAAGACTCGAAGAACTTCGAGAGCCTGCCGATCCGCACCCGGCTCACCGACGACGAAGTCGCGCGCTTCACCTCGCAGCGCTTCCGCTTCCCCGGCGTCGACGTGCGCGCGCGGCTGTTCCGCCAGTACCCGCTCGGCACGACCGCCGCGCACGTGATCGGCTACATCGGCCGCATCTCGAAGCGCGACCAGGACCGGATCGACGCGATGAGCGACGACAACGACAGCGATCCGGAACACTACGATCCGCGCCGCGACGCGAACAACTACAAGGGCACCGACTACGTCGGCAAGATCGGCGTCGAGCAGAGCTACGAGACCGAGCTGCACGGCCTGACCGGCTTCGAGGAAGTCGAGGTGACGGCGGGCGGACGGCCGGTGCGCACGCTGTCGCGCACGCAGGCGACGCCCGGCAACAACCTCGTGCTGTCGCTCGACATCGGGCTGCAGCAGGTCGCCGAGCAGGCGTTCGCCGGCAAGCGCGGCGCGCTCGTCGCGATCGAGCCGAAGACGGGCGACGTGCTCGCGTTCGTGTCGTCGCCGAGCTTCGACCCGAACTCGTTCGTCGACGGGATCGACCAGCAGACCTGGGACGAGCTCAACAACTCGACCGACAAGCCGCTCCTGAACCGGCCGCTGCACGGCACCTACCCGCCCGGCTCGACCTACAAGCCGTTCATGGCGCTCGCGGGCCTGACGCTCGGCAAGCGCACGCCCGGCTGGGGCTTCCAGGATCCCGGCTACTTCACGTTCGGCGGCCACACCTTCCGCAACGACGTGCGCTCGGGCCAGGGCTGGGTCGACATGAACAAGGCGATCATGGTGTCGAACGACACCTACTTCTACATGCTCGCCCGCGACCTCGGCGTGAACGCGATCGCGAACTTCATGAAGCCGTTCGGCTTCGGCCAGATCACCGGCATCGACATCCAGGGCGAGGCGCGCGGGATCCTGCCGTCGCCGGACTGGAAGCGCAAGACCTTCAAGAAGGCCGCGCAGCAGAAGTGGTTCGACGGCGAGACGATCAGCCTCGGGATCGGCCAGGGCTACAACTCGTTCACGATCCTGCAGCTCGCGCACGCGACCGCAACGCTCGCCAACGACGGCGTCGTGATGAAGCCGCACCTCGTGAAGGAGGTCGAGGATCCGATCTCGCGCGGGCGTCACCTGACCGTGCCGAAGGAAAGCGACACGATCCCGCTCAAGCAGGGCGACATCGACGTCGTGAAACGCGGGATGGAGAACGTGATCGAGAACCCGTCCGGCACCGCATACAAGGTGTTCCGCGGCGCACCGTACCTCGCCGCCGGCAAGACCGGCACCGCGCAGGTGTTCTCGCTGCAGGGCGGCAACTACAAGGGCCACCTGCTCGCCGAGCACCTGCGCGATCACGCGCTGTTCATCGCGTACGCGCCCGTCGACCATCCGCAGATCGCGCTCGCGCTGATCGTCGAGAACGGCGGCTGGGGCGCGCAGTCCGCGGGCCCGATCGCGCGCCGCGTGCTCGACTTCTACCTCGTCGAGCGCCAGAAGCCGGAAAACGAGGCGGCCGCCGTGGCCGCCGCGGCGTCGGCGACCGAGCCGATCAACGCACCGGTGGTCGGCGACGCGTCGAAAGCCGTCACCGTCGCGGCGGGCTTCAAGATGCTGCCGCAGCCGGTCGTGCCGGGCGCGGCGGAAGCGGCGTCGGGCGCATCAGCGCCGGCCGCGAGCGCTGCATCGGGCGCGAACGCCGCCGAGATTGCCGCGCCCGTCGTGGCAAGCGCCGCGGCGCCGGCCGCCGCGAGCATGCCGCCGTTCCGGCGCATGCCGCACCGGCCGCACAAGCCGGCCGGCGACGCGCAGCCGCTCGCCGCCGCGCCGCGCAACGACAACCGTGCCACGTCTCCCGCGAAGGCGGCGGACGCGGGCACCGCTCATTGACGGAGAAAGGCATGCAATTCGACAAGCGCGCCTGGCTCGACAAGATCAAGCAGATGTTCGCGGGCTTCGACCGCCCGCTCGCCCTCATCGTGTTCCTGCTGCTGTGCGTCGGCATCGTCACGCTGTACAGCGCGAGCATCGACATGCCGGGCCGGGTCGAGGACCAGTTGCGCAACATCCTGCTGACGTTCGTGCTGATGTGGGTGATCGCCAACATCCCGCCGACGACGCTGATGCGCTTCGCGGTCCCGCTGTATTCGTTCGGCGTCGCGCTATTGATCGCGGTCGCGCTGTTCGGGATGACCAAGAAGGGCGCGAAGCGCTGGCTGAACGTCGGCGTCGTGATCCAGCCGTCCGAGATCCTGAAGATCGCGACGCCGCTGATGCTCGCGTGGTACTACCAGCGCCGCGAAGGCGTCGTGCGTTGGTACGACTTCCTCGCCGCATTCGGCATCCTGATGGTGCCGGTCGGGCTGATCGCGAAGCAGCCGGACCTCGGCACCGGCCTGCTCGTGTTCGCGGCGGGCTTCTTCGTGATCTATCTCGCGGGTCTGTCGTTCAAGCTGATCGTGCCGGTGCTGATCGCCGGCGTGATCGCGGTCGGCTCGATCGCGGTGTTCGAGGAGCGGATCTGCCAGCCGGAAGTGCAGTGGCCGCTGATGCACGACTACCAGAAGCACCGCGTCTGCACGCTGCTCGACCCGACGTCCGACCCGCTCGGCAAGGGCTTCCACACGATCCAGGCGGTGATCGCGATCGGCTCGGGCGGCGCGCTCGGCAAGGGCTACCTGAAGGGCACGCAGGCGCACCTCGAATTCATTCCGGAAAAGCACACCGACTTCATCTTCGCGGTGTTCTCCGAGGAATGGGGTCTCGCCGGCGGCCTCGTGCTGCTCACGTTGTACATGGCGCTGATCGCACGCGGGCTGTACATCGCCGCGCAGGGCGCGACGCTGTTCGGCCGGCTGCTCGCCGGGTCGCTCACGCTGGCGTTCTTCGTCTATGCGTTCGTCAACGTCGGGATGGTGAGCGGCGTGCTGCCCGTCGTCGGCGTGCCGCTGCCGTTCATGAGCTACGGCGGCACCGCGCTCGCGACACTCGGCATCGCGATCGGGATGATCATGAGCGTCGGCCGGCAGAGGCGGCTGATGAAGAGCTGACCCGCGCGGAACATCAAGGCAGCAGTGCATCGAAGCGGCGCCTCGTGCGCCGCTTCGTCATTGCGGCGGCGCAGCGCGTTGACTGCCCTCCGGCGCCGCCCCGGCGCCGCTCGCCGGGCCCTGCGCCTTCACGCGTTCGCTGAGCTCCTTGAACTTGAGCCCCGCGGTCTCGTCGCCCTGCGCGGCTGCGGCCGCATAGTACGCGCGCGCGATGTTCAGGTTCTGCTCCACGCCGTCGCCGCCGCGCTCGTAAAACGACGCCGTCACGTACTGCGCGGTCGGATCGCCCGCGTCGGCGGCCTGCTTGTACCAGACGAACGCCTGGCGGTTGTCGCGCGGCGTGCCGCGTCCGTCGAGGAACTGGTTCGCGAGCGACAGCTCGGCCTGCACGTGGCCCTGCTTCGCCGCCTTCAGGAACCAGCGATGCGCCTCGGCCGGATTGCGCGCGACGAATTCGCCGTCATCCAGCATCCGGCCGTACACGTACTGCGCGTGCGACATGTTCGCGTCGGCCGCGCGCCTCAGCCAGCGCAGCCCCTCGTCGACGTTCGCCGTCACGCCCTCGCCCGTAATCAGCATCATCGCGTAATTGAACTGCGCGAGACGGTTGCCGCGCTCGGCCGCATCGTGAAACTGCACGAGCGCCGCCCGGAAATTGCCCGCGTTGTAATCGGCGATCGCGGCCTCCGTCTCGCGCGCCGGCTCAGGCTGCGCGTGCGCGCCCTGTGCGAGCGCGGCGCCGCAGGCAACCCACAGGCCGAGCGCCGCGCCGCCCGCCCGCAGCGCGCGCGCGCAGGTGCGGCGACACGCGCCGGCGCTTGCATTCATGACCGTACCTCCTGCAATGCCTGCCGCGTCGCGCGCAGCAGCCAGCTGACGTCGGCGGACAGCGAGATGACCCGGTAGCCGGCGTCGCGGTATTGCCGCGCCGCGGCCGTGTCGGCAGCGAAGATGCCGACCGCGACGCCCGCCTGCCGGCCCGCCGCGAGCACGCGCGCCATCGCGGCTTCGACGGCCGGATGCCGGATGTCGCCGAGATGCCCGAGGCTCGCCGCGAGATCGGCCGGACCGATGAACAGGCAGTCGATGCCCGGTATCGCGGCGATCCGCTCGACGTCGTCGACGCCGCGCGCCGATTCGATCTGCACCATCACCGCCACCTGCGCGTTCGCCGTCTGCAGGTAATCGCGCCGCATCCCGAAGGCCGCCGCACGCACCATGCCCGCCACGCCGCGCAGCCCGTCCGGCGATTCCGGCGACGGGTAGCGGGTGAGCCGCACCGCGTGCGCGGCGTCGTCCACGGTTTCGATGTTCGGAAACATCAGCGTGCGCGCGCCCGCGTCGAGCGCCCGCTTCACGAGCCACGGCTCCCGCGCCGGCACGCGCACGACCGGCTCGCTCGGCAGATGGGCGGCGGCCAGCGCCCGCAGCTGCGACGCGACGTCGTGGCTGTCGTTCGGCGCGTGCTCCATGTCGATGCAGAGCCAGTCGTAGCCGGCGTGCGCGAGCGCCTCGGCGGCGGCGTCGCTCGCGAGCGTCAGCCACAGGCCGTACAGCGGGTCGTCGCCGTCGTGCAGGCGTTGTTTGAGGGAATTGGTGAGCGTGCTCATCGAAACGGCCTCCGGGCGGACGGGCATTCGAAAGGGACAAGCAACGGGCGGGACGGGGCGCGCCGGGCTGCGCCGGCGCGGGGACGCTGACGCGTTTTGCGATGCCACGCAACGATCATAGCGCGGCCCACGGCGGAATGTGGGAAGGGGCGGGACGGAAAACCGCTAGGGGATTACCGCCATGCAGCGCGGCGGCAGTCCCGCGCCGGCCGGGCGGGACTGCCGTGTCAGGAAGCTCAGCGGCCGGGCGCGCGCTCGACGTCGGCCCAGCAGTTCGGCGTTTCGTACAGGCGCACGCGTTCGAGGCGCAGGTTGATGCCGTAGTGCGCGTCGTAGACGTTCGCGAGGATGTCGAACGCGATCGCCGCGAGGTTCTCGACGGTCGGAATCCGGTCGATCACGACGGTCTTGTGATCGGCCATCTGCTCGAGGAACGAGCGCACGACTTCGTCGCGCGCGTAGACGAGAAACGCATGATCCCACTTGCTGACCAGGTGCTCCATCGCGAGCGCCTTCACGTCGGCGAAATCCATCACCATGCCGCGGTCGGGCGCGCCCTCGGTATCGACGAGATCGCCGCGCAACGTGATTTCGAGCACGTAGCGATGGCCGTGCAGGTTCCTGCACTGGCTGCGGTGATCGGGAATGCGGTGTCCCGCGTCGAATTCGAGTTTTCGGGTAATCAGCACGATGTCAAAAGCCGGTGAATCAGGGAATGTTCAGATATTTGTGCGTCTGCATCGACAGGCGCCACTGCGGATGGCGCTTGCACCAGTCGATCGCGAGCTTCGTGTTGAGGTCGCGCGACGGGCCGTCCATCGGTTGCACGAGGAAATAGTCGAAGTCGAGCTTCGCGTAGTCGGCGAGCCGCTGGTTGTCCTGCGGGATCACGACCTTCAGCTCGTTGCCTTTCGTGACGACGAGCGGCGCGTCGGCCTTCGGGCTCACGCAGATCCAGTCGATCGAGTCGAGCACCGGCAGCGAGCCGTTGGTCTCGATCGCGATCTCGAAGCCTGCCGCGTGCAGCGCGTCGACGAGCGGCTGGTCGAGCTGCAGCATCGGCTCGCCGCCCGTGCAGACGACGAAGCGGTGCGCCTCGCCGTCCGGCCACAGGCTCGCGACCTGCGCGGCGAGCGCCGCCGCGTCCTTGAACTTGCCGCCGTTCTCGCCGTCGGTGCCGACGAAATCGGTGTCGCAGAAGCGGCACGCCGCCTCCGCACGGTCTTCCTCGCGGCCCGACCACAGATTGCAGCCGGCGAACCGGCAGAACACGGCCGGACGGCCCGCGTTCGCGCCTTCGCCCTGCAACGTGTAGAAAATTTCCTTGACCGCGTAAGTCATCGTCGTGGATCCGGCTCGCGCCGCTCGTTCTCGATCAGTTCATCATTGTGCGCCGCCGGCGCGCGGGCGTCACAGCGGCGCTTCGGTCACGCGCTCGCCCTTCAGGTAGGCCTCGTAGCCGCGCTTGCGCAGCTTGCACGCCGGGCATTCGCCGCAGCCGAAGCCCCAGTCGTGCAGCTCCGCCCGTTCGCCGACGTAGCACGTATGCGTCTCGACGCGGATCAGCTCGACGAGCGCCTGGCCGCCGAGCTGCTCGGCGAGCTGCCAGGTCTGCGCCTTGTCGAGCCACATCAGCGGCGTCTCGAGCACGACGCGCGTGTCCATGCCGAGGTTCAGCGCGACCTGCAGCGCCTTCATCGTGTCGTCGCGGCAGTCCGGATAGCCGGAGAAGTCGGTCTCGCACATCCCGCCGACCAGCACGCGCAGCCCGCGGCGGTAGGCGATCGCCGCGGCGATCGTCATGAACAGCAGGTTGCGGCCCGGCACGAACGTGTTCGGCAGGCCGTTCGCCGACGTCTCGATCTCGATCGCGCGCGTCATCGCAGTGTCGCTGATCGCGCCGAGCACCGACAGGTCGATCATGTGATCGTCGCCCAGCCGGCCCGCCCACGCGGGGAACTGGCGCTTCAGCGCGTCGCGCACGCCTTCGCGGCACTCCAGCTCGACGCGATGGCGCTGGCCGTAGTCGAAGCCGAGGGTTTCGACCGTCTGATAGCGTTCGAGGGCCCAGGCCACGCACGTGGCCGAGTCCTGCCCGCCGGAAAACAACACGAGCGCGCCGTCTTTAGCGTCTGTCCGAATCACCGTGATACTCCGTGAATGTATAGGCTCGCGTCGCGCTGCGCCCGGGCGACCAAGCTGTCGCCTCGCGGCCCGACGCGTGCCGGCTGCGCCGGCTCGACCAGTATAGGCAGCGCCGCTCGCATCGACGCCGACGGGACGCTTATACCGCCCATCGCGCGGCATCGGCGCCGCGCACCGGCGCGATGCCGGATCGCCCGCTTCGCAATGCACGCGAAGCGACGCGCTAAGTCATTGAGCGGGCACGGATTTTATCACGTCGCCGCGAATGCCGCCGGGCACGTGTGCCACCACAAACGAAAAACCCCAAGAATCTGGCGATTCTTGGGGTTCAAAATGCTGGTGGCCTGGGACGGAATCGAACCATCGACACGCGGATTTTCAATCCGCTGCTCTACCAACTGAGCTACCGGGCCAACGAAGAAGAGAAATTATATCCACGTATCTGTCGTTGCGCAAGTGTTTTCGTGAAATCTTTTATACGACGCCTTCGGGCGGCTTCTTGCCGAGCTCGACGCCGAGCTGCTTGAGCTTGCGATACAGGTGCGTGCGCTCGAGGCCCGTCTTCTCCGCGACGCGCGTCATGCTGCCGTTCTCGCGCGCGAGGTGATACTCGAAGTACGCGCGCTCGAATGCGTCGCGCGCCTCGCGCAACGGGATGTCGAACGGAATCGCCGCCGTCTGCCCCGCGAGACCGAGCGTCGCGGCCATGTCGTCGCCGAGCGTCGGCAACGCGGCCGCGGACGCGATCGCCGCAGGCCCCGCGGCCTGCCCGCCCCCCGCCTTCGCCTCCGCGTTGACGGTCGCCGGCGCCGCGCCGCGCGCGAGCCCGTGCTCGACCGCCTTCAGCAGCTTCTGCAACGCGATCGGCTTCTCGAGGAAATCGAGCGCGCCGATCTTCGTCGCCTCGACGGCCGTGTCGATCGTCGCGTGCCCGGACATCATGATCACGGGCATCGTCAGCAGCCCCTGCGCCGCCCATTCCTTGAGCAGCGTGACGCCGTCGGTATCGGGCATCCAGATATCGAGCAGCACGAGATCGGGCGTCTGGTTCAGGCGGTAGTCACGCGCGGCCTGCGCGTTCTCCGCCGCCTCGACGACATGTCCTTCGTCGCTGAGGATCTCCGAGAGCAATTCCCGGATGCCCATTTCATCATCTACCACCAGGATGGTTGCCATTTACGCTGCCTTTGTCTGCTCACTTGCTTTTGTCTTTGCGGGGGCCGGCCTTCCGGGGGCCGGCCTTCCGGGGGCTGTTCCACCCTGCACACCATGCTCGGCGCCCGGCGCATCGCTCGCCAGTTGCAGGAACAGGATCGACACCTGCGCACCCTCGACGGCCTCGCCGTGCATGCGATTGCGCAGATCGATCCGCGCGCCGTGCTCGTCGACGATTTTCTTCACCGTGGCCAGCCCGAGGCCCGTGCCCTTCGCCTTCGTCGTCACGTAAGGCTCGAACGCGCGGGTCAGGATGCGCGCCGGAAAGCCCGGCCCGTTGTCGGACACGGTCAGGCGCACCGCGACACGCGTTTTGCCCTCGGTGTCGGGATCGCCATATTCTACTGTCTTGGTTTCGATCAACACACGCGGCTGCGCGACTTCCGCGACCGAATCCTGCGCATTCTGCAGCAGGTTGTGGATCACCTGGCGCAGTTGCGTCGCGTCGCCGCGAATCACCGGCAGCGGCGCGAGCTCGACGACGATCGGGCTCTTGCCTTCGCCGACGCCGTAAAGCCCGAGCACCTCGCTCACCAGTTCGTTGAGCTGCAGGCTCGCGAGCACCGCCGGCGGCGTGCGCGCATATTCGCGGAAATCGTCGACCATCCGCTTCATCGCCGCGACCTGGTTGACGATCATCGCCGCGCCGCGCTTCAGCACGTCCGCATCGGTCGGCGCGAGCTTGTCGGACAGCTTCATCTGCAGCCGCTCCGCCGACAGCTGAATCGGCGTCAACGGATTCTTGATCTCGTGCGCGAGCCGCCGCGCGACTTCACCCCACGCCACCGAACGCTGCGCGGAAATCACGTCGGAGATGTCGTCGAACACGACCACGTAGCCGGACGTCTGCGGATCGTCCGCCTGTCCTTCCACCGTCGACACGAGACGCGTGCCGCGCACGAGCAGCGTCAGCGGATCGGCTTCGCCCGGCACTTCGACCGCGAACTGCTGCTGCCAGTGGCCACGATCGCCGCTGCCGCCGTCGGACGCCGCCTCGCGATCGGCGAACGCCTTGCGCACCATCGCGCCGAATCCCGCGACGACGCCGACCTGGTCGAGCGTCGCGCCGATCAGCGCATCGAACGGCTGCCGGAAGATCCGCTCGGCGCCGCGGTTCGCGGTCGTCAGCCGGAACTGGCGGTCGAGCACGAACACGCCCGCGGTCAGGTTCGCGAGGATGCTCTCGAGATAGGTCTTCGAATGCTCGAGCGCGATGCGGTTGTTCTCGACCGCGAGCCGCGCCTCCGACAGCTGGCGCGTCATTGCGTTGAACGCCTGCGTGAGGAAGCCGAGCTCGTCGCGCGACTTGATCTCGCGCTTGGGCGTGTAGTCGCCTTCCGCGACTTCCTTCGTCCCCTGCGCGAGCAGGAACAGCGGCCGCGCGAGCTGCTGGCCGAGCGCGAGCGCGAGCATCATCGCGATGAAGGTCGCGAGGAACAGCGCGAGCGTCAGCGTGCCGATGTACATCTTGCGCAGGCCCGTGCGGCCGAGCGCCTTTTCCTGGTATTCGCGATACGCGCGCTGCACGGCGTCCGCGTTGTGCGCGAGCGTCGGCGGCACCGGCTGCGTGAGCTGCAGGAAACGCTCTGCCGGCTGCAGCAGCGACATGGTCGCATTCGGGATGGGCCGCACGACGCGCAGCCGCAGCGCGCCCTTCGCGCCGTGCGCATGCGGATCGCCGTCGACCTCGCCCTCGATCGCCGCGTACGCGCCGCGTTCGCGCGCCTGGTTCAGCATCAGCGGCGTCGGCAGGTCGTCCGGGATCAGCGCCGCGAAATTGCCCGACGCCTGCGCGACGATGTGCAGGTCGGGCGCGGCGCCCGGGCCGCTGCGGCCGGGCTCGACGATCGTCGCGTCCTGCACGCCGAACTGGTCGCGCAGGCGCAGCAGCGTGAGCGTCGTGCCGTTCGTGTTGGTATCGGCGCTCGCGAGCTGGTCGGACATCAGGCGCGCCTTCGTCTGCAGGTCGGACAGCGACGCGTCGAGCATCCCGCGGCCGAGGTTGAGGCCGGCGGTCAGCGCGGTCTCGACGTTCACGTCGAACCACGATTCGATGCTGCGCGACACGAACTGGTACGACACGATGTAGATGATGCCGCCCGGCACGACGCCGACGAGCGCGAAGAACACCGCGAGCTTCGCGAGCAGCCGCGTGCCGAACTTGCCCTTCCTCAGGCGCACGACGATCATGCCGATCAGGCCAAGCACGACAAGCAGGAACACCAGCGCGACGACGATGTTGGTCGCGTACAGCCACGAGTAGTAGCGGTCGAAGAATTCGGTGTTCGCGCTCGCGGCCGCCAGCAGCACGAGCAGCAGCAGCGCGGTGAGCGCGACGGTCGAAACGATCACGCGCACGAGCAGGCTCTTCCCGCTGGCCGCGCGGCGTACTTTATTTAGCACGTTCGGTCACCGTGAAGGTAAAGCGCTTCCAGTCCGACCCGAGCGTCCAGTCGCGGTTGTTCACCGCGTCGACCTGGAACGGCTTCGGCATCAGCGCCGTATCGAGCTGCATCCGCACCGAGGCCGTATAGGTTTCGCCCTGGTGCACCTGGTTCCGGTCGATCACGTGCCACGACGTGATGTGCTTGACGACCGCGAGCGCGTCCTTCAGCGTGCCGAAGCCGAGCTGCAGGCCGCCCGTCGACACGCGGTATTCGCGCGTGAGCGGCTGGAACGACAGGCGGATCGTCTGCGACACCGACACCGGCTGTTCGTCGAACCAGTACCAGCGCGCGCGGCCCAGCTCGAAATCGGTCGTGAAGTAAAGCGGGATACCCTTGTTGACGGCGTCCTCGAGGTTCGAATTCAGTTCGAAGTCGAAGCGGGCGTCAAGGCTCCAGCCGCTGCCGTCGGACTGCAGCGACGCGCGCTGCACGGCGATCGATTCGGCGCGCGCCGGCCTCGCGATCGCGAGGCACATGGCCAAAGCGACCATCAGCACGGCCGCGAGCCGAAGTGGAAAAAGGTGTTTGATCGTCACCGTTTCTGAAACCGCGCGTAGAAAAATCCGTCGTGATCGGTGTTCTGGTCGGGACCGGCCGCGCCTGCCTGCGCCCCGTCCGAGACGGCGCGCGGCAGCAGCTGGCCGGGCGCGTCCAATCGTACCGCATCTTCACAGGCCGCTTCAAACCAGCGCGCCTGCAGCTCGCCCTCTTCCGGAAAGATCGAGCAGGTCACGTACAGAAGTTCGCCGCCCGGCTTCACGAGCGGCCACAGCGCCGACAGGATGCGGCGCTGCTCGGCGACGAGCGCCGGAATGTCGGCCTCGCGGCGCAGCCAGCGAATATCGGGATGACGGCGCACGATGCCGGACGCCGAGCACGGCACGTCGGCGAGGATGCGGTCGAACGGCTGGCCGTCGTGCCATTCGCCGGGCGCGCCCGCGTCGCCGACGCGCACGTCCGCGACCAGCGACAGCCGCGCGAGATTCTCGCCGATGCGCGTCGCGCGGGTGGCGTCGCTTTCGAGCGCAACGACTTGCGCGTCGGCGAGTTCGAGGATGTGCCCGGTCTTGCCGCCGGGCGCCGCGCAGGCGTCGAGCACGCGCATCCCGTCGGCCGCGCCGAGCCATTCGGCGGCGAGTTGCGCGCCCGCGTCCTGGACGGAGACGACGCCGTCGGCGAAGCCCGGGATCCGTTCGACCGGCAGCGGCGAGGCGAGCCGCATCGCATGCTTGCCGATCGCGGCGGCGTCGATGCCGTGCGCGCGCAGCGTGTCGAGATACGCGTCGACGGTCGTGCGGCGCGCATTCACGCGCAGCGTCAGCGGGCCGGGACGGTCGCCGGCCGTGAGAATCGCCTGCCAGCCGTCGGGCCACGCGGCCTGCACCGCGTCGCGCCACCACGCACGGTAGTTCCAGCGCGCGACCGGATCGTCCTGCATCGCCGCGACCAATGCATCGCGCTCGCGCAGGAAACGCCGCAGCACCGCGTTGACCATCCCTTTCGCGAATACAACCTCGCGACGCGCGCCGATCGCGCTCACGGCCTGGTCGACGACGGTAAACGCCGGATACGCGGCGGCGTCGCCTTCATCGAGCAGCAGCGCGATCGCGCACGCGAGGACGGCCCGGACATGCGCGGGCGGCGCCTTGCTGACGAGTCGGCCGATCATCCAGTCGGCGCTGCCGAGGCGGCGCATCGTCCGGTAGGCGACGTCCTGCGTCGCGCCGCGCGCAAGCGCCTGCGCGCCGGACGCCATGCCCGCGAACACCGTCGCCAGCGCGGCCGGCAGCGCGGTGCCGCGGCGCACCGCGTCGACCGCCTGCGCGGCCGCATCGAGCGCGAAGCCGAGCGACTCGGGCGCGAGATGCAGTGCCGACAGGCTAGCCGGGCGGCCGGACGAAGGTTTGGCGGAGGTGCGGTTTCGTGTCATCGGGTCAAGGCGTCGGCAAGCAACGGGAGCCGCGGCGGCGTGGCCGCCGCGATCCCAAACCGCGCATTGTAGCGTGGGAGCATGCGCGCCCCTTTTCGGGTCGCACAAACGGAACACCCCGCAGCACAGTGCATGCGGGGTGAGGTCGAGCGTGCGCGTCCAACAACCACGCACGAGGCGACAGGGAGGCTTAGTCGAAACGCCCCGTCCGTGCCATTTCCATCAGGCGCGCGATGCGCTCCTCGGTGGCCGGGTGCGTCGAGAACAGGTTCTGCAGGCCGCCGCCGTGCAGCGGGTTCATGATCATCATCTGCGCGGTGGCCGGATGCTCCTCGGCCGCCGGGAACGGGATGCCCGCCGCGTAGCGATGGATCTTGTCGAGCGCCGCCGCGAGCGCCTGCGGATCGCCGGAAATCTGCGCGCCGCCGCGGTCCGCCTCGAACTCGCGCGCCCGCGAGATCGCCATCTGGATCAGCGCGCCAGCGATCGGCGCGAGCAGCGCGACCGCAATGCCCGCGATCGGATTGGCCGGACGGCCGTTCTCGTCACGCCCGCCGAAGAACATCGCGAAATTCGCGAGCGCCGAGATCGCGCCCGCCATCGTCGCGGTGATCGTCGAGATCAGGATGTCGCGGTGCTTCACGTGCGCGAGCTCGTGCGCCATCACGCCGCGCATCTCGCGCTCCGACAGGATGCGCAGGATGCCCGTCGTCGCTGCGACGGCCGCATGCTCGGGGTTGCGGCCCGTCGCGAACGCGTTCGGCGCGTCTTCGTTGATCAGGTACACACGCGGCATCGGCAGGTTCGCGCGCGTCGCCAGCTCGCGCACCATTCGGTAGAACTGCGGCGCCGTGTTCTCGTCGACTTCCTGCGCGTTGTACATGCGCAGCACCATCTTGTCGGAGAACCAGTACGAGAAGAAATTCATGCCGAGCGCGAACAGCAGCGCGATCGTCATGCCGCGCGAGCCGCCGATCATCCCGCCGATCACGATGAACAGGGCCGTGATCGCGGCCATCAGCATCGCGGTTTTGACCCAATTGAACATACGTCCACTCCTTATCCGAATGCAGCACCCGCCGGTTGCCTCGAGGGGCGTGGCGGAAAAATTGTAAGCGATCTGTTAGATAAGTACGTATCGGAAAAATTCAATCTCAGCGCTGCGAAGTCGCGAGCTTGAGGCCGAGCCCGACAAACGCGCTGCCGACCGTGCGGTCCAGCCACCTCTTCACGCCCGGCTTGCCGGAAAAACGGCGCGTCACGCTGCCCGCGACCCACGCAAGCATGCTGTTCCAGATCGTGCTCATCACGACGAACACCGCGCCGAGGGTCAGGAACGCCAGCGCCTTGTGCACGCTGTCGGCCGACACGAACTGCGGAAAGAACGACACGAAGAACAGCACGACCTTCGGGTTCAGCACGTTCGTCCAGAAGCCCTGCATGAAGAGCTGGCGCAACGGCTTGGCGGCCGCGACCGGCGCAGCCTGCGCCGTGTCGGCCCCGGCCGCCGGCTTCGCGAGGAGCATCCGCACGCCCAGGTAGATCAGGTAGGCCGCGCCCACCAGCTTGATCACCGTAAACGCCGTAGCCGACGCGGCCAGCACCGCGGTCAGGCCGAACGCGCAGGCGAGCGCGTGCACGCAGCAGCCGGCGGAAATGCCGAGCGCGGACATCAGCCCGGCGCCGCGGCCTTGCGCGACGCTGCGGCCGATGATGTACGCGGTATCGGGACCCGGCGTGACGTTCAGCAGGAACACCGCCAGGAGAAAGAAGCCGAAATGGGTGATGCCAAGCATGGAAACCTCGGAGCCGGGAAAGCGCAAGGAAATTCTACGCGTGCGCGCCGTGCGTTGCGACTCGGCCGTTCGGCCGATTGCGCGCCGCCGGCGAGCCGTGTCGAATGACGCTCAGGATGCGTCGGGCAGCGTGAACCGCTGGCCCGCGGCCAGCGGTGCGCCCGCCAGGAATTCGCGCGCCGGCAGCCGCTTGCCGCCCGGCTTCTGCAGTTGGGTGACGCGCAGCGCGCCGCTGCCGCATGCGACGACAACGCCGTCCGGGCCCGCGTCGACGATCGTTCCGGGCGCCGCGTCGCCGCGCGCGTCCACGGGCGCCGCCGCCCACAGCTTGATTGCCGCCCCGTCGAGCGTCGCGACGCCGCCCGGGAACGGATCGAACGCGCGCACCCGGCGCGCCAGCACGTCCGCGGGCTCGCGCCAGTCGAGCGCGGCCTCGTGCTTGCCGATCTTCTCCGCGTACGTCACGCCGTCGGCCGGCTGCGGCGTCGCCGGCAGGCTGCCGGTGCGCTCGAGCTGTACCAGCGCGTCGACGATGAGGCGCGCGCCTTCCGCGGCGAGCCGGTCATGCAGCGTGGCGGTCGTGTCGTCGGACTCGATCGCGACGCGCGCGTCGTGCAGCATCGCGCCGGTGTCGAGCCCGGCGTCCATCTGCATCAGCGTGACGCCCGTCGCCACGTCGCCCGCCTCGATCGCGCGATGGATCGGCGCGGCGCCGCGCCAGCGCGGCAGCAGCGACGCGTGGATGTTGATGCAGCCGTGGCGCGGGATGTCGAGCACCTCCTGCGGCAGCAGCAGGCCGTATGCGGCAACCACCATCACGTCGTGCGGGGTCGCGCGCAGCAGCTCGATCGCCTCGGCCGCCTCGGCCGGGTACTTGCCCGCGCGGCGCAGCGACGGCGGCTGCGCGACGGGCATGCCGTGCTCGACGGCATAGCGCTTCACGGCGCTCGCCTGCAGCTTCATCCCGCGCCCGGCGGGGCGGTCAGGCTGCGTGAGGACGAGCGGCACCGGAAAACCGGCCTCGTGGATCGCGGCGAGCGCGGCCGCGGCGAATTCCGGCGTGCCGGCAAAAATGACGCGCAACGAATGTGTCATGACAACGGATCGGGGTCAGGCAGGGCGAACGCGCGTCACATCGCGCGTTCGAGTTTCTTCATCTTCGACTTGATGCGGCTTTGCTTGAGCGGCGACAGGTATTCGACGAACACGCGGCCCATCAGGTGATCCATCTCGTGCTGGATGCACACGGCCAGCAAGCCCTCGCAGTCGAGCTCGAACGCCTCGCCCTTTTCGTCGAGCGCACGCACGCGCACGTGATCAGGACGCTCGACTTCGTCGTAGACGCCCGGCACCGACAGGCAGCCTTCCTCGTAGACCTGCTTCGCGTCGCTCGACCACACGATCTCGGGGTTGATGAAGGCGCGCAGTTCGCTCTTGTCTTCCGAGATGTCGATCACGATCACGCGCTCGTGCACGTCGACCTGCGTCGCGGCAAGGCCGATGCCCGGCGCGGCGTACATGGTTTCGGCCATGTCGGCGACGAGCTTGCGGATCCGGTCGTCGACCTTGTCGACGGGCTTGGCGACCTTGTGCAGCCGCTTGTCGGGGTAATGAATGATGTTCAGCAAAGCCATGGCGTTCGGTAATCGGTAAATCGGCGGTTCGCGTCGGCCATCCGGCCGACTGGCCCAGCCGCGAGGAAGCAATGAAGATGAGGCGGATGCGCGGCGAATCGACGCCCGCGGATCACGCGACCTGCAACCGGCCGCGCGCCTGCGCGCAGCCTCATCGGATTATTTCGGATGATGAAAATTTTAACATGGCGACACGCGTCCCGCTGGCCATCGCATTCGACGGTTTCCTCATGTCGCCGCACCCGCTGAGCGCCGCCGCGCTGCGCGCCTGGCTGCAGCTCGCCGAAGCGCCCGGCTTGACGCCCGCGGTGCTGCGCGTGCTGCTCGGCGCGTTCGGCTCGCCGCGCGCGCTCATCGACGCGCCGGACGACGCGATCGCCGCCGCAAGCAGCCCGGCGGCGGCGCAGGCGGTGCGCGCGAGCGAGCGCGCCGACCTCGACGCACGGGCCGCCGCGGCGCTTGCGTGGCGCGACGCGCCCGGCAATTGCATCGTCCCGCTCGGCGATCCCGCGTACCCGCCGCGGCTGCTCGACCTGCACGATCCGCCGCCGCTGCTATATGTAAAGGGGCGCGTCGCGCTGCTGCACGCGCGCGGGATCGCGATCGTCGGCAGCCGGCATGCCACGCCGCAGGGCCTCGCGGATGCGACGCGCTTCGCCCGCATCCTGTCGGACGCCGGCCTCGCGATCGTCTCGGGGCTGGCGCTCGGCATCGACGGCGCCGCGCACCGGGGCGGGCTGGACGGCCGCTCGAGCACGATCGCGGTGATCGGCACCGGCGCCGACCTCGTCTATCCGGCGCGGCACCGCACGCTCGCGCACGAGATCGCCGCGCACGGCGTCATCGTCTCGGAGTGGCCGCTCGGCACGCCGGCCCGCGCCGCGCACTTCCCGCAACGCAACCGGCTGATCGCCGCGCTGGCGAGCGGCGCGCTCGTCGTGGAGGCCGCGCCGCGCTCCGGTTCGCTGATCACCGCGCGGCTCGCGAACGAATTGGGCCGCGACGTGTTCGCGATCCCGGGCTCGATCCACGCGCCGCTTGCGCAGGGCTGCCACGCGCTGATCCGCGACGGCGCGAAGCTCACCGCGACGCCTGAGGACGTCCTCGACGAATATGGGCTGAACGCGGGATCACCGGGTGACGCGGAGCCGGCCGCGGCGACGTCCGGCGATGCAACCGAGCAGGCCGTCCTCGCCGCGCTCGGATATGGCCCCGTGACATACGAATGGCTGGCCGAGCGCAGCGGCCTGTCCGACGACGCGCTCCACCGCGCGCTCCTCGCGCTCGAACTGGCCGGCCGCGTCGCGAGCGTGCCGGGCGGCCGCTTCGTCCGGCTCGACGGCCCCGCCGCGCCGCAGCTTGCACGCGGCGTGCTACATTCCCCCGCATAGGGGCGGCTGCGCCGCCCGCCGACTTCAAGCAAGGAAACCCATGCCCGCGCTGAATCTCGACACCGACGCGGATCGGATCGCCGAGCGCCTCCGCCATCCCGACACGCTGCTCGTCGCCTGCCTGTGCGCCGATTGGTGCGGCACCTGCCGCGAATACCGCACGGCCTTCGACCAGCTCGCCGACGCGCATCCCGAGGCCTGCTTCGCGTGGATCGACATCGAAACGCATGCCGACCGGCTCGACGAGCTCGACGTCGAGAATTTCCCGACGATCCTGATCGAGGACGCCAACGCCGCGCGCTTTTTCGGCACGGTGCTGCCGCACGCAGCCATCGTCGAGCGGATGCTGTCCGACCTCTCCGCCGTGCCGGGCGCGCCGCATGCACCAAAATTGCGCAACATCCTGAACGTCGAGGCCTGAGCCGCGTGCCGGCGCTGCGGTATTTCGCGCGAAAGCGCGTCCTGCTGCGCCGCACGCTTGCCGCCGTCACGGCCCCCCACTATGATGAGCCGCTTTTTGCACGCCGAGCCTCCGTCACGGCGCCGTGTGCTATAAAGCCGTCGTAAAAGGGACCCACAACCGGCAAACCCGGTCTACCAACACACACAGTCATGTCCAAAGCTCTGATCATTGCGGAAAAGCCTTCTGTCGCGAACGACATCGCGCGCGCTTTGGGTGGCTTTACGAAGCATGACGAATACTTCGAGAGCGACGAGTACGTCCTGTCGTCCGCTGTCGGCCACCTGCTCGAAATCGCCGCCCCGGAAGAGTACGAAGTCAAGCGCGGCAAGTGGAGCTTCGCGCACCTGCCCGTCATCCCGCCGCATTTCGACCTGAACCCGATCGCCAAGAGCGAGTCGCGCCTGAAAGTGCTGACCAAGCTCATGAAGCGCAAGGACGTCGACCGCCTGATCAACGCATGCGACGCGGGGCGCGAAGGGGAACTGATCTTCCGCCTGATCGTGCAGCACGCGAAGGCGAAGCATCCGGTCCAGCGCCTGTGGCTGCAGTCGATGACCCCGCAGGCGATCCGCGACGGCTTCGCGCACCTGCGCAGCGATTCCGACATGCAGCCGCTCGCCGACGCGGCCCGCTGCCGCTCGGAAGCCGACTGGCTCGTCGGGATCAACGGCACCCGCGCGATGACCGCATTCAACAGCAAGGGCGGCGGCTTCTTCCTGACCACGGTCGGCCGCGTTCAGACGCCAACCTTGTCGATCGTCGTCGAACGCGAAGAGAAAATCCGCCGCTTCGTCCCGCGCGACTACTGGGAAGTGAAGGCGGCATTCGCGTGCGCGGGCGGCTTCTACGAAGGCAAGTGGTACGACCCGAAATTCAAGCGCGACGAATTCGATCCGGAAAAGCGCGACTCGCGGCTCTGGAGCCTGCCCGCTGCCGAAACGATCGTCGCGGCCTGCCGCGACAAGATCGGCACGGTCAGCGAGGAATCGAAGCCGTCGACGCAGTTGTCGCCGCTGTTGTTCGACCTGACGAGCCTGCAGCGCGAAGCGAACGGCCGCTTCGGCTTCTCCGCGAAGAACACGCTCGGGCTCGCGCAGGCGCTGTACGAGAAGCACAAGGTGCTGACCTACCCGCGTACCGACGCGCGCGCGCTGCCGGAAGACTACATCGACACGGTCAAGTCGACGCTCGCGATGCTCAAGGAGAGCCACAACTACCTGCCGCACGCGAAGCAGGTGCTCGACAAGGGCTGGGTGAAGCCGAACAAGCGGATCTTCGACAACTCGAAGATCAGCGACCACTTCGCGATCATCCCGACGCTGCAGGCGCCGAAATCGCTGTCCGAGCCGGAACAGAAGCTCTACGACCTGGTCGTGAAGCGCTTCCTCGCCGTGTTCTACCCCGCCGCGGAATACAAGGTCACGACCCGGATCACCGAGGTGGCCGGCCATCACTTCAAGACCGAGGGCAAGGTGCTCGTCGAGCCGGGCTGGCTGCAGGTGTACGGCCGCGACGCCGAAGGCGCGGACGCGAACCTCGTGCCGGTGCAGAAGGACGAGAAGGTGAAGACGGACGAGATCGCCGCGGTGGCGCTCGTGACGAAACCGCCCGCACGCTACTCGGAAGCGACGCTGCTCTCCGCGATGGAAGGCGCGGGCAAGCTGGTTGAAGACGACGAGCTGCGCGAGGCGATGGCCGCGAAGGGGCTCGGCACGCCGGCCACGCGCGCGGCGATCATCGAAGGGCTGCTCGGCGAGAAATACCTCGTGCGCGAAGGCCGCGAGCTGATCCCGACCGCGAAGGCGTTCCAGCTGATGACCCTGCTGCGCGGGCTCGGCGTGAAGGAACTGACCGCGCCGGAGCTCACCGGCGAGTGGGAATACAAGCTGTCGCAGATGGAACGCGGCAACCTCGGGCGCGACGCGTTCATGCAGGAAATCGCCCGCATGACGCAGCAGATCGTCAAGCGCGCGAAGGAATACGATTCCGACACGATCCCCGGCGATTACGCGACGCTCGAGACGCCGTGCCCGAACTGCGGCGGCCAGGTGAAGGAAAACTACCGGCGCTTCGCGTGCACGAAGTGCGAGTTCTCGATCTCGAAGATCCCGGGCAGCCGGCAGTTCGAGATCGCGGAAGTCGAGGAGCTGCTGCAGAAGAAGGAAATCGGCCCGCTGTCCGGTTTCCGCAGCAAGATGGGGCGGCCGTTCTCGGCGATCCTGAAGCTCTCGTTCGACGACGAGACGAAGAACTACAAGCTGGAGTTCGACTTCGGCCAGGACCAGGGCGGCGAGGAGGGCGAAGCGCCGGACTTCTCTGCGCAGGAGCCGGTCGGCGCATGCCCGAAGTGCAAGGGCCGCGTGTTCGAGCACGGGATGAGCTACGTGTGCGAGCACTCGGTCGCCAACCCGAAGACCTGCGACTTCCGCTCGGGCAAGGTGATCCTGCAGCAGGAAATCACCCGCGAGCAGATGGGTAAGCTGCTCGCCGACGGCCGCACCGACCTGCTGCCGAACTTCAAGTCGTCGCGCACCGGCCGCAACTTCAAGGCATATCTCGTGAAGCAGCCGGACGGCAAGATCGGCTTCGAGTTCGAGAAGAAGGAGCCGAAGGCGGCTGCCGCGAAGAAGACGGCGAAATCGGCGACGAAGGAAGCCGAAACCGTGACGGAAGGCGCCGACGAGAAACCGGCGCCGGCCCGCAAGACCGCCGCGAGCAAGACCGCTACGAGCAAGACCGCTACGAGCAAGGCCACCGCAAGCAAGACCGCCGCGCGCAAGACGACGACGCGCAAGACCGGCTCGTAAGGGCTTGCCGCCCGGCGCACCCGGCGCCGGGCCGGCCAACAAAAAACGCGGATCGATCGCTCGATCCGCGTTTTTTTATTGCCCGGGCGATTCAACGACCGCCCCGCCTGCTCCCGCGTTACAGCGGCGACGGCACGGCGACCCGCGACCGCGGCGAACGCGGCAGGCGCGACGAAACCTGCGAATCGACCGCATCCGGCCGTTCGGGGCGCACCTCGACGCCGATCGGCGCCGGCGCGACGCCCTGCGCCGCCCACTGCTCGCCCATCATCGCATCGGTCGAATGGCTGAAATGCTCGACGAGGTGGTCGATGAACGTGCGCACCTTCGCCGGCAGGTGGCGGCGGCTCGGGTACGCGATGTTGATCTCGACCTGCGGCAGCCGGAAATCCGACAGCAGCCGCACGAGCGCGCCGCGCGCGATGTCGCTGCCGATCAGGTAGCTCGGCAGGATCGCGACGCCCATCCCGAGCAGCGCGAACTGGCGCAGCATCGCGGTGTTGTTCGCGACGACCACGTTGGTCGGCCGCACCCGCACTTCGCCATCCGGCCCCGTGAACACCCGGTCGTCGCCCCAGTATTCGCTCGGCAGGCTCAGGCTCGGATGCTCGGCGAGATGTTCCGGATGCGTCGGCACGCCGTGCTTTTCCAGATAGCTCGGCGTCGCGCAGACGGTCATGCAGCCGGTGGTCAGCCGCCGCGTCACGATGCTGGCGCTGCGCATCTGGCGCGTCACGACGATGCCGACGTCGAAGCCTTCCTCGACCAGGTCGACCTGCCGGTCGACCAGCGTCAGATCCGGCACCACTTTCGGAAACTGCTCGGTATAGGTCTGCACCACCGGCGCGAGATTATGCAGGCCGAACACGACCGGCGCGACGATGCGCAGCGTGCCGACCGGCTCGTGGTTACGGGCGACGACCATCTGCTCGACGTCTTCGAGTTCGTCCAGAATCTGGCGCGCGCGCTCCAGATACACCTGGCCGGACTCCGTCAGCGAAAGGCTGCGCGTGGTGCGATTGAGCAGGCGCGTGCCGAGACGGCCTTCCAGATCGGCGACGTGACGGGTCGCGACCGCGTTGGAGATATCCATTGCACTTGCGGCCCGCGCGAAACTCCCGAGATCCGCAACCTTGACGAACACTCGCATCGACTGCAAATGATCCATAAACGACTCCTGCCGCTGTTACTGCTTCAAAAAGATGAAGCAAATGCGTAATTCTCCTACGACAGCGGAATTGATGCAGAGTTGCTCAACAAGCCCCTTGTAGCCGATAAAAACAGTCAAACATCCTCGCCGCAACCGGAAAATTGACCCAATTATTCTGATTGGAGCAACAATTGGGTGAACCTCGTCGTCCAGGCGACGGATTCAGGAAGGACGTATTTGATGCGGCACGGCATCGGCGGTGGGCCGGGGGGCGCAAGCACGGCGCCGGAGCAGGCTGACGCCAATTGCGGCGGGGCGTAACAACCTGTTAAAAAGACACCACGGGGCCGTTCGACATTGCATCATGTCGGCCCCGGCCGGGCGGGACGAGGCGCGAGCGCGCCGCCGCCCCTGCTTTCAACGCGCGACTCCCGCAAACCATGAAAATTGCCATCCTCGACGACTACCAGGACGCCGTCCGCAAGCTGAATTGCTTCCAGATGCTCGCCGACCACGACGTGAAGGTCTTCAACAACACGGTGCGCGGCCTGGGACAACTCGCGAGCCGTCTGGCGGAAGTCGAAGCGCTCGTGCTGATTCGCGAACGCACCCCGATTTCGTCGCAACTGCTCGCCAAGTTGCCGCATCTGCGCATGATCAGCCAGACCGGCCGCATCGGGACCCATATCGATCTCGAGGCCTGCACCGAACGCGGCATCGCGGTGCTCGAAGGCTCGGGCTCGCCGATCGCGCCCGCCGAGCTGACCTGGGCGCTGATCATGGCCGCCCAGCGCCGGATTCCGCAGTACGTCGCGAACCTGAAGCAGGGCGCGTGGCAGCAGTCCGGCCTGAAGACGTCGGCGCTGCCGCCGAACTTCGGCCTCGGCCAGGTGCTGCGCGGCCAGACGCTCGGCATCTGGGGCTACGGCAAGATCGGCCGGCTCGTCGCCGGCTACGGCAAGGCGTTCGGGATGAACGTGCTGGTCTGGGGCCGCGAGCATTCGCTCGAGGCCGCGCGCGCGGACGGCTATGCCGCGGCCGACAGCCGCGAGGCGCTGTTCGAGCAGAGCGACGTGCTGTCGCTGCACCTGCGCCTGCACGACGACACCCGCGGCATCGTCAAGCAGGACGACCTGATGCGCATGAAGCCGACCTCGCTGCTCGTCAACACGAGCCGCGCCGAGCTGCTCGAGGAAAACGCGCTCGTCAACGCGCTGTCGCACAACCGGCCGGGGATGGTCGCGATCGACGTGTTCGAGAGCGAGCCGATCCTGCAGGGCTACAGCCTGCTGCGGATGGAGAACGTGATCTGCACGCCGCACATCGGCTACGTCGAGCGCGAAAGCTACGAGCTGTATTTCAGCGCGGCGTTCCAGAACATCCTCGCGTTCGACCAGGGCGACATGTCGAACGTCGCCAACCCGGAAGCGCTGACGCCGATCCGCAAGCGCTGACCGGCCCCGGCCGCGCCCGCCGCTGAACCGCCTGCCAACCGTCAGGCGGCGGCGCGCCCGCCCGTCATCGCGTCGACACGCGCGAGGAAGTGCTCGCCGTCGCGCCGGCCGAGGTCGTACGCGTGCCGCATCTGCGACGGGCGCGTGTAGTCCCAGCTCGAAATCGGCACCTTGCTCGACGGCTGCACGTAGAGGCGCTGCTGTTCGCCGTGCGCGACCGTGAACATCTGCGGCCGCGGGTACAGCCGGGTGACGAGCACCAGCACGCGGCCCGGCGACGCATCGAGCGCGCCGACCGGCACGTTGTCGACCATCCCGCCATCGAGCACCGGCCGGCCATTGCGGCGCAGGACCGGCGTGAACGGCGGCGTGCACGACGACTGCAGGATCAGGTCGGCGAGATCCTCGACGCGCGCGCAGTCCTGCGCGCGCACGAATTCGGGCCGGAAACCGAGCGCGCGACCGAGCGTCGGATGCAGCGTCTTGCGCACGTATTTCTCGATGTTGTACGCGACGAGCCCCGCCGCGACCGCGCTGCGCGCGCCGAGCCAGCGCGGCACGTGCGACACGCCGATGCGGATCTCGGGTGCGTCGGCGAGCTTCGCGAACGGCTCGCCGTAGATGTCGAGCAACGCCTGCCGGTAGATCCGGTAGTGCGGAAACACCGCCTCGCGGCCGAACAGGTTGCCCCAGTACGCGTTCTTCCGGTTGTCGCGCAGCGCCTCCTCGTAATAGCGCATCACCCATGCCGCGTCGCGCGTATACAGCATGCACGCGGTCGCGGCGCCGGCAGAGATCCCCGCGATCACGCGCGGCCGCAGCGCGAGCGCCGGTTGCGCGACGTCCCAGAAACCCGCCTGCCACCAGCAGCGGTTGCCGCCGCCCGCGAACACGATCTGGTCGAACATCGCGCGCCGCTCAGCTGACGAGCGCGTAGGTCGACGTCGCATGGACGGCCATCTTGCCGTCCTCGTCGAACAGCTCGACCTCGCCGAACACCAGGTTGCGGCCCATGCGCAGCACGCGCGCGGTGATGAGCACGTCGCCCTTGCGCACCGGCCGCATGAAGTTCGTATTGAGCGAGACGGTCGTCATCGGCCGGAATTCGCCGAGCGCGGCAGAGATGGCCACCACCATCGCGGTGTCGGCGGCGGCCGTGAACACCTGGCCGCAGATCACGCCGCCGGAATGACGGAATTCGCCGGAAAAAGGCAAACGCAGCGTGATGCTGTCGTCGGCGATCGATACGGGGACCAGACCGAGCGAGCGGACCCACGGGGCCAGCAACCGGTCCAGCAATTCGCGGACTGCGTTTTCGTCCATCTTCGAATGCCCAGGAAATGTTGCGCGACCACCGCGCAACAGGTGTGGGCGTCATCATACCGGGAGCGCGCAAACTGCGATCACTCGTTGCGTCGCCAACCGTCCCGCCTGTCGATGACGAAATATTTTTGGGAAATTCGCAGAAAGGACTTGCAAGCCGAAAAAAACCCGTGCATAATTTCTCTTCTGTTGGGGGCGTTAGCTCAGTTGGTAGAGCAGCGGACTCTTAATCCGTAGGTCGAGTGTTCGAGTCACTCACGCCCCACCAAGCATTTTGAAGCCCGGTTAGCGAAAGCTGACCGGGCTTTTTGCTTTGGCCGGGTCGTTTCCGGTCAATTGCGTCAACACAATTCTGGAAGGGCTATCCGGCGAAGATATCCCCGTGAAATACCGCCTGGGAATCGCGGATGCCTTGATTGATGACCCGCCCGATTGCATCGGGTCACGTCAATCCTGCAGAACGGCCCCGGTAACCCGGCCGCGCCGCTCAGGCCACCGCCACCGCCTGCGTAAGCGTCGAGATGAACCGCGCGGTACGCGCATCACGCGGCCGCGCAAACAAATCGCGCGACGCCCCGCTTTCCACCACCCGCCCGTCCGCAAGAAACACCGCGTCGTGCGCAATCGACGCGGCGAGCCGCAGGTCATGCGTCGCCATCAGCATCGTCGTGCCTTCGCGCGCGAGCTGCCGCAGCACCTCGACCACTTCGACGGACAGCTCGGGATCGAGCGCCGACGTCGGCTCGTCGCACAGCAGCACCTGCGGCGACGGCGCAAGCGCACGCGCGATCGCGACGCGCTGCTGCTGACCGCCCGACAGCGTCGACGGCCACGCGTCGGCCTTGTCCGCGATGCCGACTTTCGCGAGCAGCGCGAGCGCCCGCTCGCGCGCGCGTTCGCGGCTCCACTTCTGCACCGTGACGAGCCCCTCCATCACGTTCTGCACGACCGTCAGATGCGGAAACAGCTGGAAGTTCTGGAACACCATGCCGGTCTGCCGACGCACCGCGAACACCGCGTCGCGCGACGGCCGGCGGCCGGCCGAGAATTCGACGCGCGCGCCGCCGACGGTGAGCACGCCGGATTCCGGCGTCTCCAGCAAGTTCACGCAGCGCAGCAGCGTGCTCTTGCCGCTGCCGGACGGGCCGATCAGCGCGGTGACGCTGCCTGGCTTCAGCGCGAGCTCGACCTGCGCGAGCACCCGCTGCGCGCCGAACGACTTGTCGATGCGTTCGAGCCGGATCATCGCAGCTCCGCGTGGAACCGCGCATGGCGGCCGAAATGCAATTCGAGGCGCTGCTGCAGCGTCGACAACACCGAGCTGAACAGCAGATAGATCAACGCGGCCTCGGTATACAGGATCAGCGGCTCGTAGGTCACCGCCGCGATGCGCTGCGCGGCCTGGAAGATCTCGGGCACGGTCAGCACCGCCGCGAGCGACGTGTCCTTGACGAGCGAGATGAACGAATTCGACAGCGCGGGCAGCGCGACCCGCGCCGCCTGCGGCAGGATCGCGCGGCGCAGCGCCTGCGCGCGCGTCATCGCCATCGAGTAGGCGGCTTCCCACTGCCCTTTCGGGATCGATTCGATCACGCCGCGAATCACCTCGGCGTTGTATGCGCCGACGTTCAGCGAGAAGCCGATCACGGCCGCCGTCAGCGGATCGAGCACGATGCCGACGTTCGGCAGCCCGTAGAAGATCACGAACAGTTGCACGAGCAGCGGCGAGCCGCGAAACAGCCAGATGTAGAAGCGCACGGCCGCCTGCGCCCAGCTCGGCCCGAACAGGCGCGCGAGCGCGGCGGCGAACGCGAGCAGCAGGCCGATCGCGAACGACGCAAGCGTCAGCGGCACCGTGAACACGAGCCCCGCGTACAGCAGGGGCCACAGCGATTGCCCCATCAGGTGCAGCCACGCCGGCATGGTTCAGCCCCGCGTCACTGTTGCGACACGTCGTGGCCGAAGTACTTCTGCGAGATCTTCGCGTAAGTGCCGTCCGCCTTGAGGTCGGCGAGCGCCTTGTCGATCGCCGCGCGAAGCTCGGGGCTGCCCTTGCGGATCAGCACGCCCGACTGGTCGCCCGCGCCGGACGTGTCCGTCGCCGCGATCTTCAGCTTCGCGTCGGGCTTGTGCTTGCGGAAGTCGAGATACGACAGCGAATCGTTGACCGTCGCGTCGACGCGCCCCGACGTCAGCAGGTCGATCGCCTCATTGAAGCCCTGCACCGCGACGACGTCCGCGCCGTGCGCGGCGGCGAGCTTGCCGAAGTTGCTCGTCAGCGTGTTCGCCGACTTCCGGCCTTTCAGGTCGTCAAACGAGCGGATCGCCGCGTTGTCCGAGCGCACGATCAGCACGGCGCGCGACGTGATGTACGGCGCCGAGAAGTCGTACTTCGCCTTGCGCGCGTCGGTGATCGCCACTTCGTTGACGACCGCGTCGTAACGATTCACGTCGAGGCCCGCGATCAGCCCATCCCACTTGCCTTCGACGAACTGCGGCTTCACGCCGAGTCGCTGCGCGATCGCGGTCGCGAGGTCGACGTCGAAGCCCGTCAGCCGGCCCGTCTCGTCGTGATACGTGAACGGCGCGTACGTGCCTTCGGTGCCGACCCGGAACACCCCGGACGACTTGATGTGCGAAAGGTCGTCTGCGGCGAAAGCGTTCGCAGCCGCAACAACCGGCAGCAACGCGACAAGCAGCATGGAGCGGATGAGTTTCATGGCACGGACCCCGAATGATTGGACAACGTGATCGATCTCGCCGGCACGGCCTGCCGCGCGAGCGGTCCGCGAATTCTACCGATGGCCCGATGGCCGGCAAAAACGCAAATCGGCTAACGATATGAGCGTGTCGAATAACGCGCGGGCCGCGTCACGACGGCTTGCGCCGGCCTCTCCGCCATAACGTCAGATGAAAGCGCGCACGACGACGCGTTACGGGTGGTTACAGAAGCGACAACGCGGTATCACCCGCGCGACGGCGGCTACGTACCATTGAAACAAGATCAAGTTGATGGTTCGCAGGCCGATCGGCCGCGAACGGAGCGAAGGAAGATGAAGCGAATCCTGTTGTCCGGCGTCATTGGCATCGCGGCGGCCTGCCTGTCGGCAAGCGCATTCGCGCATGCCGACATCGGTGTGTACTTCGGCGTGCCGGGCCCGGTGATCGAAGCGCCGCCTCCGGTGGTCTACGCACCGCCGCCTGCCGTCTATTACGAACCAGCGCCCGCCTACTACGGCCCGTACTATGGCGAATACCGCTACCGCCACTGGCACGACAACGGCTGGCATCGCGGCTGGCGCCATCACCATCACGGCGATGACGACGATTGACCGCCGCCCGCGGGCCGTGACGGCCGCGCACCGCCGGGGGACATCGCACCGCGCGCCGACGATGAGGCGTGCGCGCGGTGCCGCGTTTACCACGGCAGCGAATACGTCTTCGTATTCGTGAAGCTCTTCATCGCTTCCTGCACGCCTTCCTTGTAGCCGAGCCCCGAATCCTTCACGCCGCCGAACGGCGTCAGCTCGAGCCGATACCCGGGCACCTCGCGCACGTTCACGCTGCCGACTTCCAGCTCGGTGATGAAGCGCGTGATGTAGTCGAAGCGGTTCGTGCAGATCGACGACGACAGCGCATAGTCGGTGCTGTTCGACATCCGGATCGCGTCGTCGATATCGCGAAAGCGCATGATCGGCGACACCGGCCCGAACGTCTCGTGCTTCACGAGCGGCATGTCGGGCGTCACGCGATCGACGACCGTCGGCGCGTACAGCGCGCCGTCGCGCACGTTGCCGGCCAAGAGCCGCGCGCCGCGCGCGAGCGCGTCGTTCACCTGCTGCTCGCAGAACCGCGCGGCCGCCTCGTCGATCACCGTGCCCATGTCGATCGACGGATCGGCCGGATTGCCGTACGGCCACGCGCGCGTCTTCTCGACCACCAGCTCGGTGAAGCGGTCGGCGACCGCCTCGTGCACGAGCATCCGCTTGATCGCGGTGCAGCGCTGCCCGGAGTTCTTGTACGAACCCGACACCGCGAGCGTGCTCGCCTCGTCGAGGTCGGCGTCTTCCATCACGATGATCGGATCGTTGCCGCCGAGCTCGAGCACCGCGCGCCGATAGCCCATCCGCGCGGCGATCGACTTGCCGATCGACACGCCGCCCGTGAACGTGATCAGGTCGATCGCCGGATTCGTGATCAGCTCGTCGGCGATCTCCTTCGGATCGCCGGTGATCACCTGCAGCATCTGCGGCGGCAGGCCCGCTTCGTAGAGGATGTCCGCGAACAGGCAGCACGACAGCGGCACCTTCTCCGACGGCTTCACGACGATCCGGTTGTTGGTGGCGACCGCCGGCACGATCTTGTGCGCGACCTGGTTCATCGGATGGTTGAACGGCGTGATCGCCGAGATCACGCCGAGCAGCGGCTCGCGCTGCGTGTACACGCGGCGCTTCTTGCCGTGCGGCGTCAGATCGCACGAGAAGATCTGCCCGTCGTCCTTCAGCACTTCGCCCGCGCCGAACGTCAGCACGTCCGCGACGCGGCCCGCTTCGTACGTCGAGTCCTTGATGCACAGCCCGGCTTCCGCGGTGATCAGCCGCGCGATCTCGGCGGTGCGCGCGCGCACGAGGTCGGCCGCGCGGCGCAGGATCGCCGCACGGTCGTGGCGCGTGAGCTGCGGCCGGTACGCGTGGGCGACCGCGAACGCGCGCCGCACGTCGTCGAGCGTCGCTTTCGGCACGGTGCCGACCCGCGCGCCGTCGTACGGATTGCGCACGTCGATCGTCGCGTCGCGGCGAATCCGTTCGCCGTCGATCCGCAACGCTTCGTGACGGATCTCGCCGATGTCCGTCGATGCTGCCGTGGCGTTCATGTATGAGTCCTCGTCCGGATGCGCGCGCGTCACTGCAGGTGATTGAGTGCGATGTCGACGATGTCGAAATTGCGCAGCCGCGTGCGGCCCGCCACGTCGGCGTCGACCGGCCGGCTGAAGACGAGCGGCACGATCTGCTCGGAAAGCCCGCCGTGCGAGCGCAGCGGCACGTCGAGGCCCGACAGGTCGTGCTTGCTGCGACGCGTGCCGAGCACGACGTCCTGTCGCGAGACCACGA
Organism: Burkholderia ubonensis subsp. mesacidophila; assembly: GCF_002097715.1. Lineage (NCBI taxonomy): Bacteria > Pseudomonadati > Pseudomonadota > Betaproteobacteria > Burkholderiales > Burkholderiaceae > Burkholderia > Burkholderia ubonensis. The sequence goes on from NZ_CP020737.1 coordinate 3,710,131, forward strand.
TCAGGTCGCCCAGCCGGGCCGGCGGCAGCTCGAAGCGCGCACAGCCTTCGGCGCCCGTCAGCGCGAGCTCGATCCCGTCGACGGCGGCAAGCCGCGCGCGCAGCGCATCGACATCGGCCGACGCCGGCACGTAGACGGTCGCGAACGAACCGAGCGCGCCGTGATGCACGACGTACGGATCGGTGATCGGCAGGATCACGCGCGCGGCGTCCTCGCCGAGCCAGTCGTCGAACAGCTCCTGCAGGTAGATCACGTTCGGCTCGCCGGTCGCGGCGTCGTGCTTCGCGTTCATCCCGTGGTCGGCGGTGATCGCGACGATCGCGCCGAGTTCGTCGAGCCGCTTCAGGTAGCCGTCCATCATCGCGTAGAACGCGTTCGCGCCGGGCGTGCCGGGCGCGCACTTGTGCTGCACGTAGTCGGTGGTCGACAGGTACATCAGGTCGATCGGGCGCGTCTCGAGCAGCCGCACGCCCGCGGCGAACACGAATTCCGACAGGTCCGCGCTGTACACGCTCGGCACCGGCTTGCCGACCAGTTCGAGCACGTCGTCGATGCCGTTTTCCGCGATGGTCGCCTCGTCCGCCTTCTCCGACGAGAAGCAGATGCCGTTCAGCCCGTTGCCGAGCAGGCGGCGCAGCTTGTCCTTGGCAGTCACCACCGCGACGCGCGCGCCCCGGTCGGCGAACGCCGCGAGCACGGTCGGCGCGTCCAGGTACTTCGGATCGTTCATCAGCACTTCGGCGCCGCTGTCACGATCGTAGAAGTAGTTGCCGCTGATCCCGTGCACCGACGGCGGCACGCCCGTCACGATCGACAGATTGTTCGGGTTCGTGAAGCTCGGCACCACGCACTCGCCCTTGAGCGCCGTCCCGGGCTTCAGCAGCGTGCGCAGGAACGGCGCGACGCCGGCCTCGGCCGCCTGTTCCAGATATTCGTACGCGCAACCGTCGACGCATACCACCACCACCGGCCGGCTCATCCAGTTGTAGCGGCGGCCGTTCACTTCCACTGAAACAGGCGTTTGAGTCATGACAGTCCTTTCGATTCGGAGGGATCGCGGCGCCGGCGTCCGTGCCGGGCTGCGCTTCGATGCTTGACATTAAAATCGATGGTTTGTAGATTGTCAACAACATGCAGAGAACAGAATGCAAAGCGCCGGACGGCCTGAGCAACGACTTCGGCATGTTTTATCGGGAGGTCAAAAAGCGCGGCTACCTTCCGTATCCGGCCGTGCGCGACACAGCCGCCTTTCCATTCTTGCGATACGACTGATCGACTGATGCGTCCCTTCTGGATCGAACAAGCGCTGTTCCACGACGGCGATCTCGCCCCTGCGCTCCAAGGCGCGACGCAGGCCGACGTCTGCATCGTCGGCGGCGGCTTCACCGGCCTGTGGACCGCGATTCAGGCGAAGCAGCACAACCCCGCGCTCGACGTCGTGATCCTCGAAAGCGACCTGTGCGGCGCGGGCGCGAGCGGCCGCAACGGCGGCTGCCTGCTCACGTGGTCAGCGAAATTCCTGACGCTGCGGCGCCTGTTCGGCGAAGCCGAGGCGATCCGGCTCGTGAAGGCATCCGAAGCAGCCGTGCAGCACATCGCCAATTTCTGTCGCGATCACGGCATCGATGCGGAACTGCGCGTCGACGGCACGCTGTACACCGCGACGTCGCCCGCCCAGGTCGGCACGCTCGCGCCGGTGCTCGACGCGCTCGCCGCGTGCGGCATCCACAGCTACGCGCCGCTTCCGCCGGCGGAAGTCGCACGCCGCTCGGGCTCGGCGCGCAACCTCGACGGCGTGTACTCGCCGATCGCCGCGACCGTGCATCCGGGCAAGCTCGTGCGCGGGCTGCGCCGCGTCGCGCTCGCGATGGGCATCCGCATCCACGAGCGCACGCCGATGCTCGACTTCACGCCGGGGCCGCCGGCCGTCGTGCGCACGCCGGCCGGCAGCGTCACCGCGGGCAAGCTCGTGTTCGCGATCAACGCGTGGATGGCGAGCCGCTTCCCGCAGTTCGCGCGCACGATCGCGGTCGTGTCGAGCGACATGGTCATCACCGAGAAGTGTCCGGAATTGCTCGCGAGGACGGGGCTCGCCGACGGCGTGTCGGTGCTCGATTCGCGGATCTTCGTGTACTACTACCGCAGCACGCCGGACGGGCGGCTGATGCTCGGCAAGGGCGGCAACACGTTCGCGTGGCGCGGCCGCATCGCGCCGGTGTTCGACCAGCGCTCGCCCTACGAGGCGCAGCTCACGCAGAGCCTGCGCGAATTCTTCCCGTCGCTCGCCGGCGTGCCGATCACCGCAAGCTGGAACGGCCCGTCGGACCGCTCGGTGACGGGCTTCCCGTTCTTCGGCCGCCTCGACGGCGCGCCGCACGTGTTCTATGGCTTCGGCTATTCGGGCAACGGCGTGGGGCCGACCTACATGGGCGGGCAGATCCTGTCGTCGCTGGTGCTCGGCCTCGACAACGCGTGGACGCGCAGCCCGCTCACGCGCGGCCCGCTCGGCCAGTTCCCGCCGGAGCCGTTGCGCTACGTCGGCTCGCATGTCGTGCGCAACGCGATTCGCCGCAAGGAGCGTGCGGAGGATGCGAACAGGCGGCCGTGGATTGTCGATACTTGGCTTTCCGGGTTTGCGAGCGCGGCGGGGAAAGCGGACAAGGCTTGATGTGCGGGTCATGAAGGCGCGCTGAGCACCGCACCGAGCGTGGTCGGGGCCACTGTCGTGAGGCTCGCACCGGCCCGTGATTGGCCTGGCGATGCCGGTGGCATGTGGTGCTGCGATCTTTGTGCAAAAAAACCGATCGGCCAAGACCCATGCAGGATTGATGGCGGCCGCCCGCTAAACTACTGCGGGCGGCGGGTTGATTGCGGAAGTGTTGGCCGCCAAGCCTGAGGACAGAGTGTTTTAATGGAAAATTACACGCGGGACGATCTGGTTGCGTTTATCCGGCAGGAGGCCTGCATGCCTCCCAAGAAGCCCATTACCGACGACATGAATGTTGTGCATTCTTTGGGCCAACACGGAGATGACGCCAATGATTTTATGGAAAAGTTCTTCGAAACCTTCACAGTGAAGCGGGGCGACTACGATTTTTGCCGCTACTTTTTCATGGAAGGAGAGGGATTCATCTCGCATCTTTTCAAAAAACACATACTGAGAAAACCTCACTCACTAAAAAGAGAGACAATGACAGTCGGAATGCTCCACAAGGCGGCCCTCAACCGAAAATGGGATTGCGAGGCTCTGTCGGAGACCGGCTGGGTTATGGACGATTTTTTCGACAAACAAACCGGCAAATAGAAGCGGGATACCACGTCAGCCAGATCAAGCACCTGCAATCCCGAACAGCTCGGCGCCCTTTCATCATCGATGCGCCCTGTCACATGCTGATTCTCTCCCGCGCACCTTGCTGATCGCCGACAAACCACGCTCGTACATTCGACGCATCCGTACGGGGCCGGGCGCAATTGATCGGTGCCGCTCCGGCTTGCACCAACAGCGCAATAAAATTTAATTTTATTAATGAGATTGATTTTCTCAAAAAAATTCCTTGTTAGCATTCACTCCCAATATATTTAATATGGGACCCATATGCTTCCCTCCGAATGTTTTCTATTAAGCGAGGATCTTTATCGCCTCGGCAACTCGACAAGCCCCAGATTGACTCATATCCGGCCCAGAGATATAACTGTCGTTCAGATCAACGGCGTCAATGTCGTGCAGTCAAACGGCAAGGGGATCAGTCTCTTCACCGCCGATGGCATCATGCATCGCCCTGTTGGCGGATGGGTGTGGCGATTCAAAAAAGGGGCTCATGTTCCTGGCGATTTGAGGATCATTCCAGATGGCAAGGATCACTATGTTATTGCCCCTGCAAGGAGCATGCCTCTTGACAAATACAAGGGACTTCTTGAAGAAATGGCCATGTCCGCCACGCGGGAATTCAACAAAAAATAGGAGTTCTATATGGAAATCATGAAACTCGAACTAACAGCCAGTCAGGTCAAAATCCTCCTCGAGGCGCTTGCCGAAACAGACAAGCAATGGACCGATATCTGTAACACATCCGACGATGAGGACGTCGTGGCCGATTACGGCAACGACCTCGTTCTGCTACGCATCGTCAGAGACGAAATCACCCCAAAGGCGGTCGCCGCATTCGGCCCCGACATCGTCAATTTCGACCGGGGCTGAACCCATCCGGCGCGGCAGGAAAAACGGACCGCGCTAAAACACAAAGGGCACCGATCCATCGGATCGGCGCCCTTTCGTCATCGATATGCCAGCCGCGCGTCCCGCGCCCGTTGTTCACGTGCCCGCCTTCCCCCGCGCCGCCTTTCCCGTCGCCGGCAATCCCTGCTCGTGCGTGCGGCGCATCCGCGCGAGGCCGTGCGCGAGATGCTCGCGCACGAGCGCGACCGCCTTCTCCTCGTCGCCGCTGCCGAGCGTCTGCACGATCTTCTCGTGCTCGGACGCCGACACCGTCAGCGCATCCTCCTCGGACTCGATCGCCGCCTGCCGCAGCAGGCCGAGTTGCCGCACGAGCCGGCGATAGGTGTCGGTCAGGTGCGTGTTGCCGACGCCGACGACCATCGCGTCGTGGAACTGCACGTTGAGCTCGGTATAGCGCGTGACGTCGTGTGCCTTCGCCGCCGCCTTCATCGACTGGATGATGCCTTTCAGCACCTTGAGCGTCTCGGGCGAGATGCGCTTCGCGAGCGCGCGCGCGACCGACTCGTCGAGCATCGCGCGCACTTCGTAGATCTCCTCGGCTTCGCGCAACGGCACGACGCGCACCGTCACGCCGCGATTCTTCTCGTTGCGCAGCAGGCCCGCCTGCTCGAGCGCGCGGAACGCTTCGCGCACGGGGCCGCGCGACACGTTCAGCTTCGTCGCGATGTCGACTTCGTTGAGCTTCTCGCCGGGCGCGTATTCGCCGGACACGATCGCGCGCTCGAGCATGTCCTGCACGATCATCGCGAGCGACTGGCTCTGCAGGAGTTCGATGGCGTTGAGCGCGTTCGGGGAAGTCATGGTCGGGCAGGCAGCGGGGATGCGGTGAGAAACGGGAGCGCCTTGTCGGCGAATGCTCCGTTATATACCCGCGGCCCGACACATTGTCAACAGTTTTCAGTCTCCAAACGCCAACCCCGACGGGCCGCGATGCCCTCCGGCATCGCGGCCTGCACCGGTGCGCGTCAGCGCTTCACCGGCCCCGGGTCGCTCTGGCTTGGCCGGCCCGTCTCGACGTGCCCGGCGAAGCGGCGCACGACCTTGTCGCTCGCGCCGCCCGTCGTGGTCGCGACGATGCTCAGGTCGTACCAGCCGTGGCTCGAGCTCAGCTCCCAGTGATCCTCGACACGCTCGCCCGGCTCCAGCACATAGGTGCGCGCATGCGCATGGCTGTACGCGTTGTCGACGACCACGCGGCACGTCGCGCAGCCGCTGTTGCGCAGCTGCAGGTACACGTGGCGGTTGCGCACGTCGTAGCCGAGCTTCGCTTCCGGGTTCGCGTGATGGCCGTCCATCGCGCGCGCCGTGTTGCCCTGGAACTCGCACAGATAGCCGTTCGGGCCGTACACCGCGAGGTGATAGTCGCCCTGCGCGACCGACGTGCTCCAGCTGTCGGCGAGCTTGTCGCCCGCGGACACCGCATAGCGGCGCGGCTGGCTCGACGGATTGCGGCGGTCGTACACGTAGAACGCCGCGCCCGCGTCGCCGGTGTTCGCGAAATCCAGCCACACGTTGCCGTCGTGGCTGTTCACGTGGCTGTGCACGAAGACCTCGTAAGGCAGCGCGCGCGCCGGCCGCGTGCCGGCTTCCTGCGCGGGCATCGCCTGCTGCGCGGGCACTTGGTACGCCTGGCCCGCCGTCGTGAGGTGCTGCGGCACCGTGAAGCTCACCGTCGACGCGTCCGGCTTGCCGGAGAAGTCGAACGCCGACGTCAGGTCGCCACAGACCGAGCGGCGCCACGCGCTGATGTTCGGCTCCTTGACGCCGAAGCGCGCCTCGAGGAAACGCAGCACGGACGTGTGATCGAAGGTCTCCGAGCACACCCAGCCGCCCTTCGTCCACGGCGAGATGATGATCAGCGGCACGCGTGGCCCGAGGCCGATCGGCTGGATGCCGCCCGGGTCCGCGCCCGGCACGAGCGGGCTCATCTCGCCCGGATACTTGTTCAGGTCGAGCAGCTCGTCGCCGAGATTGCCCAGCAGGTTCGCCGACACGACGCCCTGCCCGTTCACGCCGCTCGTGACGGGCGGCACCGGCGGCACGATGTGGTCGAACAGCCCGTCGTTCTCGTCGTAGTTGAGGATGAACACCGTCTTCGCCCACACGTCCGGATTCGACGTCAGCGCCTCGAGCACCATGTTGATGTAGAACGCGCCGTCGGTCGGCGACGCCTGAGGATGCTCGCTGTACTTGTACGGCGCGACGATCCACGACACCTGTGGCAGGCGATTCGCCTGCACGTCGGCCTTCAGCTCCGCGAGCGTGTGGTTCGACGCGCCCTTGTCGACGAGCGGGCCGCTCGCGCCTTCCTTCACCTGAAAACGCTTGAAGAACATCAGCGAGTTGTCGGTGTAGTTGTCGGTCGGGTCGCCCGGGATGCCGGTGCCGCCCTGGTACACCTTCCAGCTGACGTTCGCGTTCTCGAGCCGCTCCGCATAGGTCGTCCACGTATAGCCGTTGACGTTGTTGCGCTCGCCGATGCCGGGGCCGTTCGGCTTCGTGCCGTACACGTTGCGCGAATCGATCGTGCCGGTCCACAGGTAGATGCGGTTCGGCGCGGTGTCGGCGTGCGCCGAGCAGAAGTACGCATCGCAGATCGTGAACGCGTCGGCGAGCGCGTAGTGATAGGTCAGGTCCTGGCGCTTCAGGTAGCCCATCGTCAGCACGTCCTGCTTCTGGTTCACCCACTGGTCCCACTGGCCGTTGTTCCACGCGAGGTGGCCGCTGCTCCAGCCGTGGTTGGTGCCCGGCTGGAATTCGGTCGTCTGCTTCGGATCGAGGTAGAACGGCAGCACGTACGGCGCGGCCGGGTCGAGCCCGCGCGCATGGTAGTTCTTCGTGTGCACGGCGGCCGGCGGCTGCAGCCAGACCGGCGCGCCGTTCGGCAGCAGGTGCGGGCGCGGGTCGTTGAAGCCGCGCACGCCGCGCAGCCCGCCGAAGTAGTGGTCGAACGAGCGGTTTTCCTGCATGAAGATCACGACGTGCTCGACGTCCTGGATCGAGCGGGTGCGCGAGGCGGCCGGCATCGCGAGCGCCTTGCGGATCGCGGGCGGAAAGCCCGCGTAGGCGGCCATCGCCCCGGCTGACTGGGCGGCAAGGCGCAGGAAATCGCGTCGGTTGGTCGAGGACATGAAAAGGATCCTGTGGGTCGGTAGGGATGGAGCCGGCGCGAGCGGGGCCGACGGTTCGGTGCGTGACGATGCCGTTATTAGTCCGTAAGCGCGTGTCCCGGCCGTGACCGGTTCCCGCAGGTTTCTTGCGGTCATCCCCAGCTTTTTTGCGAAGCGGCGCACGACGCGGGTTTCATGGGGCCGACACATGCTTGCGTTAGCCTGACGCGCGATGAAAGGGGGAGAGGCCGATCCGTGTTCGATCAGCTGAAGGCATTCCACGCGACTGTCCGCCAAGGCAGCATCACGCGTGCCGCGCGACATCTCGGCGTCAGCCAGCCGACCATCGCCGCGCAGATCCGGCAGGTCGAGCAGGTGTACGGCGTCGAGCTGTTCCATCGCAGCGGCCGGCGGCTCGAAGTCACCGAAACCGGCGTTGGGCTGCTGCCGCTCGTCGAGCAGATGATCGCGCTCGAAGCGCAGGCCGACATCATGCTGCGCAACGTCGGCGGCCTGTTCGAAGGCCATCTGCGGATCGGCGCGACGGGGCCGTACTACATCATGGATGCGGTCGGACGCTTCTCGAATGCGCATCCGTCGATCGCGCTCACGTGCCGGATCGGCAACTCGGAAGAAATGCTGCAGGCGCTGCACGAGTTCCGCATCGATCTCGCCGTCTCGTCGCAGCGCAACGACGCGGACGGCCTCGAGCGGCAGGTGATTTCCACCGACCCGCTGGTGCTCGTCGTGCATCGCAGCCATTCGCTCGCGCGCTTCGACGCGATCGACGCCGCGCAGCTCGCCGACGTGCGGCTGCTGATCCGCGAACAGGGCTCGGTCACGCGCAGCTGTACCGAGACGATCCTCGCGGCGGCCGGCGTCGCGCCGGCATCGGTCGCGGAGATCGGCAGCCGTGAAGCGATCCGCGAGGCGATCCTGCACGGCGTCGGCGGCAGCCTGTTTCCGCGCGGCGAGGCCGAACGCCACCCCGACCTGCGGATCATCGCGCTGCGCGGCGTCGACACGACGATCGACGAATACGTGTACTACCTGAAGGCGCGCCGCCACAGCCCCGCGATCGACGCGTTCCTCGCGTGCATCGTGCCGAAGCGCGGCGAAGCCGCCGCCGAGCCGGCCGCGCGCTGAACGCAAGCGGGCTGCGCGTTCACTTCGGCAGCGCCGGGATCATCCACGTCAGCACGTGCTGCTGCAGGAACACGAGCACGCCGAGCAGCAGCGTGAGGATCACGCTGTGCCAGAAGGTGCGTGCGAACACCACGCCCTCCTGCCCCTTCAGGTCGGTCGTCGACACGCCGGTCGCGATGTTCTGCGGCGAGATCATCTTGCCCATCACGCCGCCCGACGAGTTGGTCGCGGCCATCAGCACCGGATCGAGGCCGAGCTGCCGCGCGGCGACCACCTGCAGGTTGCCGAACAGCGCGTTGCCCGACGTGTCGCTGCCGGACAGGAACACCGCGATCCAGCCGAGCGACGCGGACACGAGCGGGAACAGCGCGCCCGTCGACGCGACGCCGGTGCCGAGCGTGTAGCTGATGCCCGAGTAGTTCAGCAGGTACGCGAGCCCGACGATCATCATCACGGTCGCGATCGCGATGCGGGTCTGCCGCCACGTCTTCGCGACGCAGCCGAGGACATCGCCGGCGCCGGTGCGCGTCCACGCGGCCGTGACGATCGCCGCGAGCAGGATCGCGGTGCCGGTGCCGAGCGGCTGGAAGTCCCAGACCGCCGCATACGGCTTCTGGTACAGCGTGACGTACACGGCGTTGTGCAGCCCCGGCCACGGGATCTTCACGTCGCCGATCGCCGCGATGTTCGCGCGCACCCAGACGATCACGATCACCGACACGACGAGCCACGGCAGCCAGCCGCCGTAGCCGACGCGCCCGCCCGCCGCGCCGTTCGCGGGCGGGCTGCGCACGATCGCGAATTGCGGATCCGCCAGCGGCTTCCACACTTTCAGGAAGCCGATCGTCACGATCAGCGACGTCAGCGACGACAGCACGTCGGTGAGCTGATAGCCGAGGAAGTTGGAGGTGATGAACTGCGCGAGCGCGAAGCTGCCGCCCGACACGAGCAAGGCCGGCCACAGCCGCGCGATCGAGCGCGCGCCGCCGTACACGCCCACCACGTAGAACGGCAGCAGCAGCGCGAAGAACGGCAGCTGGCGGCCGACCATCGCGCCGAGCGTCGCGGCCGGCAGCGACGTGACCGCGCCGAGCACGGTGATCGGCACGCCGAGCGCGCCGAACGCGACCGGCGCGGTGTTGAACAGCAGCGTGTAGGTGAGCGCCTCGATCGCCGGGAAGCCGAGCGCGATCAACAGCGCGCTCGTGATCGCGACCGGCGTGCCGAACCCGGAAATCCCTTCGAGCAGGCAGCCGAACGAGAACGCGACGACGAGCAGCACGAGCCGGCGGTCGTCGGGCAGGTGGTCGAGCATCCACTGGCGGAACTGGTCGAAGCGGCCCGACTTCACTGCGATGTTGTACAGCAGCAAGGCGTTGAAGACGATCCACATCACGGGAATCAGCGCGAGCGCCATGCCCGCGGCGACCGCGTCGAACGCGAGGCCGACGGGCATCCCCCATGCGCCGATCGCGACCGCGAGGCCGGCGATCAGCCCCGCGAGCGACGCCTGCCACGCGGGGCGGCGCAGCACGCCGAGCGCGATCAGCGCGACCGCGATCGGGATCACCGCGACGAGGAACGACAGCAACAGCGAGTGGCCGACGGGCGTGAGCGGTTGGGCGAAGACGGCGCCTGCGGGTAGGGAGGATGAAGGGTTCATCGTGTCTCCTGTCGACCGAAGTTAGCGCTTTAGCGCTTACTTCGGTCCCATGCTTCGCGGTCGACCGAAGTTAGCGCTTTAGCGCTTACTCCGGTCCCATGCTTCGCGGTCGACCGAAGTTAGCGCTTTAGCGCTTACTCCGGTCCCATGCTTCGCGGGCGATCGGAGTGGGCGCTTCGGCGCTTATTCGTATCCCATGCTTCGCACCCCGATCCCATGCAAAGCTGTCTGCGATCACAACGACCCGGACGTCGCTTGCCTGCGCAACGACATCGCCGCGGCCAGTCGATCGGTCACTTAAAAAGGTTAGGCGGCACGCGCCGCTTGTACAAGGAGGGGCAAGCCCGATATGACGAATCCGCGCGTCAGGCGCCGCGCCCCGTCCGGGCGGCCGGGCAGCCGGCGCGCCTTCCCGCCCCCGCAACGCACCGCTGCAATCTTGCACTGCCAACAAAGGTGCCTATCCGCCAGCGGGATGTTTCCTCGGGTATCCGAAGCCTAGACTGCACGCATCGATTCACGCCGCGCCGATTCCGTGCGCGGCGCTCGACCAACCCGGAGTGCAAGATGAAGAAGACGATGATTCGCGCGGCTTGTATCGGCATCCTGATGATGGGTGCCGCGGCCGCGGCCCAGGCGCAAGCCGCCTCCCAACCGCTGACGCGAGCCCAGGTTCGACAGGAACTGGCCGAGTACGAAGCGGCGGGTTACCGGCCCGCCATCGTCAGCAGCCCAGACTATCCGCAGAACGTGCAGGCGATCACGCAGCGCGTCGCGCAAGCGCGCGCAGACGCCGCCGGCTACGGCGGCACCGGCCATGCGACGGTCGAATCCGGCAAGCGCGACGTAGCGCCTGCGATCGATCCGTCGACCTATTCGCATCACTGAAGCGGGCGCGCGATGAACCGCGTGGACGCGTCACCCAACGGCGCCACCGGCCCGCGCCGGCTGCCCTGCACGCGCCGCCGCGCGTGCGCCGGATTCCGCCGGCGGCAGCGCGCGCAGGCGATCCGCACGCCGATGCGCGCGGCCGCGTGCGTGGTCGTCAGACGCTGAAGCGGTTCAGCGTGTACGCGCGATAGGCGGCGACGAAAGCGTCGAACGAACCGGCTTCCTTCGCTTCCAGTTCGGCCTGGTCGGCGAGCGAGCGCTCGGCGAGCGCAGCCGCGGCACGCGCGGCGGCCTCCGGAAGCGGCCGTGCGCGAAAATGCGCGGCATGCGCGTCGCTTTGCGCGCGCGCGAACGCGAGGAACGATTGCCCGTTGTCGCGCAACGTGCGCAGCACGCGCGCGGACGGCGTGCGCTCCGGATCGGCGAGCTTCTCGCGCTGCGCGGCGATCGCGCGCGCGTGCTCGTCGCCGCCGCGAATCTCGTCGAGACGGCGGCCGACGGCTTCGACTTTCGCCATCAGCTCGTCCGCCCACGCTTGCAGCGCAATCGGGCTGCCGTCGCGCGACAGCGCGAGGCCCGGCTTGCGGCCCTCCATCGTCACGGCGCCGAAGTTCGCGTTCGCTTCCCGGTACGCATCGCAATCGAGCGGCGGGCTCGCGTCGAGCGCGCACGCCAGCAAGTACGCGTCGATGAAGCGCGCGGTGCCGAGCGCGATGCCGGTCGGCTCGAACGGATCGATGTCGAGACAGCGCACCTCGATGTACTGCACGCCGCGCGACGCGAGCGCATGCAGCGGACGCTCGCCCGAATACGTGACGCGCTTCGGCCGGATCGTCGAATAGAACTCGTTCTCGATCTGCAGCACGTTCGTGTTGATCTGGATCCACTCGCCGTCGCGATGCGTGCCGATCGCCTCGTACGGCGGATACGGCTCGCTCACGGCCTTCGACAGCGCGTCCAGATAGCCCGACAGCGTGTTGTAGTCCGCCTGCAGCGCCGCCTGCGCGGTCGTGTTCGAGTAGCCGAGATCGCTCATCCGCAGGCTCGTCGCGTACGGACGGTACAGCGTGTCGGCGTCGAACGTGTCGAGCGTGTGCGGGCGATCACGCAGGAACCGCCGGTCGAGCGCCGGCGACGCGCCGAACAGGTACATCAGCAGCCAGCTCGTGCGGCGGAAGTTGCGGATCAGCGCGAGATAGCGCTCGGACTGGTAGTCGACGAGCGACGCGGTCGAGCCTTCTTCCGCGTGCAGGCGCCGCCACACTTCCTCGTGCAGCGAATAGTTGTAGTGGATGCCCGCGATGCATTGCATCGTGCGACCGTACCGATACGCGAGACCGAGCCGATAAACCATCTTCAGGCGTCCGATGTTCGACGTGCCGTAGTCGGCGATCGGAATCTGGTCGTCGGCGGGCAGCAGGCCCGGCATCGACTCGTTCCACAGCATTTCGTCGCCGAGCGACGCGTACACGTAGCGATGCAGCTCGTCGAGGCGTTCGAGCGTGAGCGCTGCGTCGGGTTCCGCTGGCGTGATCAGTTCGAGCAGCGCTTCGGAGTAGTCGGTCGTCAGCGACGGATGCGTGAGCGCCGAACCGAGCGCGCGCGGATGCGGCGTGAACGCGATCATCCCGTCGCGCGTCACGCGCAGGCTTTCCTTTTCGATGCCGCGCAGGCCGTCGGGCAGATGCTGCCGCGTCGGGCCGGAACTCAGCACGTCGAGGCGATCCAGCAGCAATTCGGTCTGGCGGATGGTCATGGTGTTCGACATTGATGCGCAAGTGCGGGCACGGCAGCGCGCGGAACGCTCGCGCACGGCCGGCAGGATTGTTGGTCGCTTCGTTGGTAGCGGGCACTTTAACATCTCGCCGGGACACGCGCTTGAGGCGGCCTCGCGCCTGGCCGGGCGCGTCGGAGCGCACGGAAAGGACCGTGCGCCTCGCGACTTTTCGGCAGCCGCGAGGCGCACGCGGCGGGTTGCGCACGGTTGCGGGCATTCGTCTGCCGGATAGCGGGATGCGCCGGCCGGCAGCCTGCCCGCTTCGTTACGTCACCCGCCGCGCGCCGCGCCTGCGCGGTCGGCCACCTCGTTCCACAGATGGAGCGCCGCATACGCGCGCCACGGACGCCAGCCGTCCGTGCGGCGCTTCTGGCTCGCGAGCCGGTCGAGCGACGGATCGCGCGCGGTGATCGACTGCATCAGCACGAGATCGGACGCGGGCCACGCGTCCGGGTCGCGCCACGCGCGCATCGCGATGTATTCGACGGTCCACGGGCCGATGCCGGGCAGGTCGAGCCACGCTTGGCGCAGCGTCGCGAGATCGGCCTGCGCGGGATCGAGCGGCACGTCGCCCGCCGCGACCGCGCGCGCCACGCCGGTGAGCGCCGCCGCCCGCTTGCCGGGCATCCCGATCTTCGCGAGATCGCACGCGGCGAGCGCGTCCGGCGTCGGGAACCGCCACGCAGGCGCACCGTCGTCGCTGTGCACGACCCGCTCGCCCGCGCGCTCGACGAGCCGGCCGACGATCGTCGTCGCCGCCTTCACGCTGACCTGCTGGCCAACGATCGCGCGCACCGCGAGCTCAAAGCCCGACCACGCGCCCGGCACCCGCAGCCCCGGCGCGGCCGCGACAAGGGGCGCGAACCACGGATCGCGCGCCAGCTCCGTGCCGATCGCGGCCGGATCGGCGCGCAGGTCGAACATCGACGCGATGCGTGCGCCAAACGCGTCGTCGACGTGGCGCGCCGCCGCGCCCTCGACCGTCGCGACGAGGCAATGCCGGCGCGGATGCCGCTCGACGGTGAGCCGGCCGGGCTCGCCCTTCAGGTCGACGATCCGTCGGTACGCGCCGCCTGCGACCCGCTCGACGCCCGGAATCGCGCGCCCGCTGAAGAAGCGCAGCACGCGCGCCCAGTCGTAGGGCGCCTTGAAGCGCAGCTCGAGTTGCACGGACGGCGGCACGCCGCCGCTCATGGTTGCGATGGGGGTTGCGACCTTCAAGCTGCGCTGCCCTCCGTGACGGCGATGTCGGCCGTGTCGTCGTGCGCGTCGTGCGCATGGTGTGCCTCGGCCGCGAGCAGCGTCGCCTTGCGGCGCACGCCCCAGCGATAGCCGGCCAGCGCGCCGCCCTTCTGCACGACGCGATGGCACGGAATCGCGAGCGCCACCGGATTCGACGCGCACGCGGACGCCACGGCCCGCACCGCGCGCGGCGCGCCGAGCGCCTCGGCAATCTCCGAATAGCTGCGGGTCTCGCCGTACGGAATGTTCGTCAACGCCTCCCACACGCGCTGCTGGAACGCGGTCGGCGCGATGTCGAGCGGCAGCTCGAAGGTGCGGCGGGTGCCGTCCAGGTACGCACCGATCTGCGCGACGAACGGCGCGAGCCGCGCGGGCGACTCGACCAGCTCGGCGCGCGCGAACGCGTCCTTCAGCGCGGCGACGAGCGGCGCGGGATCGTCGCCGAACGCGATCCGGCAGATGCCCTGCGCGGTCGCGGCGACCAGCACCGTGCCGAGCGACGTCGGCGCGGTCGCGTAGTCGATCCGCAGCCCCGCGCCCTGGCGGCGGAACGCCGACGGCGCCATTCCCAGCTCGCGCGGCACCGATGCATACAGCCGCGACGGCGAATTGAAGCCCGCGTCGACAGCCGCCTGCGTGACCGGCCGGCCGCTCTGCAGCGCCTGCCGCAACGCCGCGCCGCGCTGCGCGGCCTGGTACTGCCGCGGCGATACGCCGACCACGCGCTTGAACAGCCGCTGCAGGTGGAACGGGCTCACGTGCACCGCATCGCTCAGTTGCTGGAGCGTGAGCCGCTCGGGATGCGCATCGAGCACCGCGCACGCGCGATTGACGATCTCGAGCTCGCGCGGCAGCCCCTCGGGCTGGCAGCGTTTGCAGGGACGGAACCCGGCCGCGCGTGCGGCGGCCGGATCGTCGAAGAAAGCGACGTGTTCGCGCCGCGGCAGCCGTGACGCGCAGGTCGGGCGGCAGAACACGCCGGTGGTGCGCACCGCGTAGAAGAATGCGCCGTCCGCCTGCGGATCACGGGCGGTCACGGCATTCCAGCGGGCGTCGTCGGTCGGATAGGCGGATTTCATCGGAACCTCGCACTCTCAGTGTAGACGGTGCCTACTCTAGCCAGCCGCACGCACCGTCGCGCCCTGAATCTTGCTCTGTGATTCGCGCCGGCAAAACGGGGCGCATCAAAAAAAAACCGGCACGAACGGGCAACATTCGGGCCCATTAGTCACGGTTCCGTCACATTCATGTTGCAGTGCGGGTGCGGCAAAACGCCGTCCTGACGTTTTTTTACACAAACAATATTGCGTCGCACCATCGCCGTGTGTATAGTTGGACCTGTCTCCTCCATGTCTCCTCCTGATATGGATTAAGCCCGTTCCACGTGAGCGGGCTTTTTTTTCGTCTGCCGATTCTGCCGCGCGCGCGGTCGCCCCCGTCGCCGTGGTCTACACTCGATGAACCTCGCTTGCCAAGGAGCGTTCACCAATGAAACCGATCCTCCGCGGGCTCGATCACATCGTGCTTCGCGTGACCGACATGGCCGCGATGACGCGCTTCTACTGCGACGCCGTCGGCTGCCGTGTGGAAAAAGAACAACCGGAACTCGGCCTCGTGCAGCTGCGCGCCGGCGACGCGCTGATCGACCTGCTCGCCGTCGGCGGGAAGCTCGACCGGCTCGACAGCGGGCCGCCCGGCGCCGGACGCAACCTCGATCACCTGTGCCTGCGCGTCGAGCCGTTCGACCCGCAGGCGCTCGCCGCGCATTTCACCGCGCACGGCGCGCCGCCAGGCACGCTCGAGGAACGCTACGGCGCCGACGGCTACGGCCCGTCGATCTACCTGTTCGACCCGGAAGGCAACATGCTGGAGCTCAAGGGGCCGCCGGCCGCGATCGCGTGAGTGCGGCCGGCGTGTGCGTCACGCGTCGGCGCGCGCCTTGAGGACCGTCCATTCGACCGCGACCGGATCGTGATCCGCGCTCGAGATCCACGCGGCGCCGTCCTGCACCGTGCACTGCAGGCGCATCGTCCGCTCGGCGAGCCGCGCGAGCGCCGTCGCGACGCCGTCGTCGAGCGACAGCACCTGCACGTTGCGCAGCCGCTCCACCTTGCTGCGCACGCCTTGCCACCAGATATCCGACGTCTTGCCGCCGTACGCGATCACCGTCACCTGCGCGGCGCGGCCCGCCGCCTTCGAGATGCGCCGCTCGTCGGGCTGGCCGACCTCGATCCAGGCGTCGATCGCGCCCGTCAGGTCCTTCTGCCACAGGTCGGGCTCGTCGGTATCCGACAGCCCCTTGCAGAACTCGAGCCGCTCGTGCGCGAACAGCCCGAACGCGGCGATCCGCACCATCATCCGCTCGTCGGTTTCCGACGGATGGCGCGCGACCGTCAGCGTGTGGTCGCCATAGTAGTGCCGATCCATGTCGGCGATTTGCAGTTCGGCTTTGTAGATCGTGGATTTGAGCGCCATGCGGAAAGTGCCCGGGCGGGCATCGGTTCAGGTCGGGCCGTGATGATACCGAAAGCCCGGCGTCCGCAGCATGACGCGCACAGCAGAACGGCCCGGCAGGCAGCCGGGCCGTGTCGATCCGCGCCGCCGGCTTGCGCCGGCGCGCGTGCGCCCATCGAACGGCGCGTTATTGCTTGATGAAGCGCGAATCGGTCCAGAGGCCTTGCTGGTCGCTGTTGTCGGCGCTGACGAACTGCACGTCGCCGTTGTCCACCGACACCACGCGGAAGCGCTGGCCTTCCGGCACCGACAGGCAGCGGAAGTCGTCGAAGTATTGCTGCTTCGCCTGCGAGTGGCCGTCGCGCTCGTGATTCAGTACGGAATCCAGATTATCTTTCGACAGGCAGCCCCACGCGTTCTGCGTCAGCTGGATCTCCTGCCGCGGCTTCACGGCGGCATCGCCGCCTGCCTGGGCAATCGACACCACGGCAAATGCACCGACAAGCGCAACAAACACACCGGTTCGTTTCATCATGTTCAGTCTCCCATGCGCACTGGCGACAGGCTGAGTTAGCTATGTGTTTAAAGGTCAGCGTGAAGCAACATTTTTCAGCTTAGGAGACCGATAGACGATAGCAAGCACATTTGTTGTGCGATCGCAATAGCGGCGAATTGTCGCACTCGGTGCGCCACACCTTTCGGCGACCTGTCGCCCGTGCGGCAAAAATCCATGCGCGGCCCGCTGCCTCGGGACGGGGGCCGCAAAGCCTTGTCCGGCAAGGCTTTCACCGAATCGCCACGACGCCGGATGAACGGTTTGGATAATCCATTTCGATATCCGGACGATTTGATGCATCGCACATAAAGTCATCCGATGCGGGCGCGGCTTTACTGCATTGCGCCACGCTATTAAGCGCAAACAAGAAAAATGCCAGGCATCGAAACCCTGGCATTTACCCGTACGTCAGGCCGCGCGCTGCCGTTCGAAAAAATCGCTCTGGAACTGACACATCCGGTAAGCGTTGTGATACGTCCCGTTGCCGAAGAATTCCTCGATCAATTCCGCCTCGTGCCGGAACCCGCATTTTTCATAAACGTGAATGGCCGCCGCATTGGACGTATCCACGATCAGGTACAGCTTGCGCAGGTTCAGCACCTTGAACGCGTACGCGACCGCGAGACGCGTCGCCTGGCCCGCATAGCCGCGCCCCTGGCAGTGCGGCGCGATGATGATCTGGAATTCGCCGCGACGGTGGATGTAGTCGAGCTCGATCAGCTCGACGAGCCCGACCAGCTCGCCTTGCGGATCGACCGCGACGAAGCGGCGCTCGCGCTGGTCGTGCACGTGACGGTCATACAGTTGCGACAGCTCCGCGAAGGTTTCGTACGGCTCCTCGAACCAGTAGCGCATGATCTTCGCGTCGTTGTTCAGTTCATGCACGAAGCGCAGGTCCTGACGCTCGAGCGGCCTCAGCGCGAGCGTGTGTGTTTCGTTTTGTAGTTGCATCGTAAGGGTCCTTGGATTGCACGCAATGAAGCGCAGGGGCGCCCTGTCAGGCGCAGTCCCGATTGCTCCCGGTGTACACGGTAAGAAAATGAACGTGGGCGAGGTTGAGAGCCTAGAATGGGTTAAGGGTTCCTGCCACCGCAAGGAGGCTATCGTGATCGAGCAAGTGATACTCGGTGTCTTTCTGGTGCTGCCGCTCGTGATCGTGGCTGTGCTGTTTTCCGATGAACTCTGGCAGGAACACCGGCGTCAGCATCCGCGCGACGAGAACGCCCCGCATATCGACTGGAAGCATCCGTGGCGCCGCGTGCGGCGCGGGCATTGACGCATCCCGCGCCGGCCGGGTGCGTTTGCGCCCATTGCCGACGCGCGAGCCGTTTCGATCCCATTGCAAGGCGCTGACGTGAACGACACCCCTTCCTCCCGCAAGCCGGATATCCCGCACGAAACGATCGACCTGCAGATCGCCGACGTGCTCGCCGGCATCGCCTACCCCGCGAACAAGGATGCGATCGTCGACGCCGCGCGCGTTGCGGGCGCAAGCAACGAAGTGCTGTCGATGCTCGACGGGCTGCCCGAGCAGGACTACGCGGACATCGACGCCGTCACGCGCTGGGTCGCCGGCAACTACGGGCCGGGGCTGGGGATTTGAGCGCGCGCCCATAACGCGCTAGGATCAGGCCGCACCGGTCGCGCGGCGGCCGGACGGCTGCGCGCACGAACGCCTCGGAGACCTCATGGAAGGCATCCTGATCCAGCACACCACGCGACGGCAAATCTGGTTCGCCACGCTGTCGGCACTCGCCATCCTGCTCACGCTCGGCATCGCCGCACCACATGCGAACGTCGCGCTGCCCGCGGTCGAGCCGTTCATGCCGATGTGCGCGCTGACCGTGTTCACCACAGCCTGCATCGCGGCGTTCTTCCTCGGCGCGCAGTTCACCGTCACACGCCAGCCGGTGCTCGGTGCGCTCGGCGGCGCCTATGCGTTCACCGCGCTCGCCGTCGCGCTGCAGCTGCTGACGTTTCCCGGCGTGTTCGCGCCGCATGGCCTGCTCGGCGCACTGCCGCAAAGCGCCGCGTGGATGTGGATCTTCTGGCACGCGGGCTTTCCGTCCTTCGTGTTGCTGGCGCTGTTCGCGCGCGAGCGCATGGTGCGCAAGGCGATCAGCGCGCCGCGGATGCGCGGGTGGACGATCGCGCTGATCGGCGGGCCGGCGGCCACGGCCGCGCTGCTGTGCGTGCTCGCGCTGAAGGTGCCGTTGCCGCCCGCGTTCCGTCCGCCCGGCGACGCGGCCGTGTTGCCGGTCAACGCGGTCGCGCTCGTCGTCTGGACGCTCAACGCACTCGCGCTCGCCGCCGTGCTGTTCACCGGCCGGCTGCGCACGACGCTCGACCTGTGGCTCGCGATCGCCGTGCTCGCGTGCCTCACCGATACCACGCTGAACCTGCTGAGCGCGAACCGCTTCACGGTCGGCTGGTACGTTGCGCGCGTGTTCAGCATGTTCACGCCCGGCGTGCTCGTCTGCGTGCTCGCGTGGGAAGTGACGATGCTGTATCAGCGCCTGTTCGAGGCGCACGCGACGCTGATACGCTCGTCCGCGCGCGACGGGCTGACGGGCGTCTACAACCGCAGCCACTTCAACGATCATTTCCACCTGCTGTTCCTGCAGGCGCGTCGGCAAGGCGAGCCGCTGTCACTGCTGATGGTCGATGTCGATCATTTCAAGGCGTACAACGACGCGTTCGGCCACGTGAAGGGCGACGCATGCCTGATCGCGGTCGCGAATGCGCTGACGGGCGTCGTGCGCCGGCCCGCGGATCTCGTCGCGCGTTACGGCGGCGAAGAGTTCGCGATCGTGCTGCCGAACACCAGCGCGCGCGGCGCGCGGCTCGTCGCGGAGGAAGCGCGCGAGGCGGTGCTGCGGCTCAATCTGCCGACGCACGGGCCGGCCGGGCGCGTGTCGGTCAGCGTCGGCTGCGCGACTGCGTCGCCCGACGAACTGACGATGCCGGATGCGCTGATCGAAGCAGCCGACGCCGCGCTGTATCGTGCGAAGGATGCCGGACGCAACCGGATCATGGCGGTGTGAACCGCCTTTTTTAACGGGCGTTTTGACCGGAATAATCCGCCGTTACGCAATGCACGGCTGGGAAACGATTCCTTACAGCCGCTGCCGGGGGCGCTCGCTATGCTGGGTTCATCTTGAACCTGGGCAGGTGAGCGCCATGAAAACCCTGTTGTTGATTGCCGGCGTCGCCGCGCTGTTGAGCGGCTGTGTCGTTGCGCCGTATGACGGTTATTACGGTGGCGGGTATTACGGCGGCGGGTACTACCATCACCATCATCATCGGGATTGGGATTGAGGGTGGTGAAGGCGGACAGCGGATCGCGCAGGAAGCCGCACCGGTATTCCGCGGCGTCGAGCACGGCGAGCGGTTTGTCGGCTCGCCGCCTCCAGCGTGAGCGGCACCGAGCGCGCGCGGCGCTCCTTGCCGCGGGCCTTCAGCTGCCAGGCGTGCTTGATTTGTTGCGCGCCATCTCGGCAAACGAGAGCCCGGAGGTGACCGGCCTGCTGGGCGGCAGTACGCGGGGCTCCGGCTTGCGGGTCTCCAGAATCGTGTGCGCCTTGACTTCGTCACCGTCGGAGCCGTACGTCATCTTTGGATCGGATTCGGAATATCCATACTTGGTCGGGATGGAATCGTTTCCGCGCGTGGTCTCCTGGAACCGCGAATAGACTGACGTCGCCTTGAACGTCGATCCCGCCGGCGCCTGGCGTAGAAACTCTGCCTCGAGCGTCGCGGAGGCTTTCGCCAGGCGCCCTTTGCATCCAACGTTCTCGTTGTCTCCGCACGGCCCGTCGTTGCCGTGATACTCGACTTCGACCTGCCAGGGTGCGGTTTTTGCGGCCGCGCCCATTGCCTGTTGGGCGATCTCGCGGCCTTCGAACAGCATTGGCACTTCCGCGTCATTGATCGAAATCCGCGTGTCATCGTGTCTCTGTGATCGCGCGATTCTCTCAGGCGACTGGTCGCGCCGACTCCCATCGCTGCCCGGCACATTTGCAACTGGCGTCCCGGGCGCCCCGTCACGCAGCGTGCTGTAATCGTCGAGTCTGGCGACCGTCTGAGCCCCGGGCCGTTTCACATAGGCTGCGGTCCGCCGGACGTCCGGCGCTTCAGTCCCGACCTTCACACTGATACGCATCGCACTCCTGACACCGCCGCCCTGGAACCCGTGAACCTCCGTCATCGAATCGGAGCGTCGCAATGCCGCGAGCGGACCTTGTGTCGCCTGCGCCATCGGCCGGGCGCCGGAAGCGCTCTGATTTGCATTCGCCTGCGTGGCCGGGTTCGATGTCGAGGGCTGCACGGTCGAGTTGGCCGGCTGATTGACAATGCGGGAATTCATCATGAAGGGGGCCTTCGTCGAAAGTGGGTGACCGCGGAACGTTACGCGGCGGGCGCCGGCCGAGACGTACGTTCGCGAAGCGACGTCCTGCCATGCGAACCCACTCGCCCCCCGACCACACTGCTGCGCCGCGATCTCGACACCAGCGCCCGAGAAGCACACGTGTTGCCGCGGCTCGCCTTCACCGACGAGAAAGGCTTTGATTGGCGATGTTTGCCAACAATAGGGGACGGGCTATTTCCCGATACAAAACCTGCTGAAGATCACCCCCAGCAAGTCATCCGAAGTAAATTCCCCGGTAATCGAATTGAGCTGTTCCTGCGCGAGCCGCAGTTCTTCCGCGAACAGGTCGAGCGACTGCGCACGCTGTTCCGCGTGATCGGCCGCCTGCGCGAGATGTTCCTGCGCCGCGCGCAGCGCGATCAGGTGCCGCTCGCGCGCCAGGTACACGCCCTCGGCGCCCGCCTGCCACCCGGCGATCCGCAGCAGCTCGCCGCGCAGCAGGTCGATCCCGTCGCCGCGCTTCGCCGACAGGTGCACCTCGGTGAGATCCCCTTCCGCCGCCGGATGCGCAACCGACGCCGGCGCGCCGGTCAGGTCCGTCTTGTTCAGCACGCGCACGACCGGCACGCCC
The DNA here is from genome assembly GCF_002097715.1 of Burkholderia ubonensis subsp. mesacidophila. Taxonomy (NCBI): domain Bacteria; kingdom Pseudomonadati; phylum Pseudomonadota; class Betaproteobacteria; order Burkholderiales; family Burkholderiaceae; genus Burkholderia; species Burkholderia ubonensis. Next base: position 3,732,207 of record NZ_CP020737.1, read on the forward strand.
GCCGGAAACCGCGCAGCGATCGCCTCGTCGTCGGCCGTCATCCCGCCGCGCGAATCGAGCAGGTGCAACACGACGTCCGCGCGCTCGATCTCACTCCACGTGCGCGCGATGCCGATCCGCTCGACCTCGTCCTCGGTCTCGCGCAGCCCCGCCGTATCGATGATGTGCAGCGGAATCCCCTCGACCTGGATCGTCTGCGCGACCTTGTCGCGCGTCGTGCCGGCGATCGGCGTGACGATCGCGAGCTCGGCGCCCGCCAGCGCGTTCAGCAGCGACGACTTGCCGACGTTCGGCTGCCCCGCGAGCACCACCGACAGCCCCTCGCGCAGCAACGCACCCTGCCGCGCATCGCCGAGCACGTGCGCGAGCTGCTCGCGGATGCGCGCGAGCTTGCCGCGCGCGTCCGCCGCCTCGAGAAAATCGATCTCCTCTTCCGGAAAATCCAGCGTCGCCTCGACCAGCATCCGCAGCGTGATCACGTCGTCGACAAGCGTATGGATCTGCCGCGAGAACGCGCCGTCGAGCGAACGGCCGGCCGAGCGCGCGGCCGCCTCGGTGCTCGCCTCGATCAGGTCGGCGACCGCCTCGGCCTGCGCGAGATCGAGCTTGTCGTTCAGGAATGCGCGCCGCGTGAATTCGCCCGGCTCCGCGAGCCGCAGCCCGAAGCCGCGGCCGGCGTCGAGGCAGCGCTGCAGCAGCAGCTGCATCACGATCGGCCCGCCGTGCCCCTGCAGTTCGAGCACATGCTCGCCCGTGTACGAATGCGGCGCCGGGAAATACAGCGCAATGCCGCGGTCGAGCGGCGCGCCGTGCTCATCGAGGAACGGCACGTAGCTCGCGTGGCGCGGCGCGAGCCGCTGCCCGCACAACGCGTCGATCAGCGGCAGCGCCGCCGCCTCGCCGCCCCGCCCGAACGACACGCGGACGACGCCGATCCCGCCGCGGCCGGCGGCAGTGGCAATGGCGACGATCGGATCGGAATCGGTAGCAAGCATGGCAATCGGAAATCAGCAATGGAACGGCCAACCCGCGCGGAAAGACGCATTGGCATAGGGACGCCGGCATTGTAGCGTGACGACGCGCCCGTCACCGCGCCCGGCCAAACCGGTATTAGGACTCGAATTAATTTATCCCATTAGAGATAAGACAAATACAAATCCAACCCCGCGAACAGGCTTCAGTTTCGGATATGTCCGCCCAATCGGGGCGATTCACACGCCGCCGGCATGGCTGTTATTTCGTCTGACAATAGCTTGAGACTCTTCTGAAAGAGATACGTTTATCTTGAATGGTTGTCTGAAAGCCGTTAGTCGAAATGCACAATCTCTTCCATGCCGACATCCGAAGAGAAAAAGGCGTTCTCCGAGCGCCTGAAATTCGCCTTGCAGCGCAGCCCGCACAAGATCGCGGGCGCGACGGAGCTTGCCAACCAGTTCAATCTTCGCCACCACGGCGAGCATCCGGTGTCGCCGCAAACCGCGCACAAATGGCTGACAGGGCGCACGATCCCGACGCAGGACAAGTTGCGCACGCTCGCGGATTGGCTGCGCGTCGAGCTCCACTGGTTGCACTACGGCCCGTCGCCGAGCGCCGTGGTGCATCCGACGCCGCAACCGCTGCCGCGCGACGAGCGCTATCCGCCGACGCCCGAGACGATCGAACTCGCGTCGAAAATCGAGGCGCTGTCGCCCCACCATCGCTACCTGGTTCAGGAACTGATCGAACAGTTCTACGGCGACTCGTCGAAGCGCTGAGCGCCGCATCAGCAAAAAAGCCGCAGGGCCCGAAGGCCCTGCGGCTTTTTTGCATCGTCGCGATGACCGGCGCTGCAGGCGGACAGCTTCCGCCCGTGCGCCGGCCGATCGTCGATCGTCAGGCGGGTTTCTTCTTGACCCCGCCCAGCTTGCGCGTGATGTAGTACTGCTGCGCGATCGACAGCACGTTGTTCACGACGTAGTACAGCACGAGGCCCGCCGGGAAGAAGAAGAACATCACCGAGAACGCGATCGGCATGAACATCATCATCTTCGCCTGGACCGGGTCCGGCGGCGTCGGGTTCAGCTTGGTCTGCACGAACATCGAGACGGCCATCAGCACCGGCAGGATGAAGAACGGGTCGCGCTGCGACAGGTCATGAATCCACAGAATCCACGGCGCGCCGCGCATTTCGACCGACGCGAGCAGCACCCAGTACAGCGAGATGAACACCGGGATCTGGATCACGACCGGCAGGCAGCCGCCGAACGGATTGACCTTCTCCGTCTTGTACAGCTCCATCAGCGCCGCGTTCATCTTCTGCGGATCGCTCTTGAAGCGCTCGCGCAGCGCCTGCATGCGCGGCGTGATTTCCTTCATGCGCGCCATCGACTTGTAGCTCGCGGCCGACAGCGGGAAGAACACCGCCTTGATCAGCAGCGTCAGCAGCACGATAGCCCAGCCCCAGTTGCCGACGAAGCCGTGGATCTTCTCGAGCAGCCAGAACAGCGGCTTCGCGATGATCGTCACCCAGCCGTAGTCCTTCACGAGCTCGAGGCCCGGCGCGATGCCTTCCAGCATGCGCTCTTCCTCCGGACCCGCGAACAGGCGCGCCGACACGTCGGCCGACTGGCCCGGCGCGATCGCGCCGACCGGCTGCTTCACGCCGACGCGGTACAGCGTCGGATCGAACTTCTCCGCGTAGATGTCACGCTTCACGCCCTGCTTCGGAATCCAGGCCGACGCGAAGTAGTGCTGGACCATCGCGACCCAGCCGTTGTCGGCGGAGTTCACGTAGTCGGCCTTGTTCTTGTCGAGGTCGCTGAAGTTGATCTTCTGGAAGTGCTTCGCATCCGTGTAGACCGCCGGGCCAAGGAACGTATGCGAGAACATCGGCGTCTCGACCGCCGTGTTGTCGCGCACGAGTTCCATGTAGACCGTCGGCGACACCGGCGCGGTGCCGACGTTGTCGATCTTCGTATCGACGTCGATCACGTAGCTGCCGCGCGTGAACGTGTAGGTCTTCACGACCTTCACGCCGCCCTTCACCGGCGATTCGAACGACAGCTTCAGCGTGTTCTGGTCGCCCGACAGCGTCGCCGGGCCCGCATTGACCTGCGAGTAGACGTCGTTGTGGTTCGGGAAGTCGCCGCCGAGCAGGCCCGTGCGCGCGAGGTACGTGTGGCCGGCCGTGTGGTCGAACAGCGTGATGTAGAGGTCCGGCTGCTTGCCGTCGCCCTGCTTCTTCAGCGTCAGCTTCGCGAGCGTGCCGCCGCGCGTGTCGATTTCGCCGTCATACACGTCGGTCGAGAACTTCACGAGCTGCGCCTGCGCGGCCGGTTGGGTCGTCGCGGGCGCGGCGCCGGTTGCGGCCGCGGGTACGCCGCCGTCCGTCGTCGTGCCGGCGCCGGACGCGCCGGTGCCGGATGCGCCGCCTGCGGCTGCGGGAGCCGTCTGCGTGGCGCTCGGGAAGAACATCGACGGGCGTCCATGGGACCGCTGCCAGTTGTCATAGAGCATGACCGCTGACATGAAGAAGATCACCCATAGGACGGTGCGTTTGATATCCATGCGTTGTCTCAGAGTCGATGGGACCGCGCGTCGGCCTGGCCGGAAGCGCGTGTGTCGGAGTTGGGCGGCGGAACGAGGTCGATGCCGCCCGCGGAAAACGGATGGCATCGGCACACGCGCCTGGCGGCGAGATATGCGCCGCGCGCGGCGCCATGATACTGGATTGCCTCGCGCGCGTAATCCGAACAGGAAGGATAAAAACGGCAACGGTTGCCGAGCAGCGGACTCACGGCAACCTTGTAGAAGCGCAGCAAGGCGATCAATACCGTTTCCATACCAGACACGGCGCCGTTCAGCGCCGCTTCAAAGCCGGCCGCGCAGGCGCGAACGCCGCGCGGCTAACGGGTGCGTCACTCGGACGCGGGCTTCGACGCGCGACGGACGATCTCCCGGGCTGCCCTGTCGAGCAGCTCGCGAATCTCGGCCGCGCACATCGCCGCGAGCGGGGCGGAAGCCGCGCTCGGCAGCGCTTTCTTGTCGAAGCGCGTGTGCTGGCGCAGCAGCAGGTCGTAACCGGCGAACTCGGCCCGGCGCAGGCGAAACGCGTCGCGTGCGAGCCGCTTCACAAGGTTGCGCGTCACTGCGCGCGGCGCATACTTCTTGCCGACCACGAGCCCCAGACGCGCGGGCTGGCCGGTCGGCTTGCCGTAAATCACGAAGTGCGCGGAGCGCCGCCACGGGCGCAAACGAAAAACGGATGAAAATTCATCCGTTTTCAGAAGTCGCGCAGCTTTGGGGAAGGCGGCTTTCGTCTGCAACGGATTCGCACCCGGCTCGACGGCCCCTTCCGCATCACTGCGGACGGCGGTCACAGCGCGCAACCCGCGTTAGATCGCGAGGCGCTTGCGGCCCTTCGCGCGGCGAGCGTTGATGACCTTGCGGCCACCTGCCGTCTTCATGCGGACACGGAAACCATGGGTGCGCTTGCGGCGCGTCACGGACGGTTGGTAAGTACGTTTCATGATGCTCTCTCTTGTTTGAGAATGTCGGAATTCAGGGACCGCGCACCCTTACCAACAGGCCTTCGGGCGAACGCAATCGCCGGAAATACAGGATTGGTTTTCGCGGAACCCGCTATTTAAACCGTTTTTCTCTTGACGGTCAACAGTTTAGAAGCTATCCAGGCGCGCCGGGGCCCTGCGATCCGGCCCCGCGACCCACAGCACGCCCCTGTGGATAACTCACGCTGTGGCCGCGTTTGCGGGTAGAATCTCGCCTTATCTCCAAGAATCCCGCACGCCGCCTCGGCCCCGACCTGCCTCTCCACCGCTGTGACGCAGGTGTCCGACGCATGCTCGCACGACCGCTTCGGGCCTTGTTGCGTATTCGCGACAAGGGCGCCGGCGAGCCGCTGTGCACGCAAAAAACGACAGTTACTTGATGAACGATTTCTGGCAACACTGTTCCGCACTGCTGGAGCGCGAGCTGACGCCCCAGCAGTACGTGACGTGGATCAAACCCTTGGCCCCGGTGGCCTTCGATGCGGCGGCGAACACGCTGTCCATCGCCGCGCCGAACCGCTTCAAGCTGGACTGGGTCAAGAGCCAGTTTTCGGGGCGGATCTCCGATCTGGCCCGCGATTTCTGGAACGCGCCGATCGAAGTCCAGTTCGTCCTCGATCCGAAGGCCGGCATGCGCAGCGCGGCGCTCAGCGCCGCACCGGCCGCGCCGCGCGCGCCGCTGGCGCCGGCCGGCGGCCCGGCTGCGACGGTGGCCGCGATTGCCGCGAACCTCGCCGCTGCCGCAACTGCCGCCCCCGCGCCGATCAGCGCGCAGGCTGCCGTGCACTTGAACGCCGACGACGCCGACATCGACCTGCCGAGCCTGCCCGCGCATGAAGCGGCCGCCGGCCGCCGCACTTGGCGACCCGGCAACGGCGCCGCGCCGGCCGCCGCCGGCGAGACCGATTCG